>JAOZQG010000004.1:17750-49232 GCA_029932365.1 bacterium | reverse complement strand
GGAATCGCCGAGAGCGTGCTTATACCCTTGGTGCGCTCTACGGTCTTTAGTGTGAGCCGGTACTTGCTCTCCAGTTTCTTGCAGAATTCCAGGTCGTAGCGCGAAATTGCCGTCCAGAGCGAGTAATACACAAGCGGAGCTATCCGGCCAGATCTTTCCACGCTCCAATTCTACCAAAGCCTCGGGTGTAGCGGCGATGGGCCAAAATTTCCGCACATTAGTAAGAATATCCTTGGCGCGGAGGTGCACTACGAGAAAATACGTGACAGCACGTGGTGCCGCGGCACCACGTGCTGTTGCAGGTCCTAACGAGATTGTGAACTACTCGGTTTCCGTTTCTTCTTCAGCGTCCTCGGCCTCTCCAGCCTCCTCGTCGGCACCTTCTTCGTCATCGGGCACCGCTTCCTCGTCACCATCGGGCTCGCCGGCCTCTTCGTCACCGGCCTCCGCACCTTCTTCTGCGACTTCGTGTTCTTCAAGCTGATCCGGTGTGATTGCAGCCCCTTCAGGGAGCTTTTGCTCAGTGTCCGTCCCGGAAGGTTGAATCGGTTGAGGCTCAACCGTTCCCTGTTCCGGTTGGATCTCAGTCGTTCTCGGGCAGGCTGTGAGCGCCAGCGCGAGGGTAACAAGCAGACTTAGCGAGATGATTATTAAAATGAATTTTCTCATTGACTCCCTCCCGTTGCCACGTTTCCGGCGGCTAAATCCAGCCAGCCGGGGCAATTATTATACTCCACACAAGGGCAATGGGCAAACCGGGGTTGGACTAACCGGCTTCCGCATTCCGCCGTCTTGCGAAAGTGCGCGACCAGCGGTCGGCGGCAAACCCGATAAGCATTGAAATAAGCCCCGCACAGAACAAAATAACGGGCCAGCCCAACTCGTCCTCGAAGTACTCGAAGCCCGTCGAAAAGACGTATACAATCACGAACAGCACGCCCAGGTACAAAAACGAGCGAACTCGCATGCTCTGACCCGCGAAGATTGCACCGAGCGAGAGCGCCAGGAAGACCGTCTCGTAGACAGGCAGCTTCCCGTCCACGCCGGTGAGAAACGCGCCGAAGAGCACCATCGCGCAGCCGAAGAATCCCAGCAAGCCCCGGTATACGGCCAGAGCATTAAAACCGGTCGTGGACAGTGCGCGGGCCATATAAGCCAGCCCCAGTCCTACCAACCCGGCAAGAACGGTCGAAATGCCATAGGCGTTAGGTCCGTCTATACCCCAGGTTTGCCGCTCCACGATGTGTTCTGGCAACATCCCCCCGGAAAAGCCCAGAACCAGCAGCGAGAAAACCAGCCCGACCCACGCCACGAGATACAGCAGCTTGGCATCAACCACATGGCGCGCGCGCTCCAGATATAATCCGGCGAGAAGCACTAGAGCGCTCGCTACCAGCGCCGCGCGGTGAATGGTAAGCTCGGGTTCCGCATCCAGAATGCCCGCGACGGAAAATGCCGCAGCGAGCACGAATCCCAGTCCCGTCAGCAACGACCACGATGGATGGGCCAGGAAGCGCCGGCACAGCAGATAAATAAGCGTAGCTACGCCCACTGACGCGCCCCAGTGAAGCAGCACCGGTTGCTGTAAGTAATAATCCGGGCGTCCCGCCGCCGGCCCCCAGAAGGCCATGTAAAATACGAACGGCGCGAGCATCCCGGCGGTGAGCAAAAAGTAAATTCCGACCGCCCGCTGGCGCAGAAACCAGAGTGTCAGACCCGCCGCCGCGCAGACCAGCAGGGGAGTGAGAATAGAGGTGAAGCGCTCCAGTCCCGACCATTCTTCCCAGTTGATGGAAATGAAAAAGACCGCCGCGCTCACGATGACCAGAGCGCCCAGAAACAAGAATATCCGCGCCGCCGTGACACGGGAAAGGTCGACTGCGGGAGATGCCGCAAAGGAGAAATGTTTCGCCGGAGCCTGGGGCGGGGCGGCCTCTGAGTCGAGCAGCTCCTTTGCCCGCGCCAGGGCTTCGTCTATCTCCTTTTCGCTCCAGCCCTTGCTTTCAAGCTCGGGACGGAATTCCTGTTCCGCCTGTTGGCGGACAAGCGACCGGATGATGAATTCAGCGAGCCTTGTGTCTGCCATGCCCTTGCCCCCAAATACAGCGCTGGACGGTTGCCGCAGGTTTTAGCCGCAATATTTATGGGATATGCAATGCGCCCAGTATAACTGAAGGCGGTATTTGTCCACCAGGTGCTGGACTACGGCGGTGCGGTCCCCGCATCCCAGGCCCGCCTTCTGCAGCAGCTTAATCCACTCGTCCGCCGATCGTCCGGTCGCCCGGGCGAGCTCCTCGTTGTCGGCGATAACTTTTTCTCCTCGCGCCATTAATTAACCGCTGGTGTTAGATTATACCTCAGCCCGAGCGCAGCGCCCGCCGGAAATGAAAAAGAGCGGAAGACGGGATTCGAACCCGCGACCCCCACCTTGGCAAGGTGGTGTTCTAGCCACTGAACTACTTCCGCAGCGCCAATAACTATACGGAATCGCCGCCAGTGGTGTCAAGCAAGAGCGCAGTGTGGCCGCGATGCTATAATCGGCGCATCACCCTAGGGGGAGTATGTTATGAACCGGAGATCCCTAGCTGGATTCCTACTAACCGCGATTCTGTGCGTTATCGCGTCCACCGCATTTGCCGTCGCAGTGCGCGCCGATACCATTCCCAGCATTGACGAGACTATCATCGTGCCACGCTGGCGCACTATCGGGCCGTTTCCGATGGGAGTGCGGGAGGCCGGAACCGACTCGCTTGCGTACTTCGGCGAACAACCGTTCGAAGAACCCTCGCTGAAGGGCTCCTTTCCCAGCTATCTCGTGCCCGGATGCACCGTACGCTGGAAGTACTTCGAGAGCGACGACGACGGGAAAGTCACCATTGACTATCCCGAAATTAGCGACGACTACTGGGAACTTATTACCAGCGAATGGGGATTTGCCGGCGCGCTTTACAGCGGGCTTGCGTTCGGAGCCATTTACCTGGAGGACGGGCCCAGACGGGCTCTGGTAGACTTGCAGCGGTCCGGCGGTTTCCGCCTTAATGGTATTCCCTACCAGGGCGACTCCTATGGCCACAATATGTGGAAGCAGCCCGTTGTGCTGCAACAGGGGCGCAACGAGTTCCGCGTGGGATTCAGCTACCGGGGCTCGTTTACCATGCGCATACTGCCGGTGGAGGACGACGTGACGTTCGTCGCCAAGGATACGACGCTGCCTGATCTGGTGCGCGGATGGAAGCGGCAGATTATGTTCTCGGTGCCCATAGCCAATGCGACTACGCGCTGGCTGCGGGAGCCTTTCATCCGCCTGAGCAGCGACGTTCCGGGCCTTGGCGGTCTGTTTGGCGCACCGGCACCCATCCCGCCGCTCGGCGTTCAAAGCTTCCAGGTGCCCGTTGGGCCGACGCCGGACGTTCCCCTGGACTACGAAGCCGACGAAGTTGAGGTGAAGGTGGAGTTCCTTGACGGTCCGGACGGCGCGGTGCTGGGAAGCGACGTCCTCAAGTTCCGGGTGCGCGACACATCCCAATCGCGGCGCGAGACCTTCTGGTCGGCGAGCACGTCCTCGGTTCAGTACTACGCGCTCAAAGAGCCGTTAGACTTCGACCCGCATAAAAAATACGCGCTCGTGCTTTCTTTGCATGGTGCTGGCTGCGAGGCACAGGGGCAGGTGGACTGTTACGAAGCCAAGGACTGGGCGTTTGTCGTCGCGGCTACCAATTGCCGGCGCTTCGGATTTGACTGGCAGGACTGGGGTAGTATGAATGTTCTGGAAACCCTGACGGCAGTCGAGGAGCGCTATCCCATCAACGAGAACCTCGTTCATCTTACCGGCCACTCGATGGGCGGACACGGCACCTGGTTCAACGCATTCGTCTACCCAGATATGTGGGCCGATGCGGTTCCAAGCGCGGGCTGGACTACGTTCGACCTTTACGTTCCGATGTTCCTGCGTAAGAACGTCGTTCTCGGCGAGCCCCGGGGCCAGCTCATCTGGAACCTGGGGTTGCGCGAGGAGAATACCCTGATGTTGACCGAAAACGCGCTCAATCTGCCGATACTGGCGGTTGAGGGCAGCGCTGATGATAACGTGCCGCCGCAGCAACCGAAGATGCTGGTTGACCTGCTCACACGCCGGGGCTACGACGTGAGATACAAGGAAGTTCCTGGAATGGGCCACTGGTGGAATGACCCCGACACTCCGGGCACCGATTGTGTGGATGCAAGCTGGATCAACGAGTTCTGGCAGAAGCACGAGCGTAATCCGTGGCCAAAGAGGGTCGTTTATCGCACACATAATTACTCGGTCAACAACCGCGCCTACTGGGTCACCATTGACCGCCCGCTGAAGGCTTACAACGACACAAAGGTGGTAGCGGAGGTCGTCGCGCCGCGCACCGTGAGAGTGGAAACGACCAACATTGAAGGCCTGACGCTTCGATTGCCGGAACAGCTTATCGGCGGAATCAAAGCGGTGCCGGAAGCCGCAGTGGCGCACGGCGGCAAGATGATGGTGAATCTCGATGGAGTCCGCTTCGTGCTGGAGCCGGTCTCGGATGACACTTACAGCTTCCACCGGAACGAGCACGGGCTGTGGGAGGTTGGCGAAGTCATGGTGCCACCGGGCGCGAAGACACGTGAAATCTACGGGCCGTGGAAGCAGGCCTTTATGCGCCCCTTCGTTATCGTCTATGGCACCCAGGGAACTGACGAGGAGGACGAGTGGACGCTAGCGCTGGCCAAAGCCTATGCGCACGCATGGTGGTACCGGGCGAACGCGCGCACGTGGATTATCGCCGATACCGACCCAATCCCCGATCTCAGAGAGCCGCCAAATCTGATACTTCTCGGCGGAGCCAAGATGAACGCGGTTACGGCGCGGCTTGAGACCGCTCTGCCCATTGTTATGCACGACGACGGCGTCCTGGTCGGCGGACGATGGATTCCCGGGCGCGATCTCGCGGCGAAATTCGTCTACCCCAATCCAGAATGTCCCGGCACCCTCATCCTAGTGCAGGAAGGACAGTCGCTCAAGGGCTTCAAGCGCCTGTTCAGCTTCACCGAGATCTACTCCGGCGCGGGATTCCCCGACTGGATGGTATGGGGTGACGAGGTCAAGCTGCTGGGACTTGGCGGCGCGTGTGCGATGGGCTTCTTCGACCTGAACTGGCGCGTTGATGACTCCCTCACCTTCTGGAACGAAGAGCTGATATCCGGCCTGGAAGCGGACGTGCAGGGCGCTGACCTTGCCGGCGTTAGCAGCGGCGTCTGGAAAGTGGGCTACTAGCCTTAGCGACCTAGCGTCCTGTCGCATAGTCTCACCAGAGCGGCAGGCCGCCTGCTAAACTGATAGGCGATGGCTGATCGCGTGCTAATCATCACGCGCGCCGACTCGACATTCGGCTACGAGCATCTCTTGCGCTCAACCACGCTGGCACGTCATTTGCGCACCGAACTCGGCGCCGACACACAAATAGTGCTGCTGGGCGACGAGAGCGCCCTGGGCCATATGCGTCGGCGAAAGGAGCAGGCGCTGTTTTTCCCCTCATGGGAGCTGCGCTGGTCAATCAGGCGAAAGCTCCTGGCGGATTTGCTGCGCAAGCGCTATCCGTTCTACAAGCCGCATCTTGTAGTATTCGACAGCTACGATTTCGCCGACACCTACTGGGGACGTGAACTACTCCGTGAGCTTTTACCGCTGTCGGCGTTTCTGGGACTGGACATCTATCCTCACCGCAGCCGGCGGCGGCGACCTGAGCGCCGGGCGTACCGGCCTGTGTCGCTGGACTGCATAATCAATTCTCAGCTCGCGCCCTTCGGCTCCAACGAGGACGTGCGCGAGGGCGTAAAGCACTATTACGGGACGGACTACCTGGTCTTGCCGCTGGAGATTCTGGCGACCCCGCCCTGGCGCTTACCCCCGGGCAAAGACGTTTCGATTCCCGTCTTTTTCGGGGACAGGTCAAGCGCCGCCACCCGCAGGATGCTGGCGGTGCTCTCTGGCCCGCGGTTTGAGCAGCGAAAATTCCGCCTTTTTTCCGACCATCCCCAGCTTGCGCGGAAATTCATCCGGGGCGGCGTTACTGCGGAAAAACTTCCTCGGGGCGTGGAGTTTTACCGCGCATTCCGCTCCGCGCCCTTCGGCATAGTTTCCTGCAGACCTCACCTTTACAGCCTCGCTTACCTGGGCGTGCCTTTAGTCGTATGCCCCATCGGAGCGCACGAAATATCTACGGCAGAAAAGACCAGCGCCGCAGGTTATGGCCTGATCGCACTTCCGCGGACGCGCAGTCTGGAAGAACAGCTGGAGCATACTATGCGACGTTTATCCGAGCCCGAGTTTGCACGACGGCAGTCGGAGCGGGGCAGGCAGCTGATTGACGGAAAGGGAATCCACCGCGTCACTGCGATAGTAAAGCGCGTACTCGAAAAGGCGCGCCGGAGGCTGGCCTAGCTAGCCGAATTCGAGCGTCGTCAGAACGCTGCTGCTGGTCTTGCGCTGGTCGGCTACGATAAGTTCGTCCGGTAAGCCGCCCGGCTCTAACCGCGTCTCCAGGAAAAACCTGCAATCGGGCGCGAACAGGTTGCGGTTGCGCGTAACCGTTGCGAGCAGCGGAATTTCCAGCGGCGTGGAAAACGGCGGATCGATGAATACGATATCCACCACCTCGTGGTAATCCAGAGCCCTGCCGATGGCGGGCAGCTCGCGTGTAGCATCCATTTTCAGCACGGTGCCGCGGTCTTCAACTTCGAATCGGACCAGGTTAGACCGGATGCTTTCCACGCATTTGTGCGACTTCTCCAGGAAAATCACCTTGCGCGCGCCGCGCGAGATGGCCTCTATGCCCACAACGCCCGAACCGGCGAAAACGTCCAGAAACACGGCGTCATTTATCTTGCCCGGCCCAATGATGGAAAACAGCATCTCGCGCAGATAGTGGGTGCTCGGTCTGAAGCGACTGCCTTTGGGGAGGAATACTTCGCGTCCCTTCAGGATGCCTGTGATTATGCGCACACTCATCAAAAGCTCCTTCTGCCGTAGCCTGCCGCGCGCGTTACGCGGAATCGCCGCCCTGGCTCTCCATCAGCTTGCGCTGGCACACGACGAGTGTGTCGGCGAAGCGGTAGCAATCCACTATGTTAGACGGGACGCTGGCGCGCACCCAGGTCGGCAGGCCCGCGCCCTTCATCGGCCGCACGAAAATCCCGTGCGCATTCATCTCCCGGGCCAGCTCCACGCAGTCCACCCGCGCGTCGAACAGCAGGAAATTGGTATGGCTCGGAACGTAGCGGAATCCATATTCGTCGAGCAGCTGGGCCATCTTTTCCCGCATTTCAATGGCCATGGCCACGGATTGCCGGTGGTACTCCTCGTCCTCCAGCGCCGCAAGCAGCGCCGCCTGCGCCATCGCGTTTACGTTAAACGGCATCCGCACCTTGTGCAGCGCGGCGATAAGCTCGGGGCGGGCGACGATGATGCCGATCCGCAGGCCCGCCAGGGCGTAAATTTTGCTGAACGTGCGCAGTATTATTACGTTTTCGTGCTCTTCAAGGTAATTAAAGCCGCTGGCGTAGTCCGGATCGGTGACGAAGTCAACGTAGGCTTCATCGTGGACGAAGAGGGCGCGCCCGCCGATTGCTTTAATAAGCTCCTCAACCTCGGAGCGGCGCGAAATTGTGCTGCAAGGATTGTTGGGATTATCCAGCCAGACTACCTTGGTATCGCCGGTAACGGCTTCGGCCATAGCCCTGGTGTCGGCGGTGAAATCGTCCCTGACCGGCACCCGGACGACCTTCGCTTTCTGAATGGTGCCGGCTATGTAGAAAATGGGAAATCCCGGCTGGGACATAATCACCTCGTCCCCGTCGTCGACGAAGGCCTGGCTGATGTAATAAATCGCTTCGGCGCAACCCGCCACCGGCATAAGCCAGTCCGGTTCAAGACCGAGCCTGTCAGCGAGTTTTTCTCGGACCGCCGTCGAACCGTCATCTGGGTAATAGTGCACCCGCTTGGCGGCCTTTTGCAGCGCTTCCACAACGGATGCCGGCGGGCCCAGCAGGTTCTCATTGCTGGCGAGCTTGAGGATGTTCGCTTCCTCGAGTATCGGTTTTCCGGGAACGTAGGGATTCAGTGCGTCCAGGTGTGGACGCACGAACTTCGACAGGTCCATTCGCCTAGCCCTCCTCGAATTCGAAATCGTCCTCGACTCCCGTCAGGAAGTCTAGGTTGCGGTCCGTTATCCACATTTGAAAGAACTCGCTGGCCGTTCTGCATCTTAGCTCTTCGAGGATTCTCTTCAGGCAGGTATCCACCCGTTTCTTGTCTTCCGAAAAATAAAACACGTCATCCGGGCGCAGCCCGAACTTGTCGCGCAGGATGAGCTTGTACATCTTTGGCGGAACATCCATCTCCAGTTCGGTTCGCGGCGGGAGGTTTTCCTCCTTCAGCGCCATGCCCCAGCGCACATAGGCGGGATCGCGCGGATCCAGGCCTTCCCGCAAGCTGTACTTCAGTTCGTATCCGCGGGCAATCTTGCCGGTCAGCAGCCGACCGATGGTAGTCGCGATGTTTGCCAGAAGCACGCCCTGTCCCTCCGCAAGATTATAGGTTATGCCACAGGCGATTACAAGGATAAGCGCTCAAAACGCTCCCGGTGAACAAACGGGAGCAGCGCCGAGGCGATGCGCCGGGCTCGGCGGTCGGACAACAGCCACGCCTTGACGATATTGCGCCCAAGCTCGGATATCTGAGGCTTTAGCGTCCGACGATACGCCGCTACTGCGGTTTCAACTGGCAAGCATGCGGTTTGCGCTGCGGCCTTGCCGCTGGCCAGGGCGTAGCTTATGCCGTCGCCGCTGCTGGGGCTTACCAGTCCCGCTGCTTCGCCGCACGCCATTACAGCTCCGCGGCCCAGCCAGATGTGGGAGGCCTTCCGCAGGCGGGTAAGGCGGCAACCCCGGATTCGCCCCGGTTGAAGCTTCAAATCCCTGCGGCGTAAGTGCCTCACCAACGGTTCCAGCAGCATGTCGGGGGCATCGCGCCTTTCGCTCTCAAACGCTGCGCCGATTTCGCCTGTGGACTCGTTTTTGGGGATGTACCAGCCGAAAAAAGGAGACCATTTGCTGGAAAAAACCGCGATGTAATGCGGACAAGGCTGCGCCAGGCTGCATTCGGCCTGCAATGCGTGGAAGTAAGGTGTCAGGCTCGCTCCCAGCGCGCGGCGCGCAAACTGCCGCCAGCCGGTGCAGTCGAAGAACCGACGGGCTTTCACCTCGCGTTTTTCGTCCAGCCGGACGAGAACGCCTTCTTCATCTGCCTGCAAGCCACTAACGCGCGTGTCGGGCGAGTATTCCACATCGCCGCCTTTCGCTTCCAGCGCCTGGCGAAGCAGCCATTCGTCAAGCAGATTACGCCGGCAATTCGCATAATCTACTGGAAACCGCGTGTAAACGCCGGTGTCCACATCGTGGTATTCCATCTTCGTCTTGAAGGGCTCGGCTCTAATTTCCAAAGGAAGCTCGGGCAGCAGCGCTTGCGCCTGAGCCGTGAGCATGCCACCGCACAGCTTGTTGTCACGGAAGCTTCTCAACGGATCTGCCGCATCCACCAGCAGAATGCTCATGCCTTCGGGTAGATGTTTCAGGGCCCATGCGCCCGCTGGCCCGGCGCCAGCAATCACAACGTCGTAACTGGCCTGCGAGCTCATTCCGGCCATTCCAGGCCGAAGCTATCCAGCGCGCGGATGTAGATAAGCTCCTCTCCCACGCGGTTGCCGTAAGCCATCGCCGGTCTGCCAGCGATTTCCGAGAGCGTGATGCCGTCGCTCACATCGGTTGCGGGGTCAACCGTTACAGGTTCATTCCATCCTTTCCCCTCATTATCTTTGGCGACGACATACTTCACGAAGTACCAGATAGTATCGGGCGTATGGCCGTAGGCGATGGCCGGACGCTTGTTGATTTCCGCCAGGCAGATTCTCCCACCGCTTCCGACGACACCCTCGCCTTCGCTGCTAACGACGGTCACCGGGTCGCCCCATTCGGTGCCCGCGGGATCCAGCGCCCGGCGGTAGATTAGCGCATGCGGAAGCTCGCCGCCGGTCTCTATCGCAACTGCCGGGTTATTCCCGATAAGCGTCATAGAGGAGCGTGCAGACATACTCGCCAGGTCAGTGGGCGTATCCCATTCGTTTCCGTACATGTCTTTCGAGCGCACATAGATGGCTCCCGTCCACCATGTGTGAAGTATCGCCGGATTCCCGTCAGCGAACACCATGCTCGTTTGCGCATATGACGCGTTTTCCAGCGACGCAACTTCAACGTAAGTTTCCGGCCAGTCGGTGCCGACGGAATCGTTGGCCCGAACATATAGCAGTTTGTAGTTCTCAGTATCGTCGTTGGATAAAGCGATAGCGGGGTTACCCATTACATCCATAAGCCCGGCAGCGGTGGGATTGACCTGAAAGTCGCTATATACCGCGACCACGGGATTCCACACATCTCCCGCCGCGTCCTGCGCGCTGGCGAAGTCAATTCGTCCGCCCTCTATCATGAACGAAACCGAGCTTACGCCCGCTGGCTTCCCCCCGACAATTTGCAGCAGGTTGTTGGTATAAGTTGCACCGTCGCCGGCATACTCTTGGTATTCTCCCCACGTCGAGCCGAGCGCGTCGGTGGCTCGCACATAGCACACCGCATTACCGCCATCTCCGGTCTTGGTGAATGCAATAGCGGGATTCCCGTCCGCGACCACCATACTCGGATGCTCCGCCGTGACTTCCGCAACAGTTGCTTTGAATCCGGCACTGGCGGGAAGAACCTCAAGCGTGAACGGGAATACATCCTCGTCCACGGGATTCGTTACCCTCAAACTGGCCTCGTATTCGCCCGGGTCAAGCAGCAGCACTTCCGGGCTTTCGTCTACGGGCGTATCCGGATTGGCCCCGCCGCCGAAATCCCAGCGATAAGCAAGAGGGGGCCCGCCGGTGACCACCGCGCTGAACTCCACATACGTTCCTTCCTGCCCGTTCAAAGGCGACACGGACTCTATATCCGGCGGATCAATCACTGGTTCGGTTACTTCGAGCGTAAACGGGTAATCGTCCTGGCCCGCGCCGTTGGTCACGGTCACGTTCGCATCGTAGAAACCGGGATCGCTAAGCGTTACCGTCACCGAGCTGCCCGATGGCTGATTGGGTATCGCGCCGCCGCCGAAATTCCAGCGATATGTCATAGGCAGTTCACCGGTTGCGGTCGCGGTAAACGTAACCGCGTCGCCACTTACGCCGCTTAGGGGATTGACACCGGCAATCTCCGGCGGACGGGGAACGAACTCGACAACCTCGCCGGGAATTCCCATGGCCGATTCACTGTCGTAAGGTGCAACTCGGTAGTAAGGATGATCGCCCACTTCGGCGAAGACCAGGAAGCTAAGGCGCCCCATTCCGGATGCCAGCTCGAATTCAAAACCCGCAATTGAATTCCACGATGGGTCATCCGGATCTGGCACCGGAGCGTTTTGCAGCACGTATCCCGCGCAATTCACGCCATAGTTCATGGCGATGGGCGTGATATCCTCGATGCCGATTTTTTTGTTTCCGCTGCCGTCAATAACCGCTTGAATGCTGTTCGGATCTACCCATTCTTCTCCATAGTGGATGGCGATTGGAGTAATGTCGGAGATGCCGACCGTGCCGTTCTGGTCGTAGTCGCCCTCGTTGCGGTATCTCCACGTCATTCTAAGCTGCTCGTTTTCACTCCAGATGAGAAGGTCGGTGACGCGATTGCCCTCGCCTCTGGGCGGCGCGGCGGCGGATTTATCAAAATGGGCAGGCCGGGCTAACCAGCCCGGCTCTTTGCCTTGCGGGGCTGTGATCCCGCGTTCCGCGGGACTGCCCGGGAAATGGCCAACAAGCGCCTCCGCCAGCGCAGCCTTCAGCTCATTCCAAAGCGCTTCATCAACGCCGTCCGGGCACGGATACGCCGCAAGCTCGGCCAGCGTTTCGTCAAGCGTTATTTCGTCCTCCGCCCGACTGTCTGAGGACTGAGGACTGACGACTGACGACTGCTTGCCCCCGCACGCGGTCAGCAGCATTGCCACGAGCGCAAAGGCGAGAAGCAGCACCGCTAATGCAGGAAGCAGTCCGGCACGCAATCCGCATCGCAGCTGTTGCAGACCGAGCAACATTGTTCACCTCCCCGGCAAAATGGTCCGTCCTAATTATAACTTCTGCGCATAAGGCCGTTTGCTAGAGCTCGGGCGGAAGTAATCGCACCCGGGACATAAAGAAGGCGTCGACAAGCACAAGATACTTGTGAGTGATGACCTCGGCAAGGAAGCGCTGCTCGTTTTTCTGACCGCTCCAGTCGGGATTCTCGAAGTTTCTCCTTTCGTTCCAGCGGCAGTCGAAGAGCCATACCGGCCGCACAATCTGCGGATTCTGCCGGTCGTTGATGTAGGCTAGGTTGGTGTCGAAGAGAGTAAGCGGCGGCGGCTGGTCGTCGAAGTCGTCCAGCGCAATCAGCTTCGCGCTTTGCAGCGCCAGACCGGCGTCTATGGCGGTGTATGTGTTGCCGAACGGCTCTATCTTTTTCGACCAGTAGTAGGAGACATTGGCCAGGTTTTTCTCCCCGTCAATGGCGACCTGAATGTAGTCGTCCACCAGGGGTACCCCCCGATAGGTTTTGGTCAGCCGGTAAATAAACAGGCGGCCTTTTTCGTGCTCGAACCGCGATTCTTCTAGGATGGCGAAATCCCCTGTCGCCGTGCCCGCGCCGGGGGTTAGCTGGTCTATGTACTTCTTGGCGGCGGCAATGCCTTCCTTCTCGGTAAACTTGTAGGAGTACTTGCGGTGCGCCGGAGTGCTTTCCGCTGTCTCAACGTTGGTCGGAGTCTCCACGAGGTTGTTGACGTACTCAAAGCCCCAGTCGTACACGTCCAGATAAAACGAGACACCCTCGCGCTGGCCCTCGGACCTCACGAGGGACAGGCGCGGGCCCTTGTAGCGCGTGCCTTTGCCATAGGCCGGGGACGTGACCGGATTGCTTCCGACTGCTTTTTTGACGTCTTTGAAAAACGTCTTGTAGACATCTCCCAGCTCAGGTCTTCTGGCGCGCTTGAGGTAACTAAGGCGCGGAGCATTGCCTCCCCACTCCTCCGGACCTTCTTCCCAGGTCGGCAGGGGCACGTCTACCGAAATGACCATTGAACGCAGCAAAAGGTCCACCGACGGGTCGCCGCTGTCGCCGCCTTGTGCAGTTGCACCATTAGCGGCAACCAGGACAATCAGGGCCGCCAGAGCCGAAATACGCGTAATTCCAAGCATATTCCCATTATACCGAAATGTCGTCAGGCACGATGCGCCATAGCATCCACCACCGCCGCGTCCGACGCCGTGTTATAATCGCGGCGTCAACCAAGTGAGCGAAGGAGCGACCGGTGAACGAATTCCTCACACACACTAAAAATACCGACCCTGAAATCTGGGCGGCGGTAGTCCGTGAATACCACCGCCAGCACGAAAAGCTCGAGCTCATCGCCAGCGAGAACTTCGTCTCTCGGGCGATTCTTGAAACGATGGGCACCTGCCTGACCAACAAGTACGCCGAAGGCTACCCCAAGAAGCGCTACTACGGCGGCTGCGAATTCGTGGATATCGCCGAGAGCCTCGCGCGCAGCCGCGCCAAGAAGCTCTTCGGCGCTGAACACGCAAACGTCCAGGCCCACGCGGGAGCTCAGGCGAACATGGCGGTGTATATGGCGCTGCTTCAGCCCGGCGAAACGCTTCTGGGCATGGACCTTTCGCACGGCGGACATCTCACGCACGGCCACCCGCTCAACTTCTCCGGCAAGTACTTCAACGTCGTGCCCTACGGCGTGCGCAAGGACACCGAGCAGGTGGACTACGACCGGCTGCGCGAGCTGGCCAAGGAGCACGAGCCAAAACTCATCGTCGCCGGCGCCAGCGCCTATCCGCGCACGCTGGATTTCGCCAGGTTCCGCGAGATAGCAGACGAAGTCGGCGCTTATCTTATGGTGGACATGGCGCACATCGCGGGACTCATCGCCGCCGGTCTCCACCCTAATCCTGTGCCCCACGCCCACGTGGTCACCACGACGGTGCACAAGACGCTGCGCGGACCGCGCAGCGGCATGATTTTATGCACCAAGGAGCTGAAGAAGGATATCGACCGCTCCGTCTTCCCCGGCGTCCAGGGCGGCCCGCTGATGCACATGATCGCGGCAAAAGCCGTGGCGCTGAAGGAAGCGATGACTGACGAGTTTAAGCAGTACCAGAAGCGCATCGTGGACAACGCCAAAGCGCTCGCGGACGCCATCGCCGACAACGGTTTCCGCGTGGTTTCCGGCGGCACCGACACGCATCTCATGCTCATTGACGTGAAAAGCCGGGGGCTTCTCGGCGTGGAGGCGGAAAACCGGCTGGACGAAGTAAACATCACGGTCAATAAAAACACTATCCCCTTTGAAACCGAGCCGCCGATGAAGGCCTCGGGCATCCGTCTGGGCACGCCCGCGCTTACGACGCGCGGCATGGGCACCAACGAGATGGTCCAGATAGCGCAGCTCATTGCGCAGGCGCTGCTGGAGGCGCCCGGCGGGGAAAACGACGAGGCCATCAAAGCCGGCGTGGCCGAGCTCACCTCGCGCTTCCCGCTCTACGAGTGGGCGTGGAAGGATTCGCTCGACGAAGCGGTGCGCATCCAGGAGGAAGCCGCGGCGCGCAAAGCCGCCGCCAAGAAGGCCAGGGAAAAAGCCGAAGAATAATCCGCCCAGCGCGCCCGGTTCTCAATTCTTAGCAAGATTCCGGCGGGCACTGCGCCCTGCGTTTATCTCCTAAAAGCAACTTACAGCCCGTAACGGTTTGTCCTTTTAAACGGCTAATGACTGGCGGAATGCCCCAATCTTCTGTTCTGCGTAAATCAGGGCAAGACCAGCCCGGAAGCCATAGCGAAAATCGGCGAAGCCATCGGTGTATGATGCATCGCCGCTCTCGGGGAGGGCGGCCTGCCCATCCCTGAAAAGCGTTTAGCGCGCCCATAGGGAAACGTGAGTGAATGACGAAACTTTTGCCACTCCGGGGCGCTATCACGCAATCAGGTACGTGAATGGCTTTCAAGCGCAATAGGCAGCGATTTCACCGCAGAAGATTACAAGGTAATGGCGAAGCCCTACAACGAACGCTCAGCGTAGCTGGAAGACAGGCTGAAACTGCTCGTTTATGAGATGCACGGGATTGTTGCCCAGAAGACCGCTGGCGCGGCTCAGTTAGAACCGCATAAGGCATCACTCAAACTTTTTTCCCAGCATAGCACAAGCGGCCAGGCTCCCGTCCTGCTGGATGCAGAAGTATCCTTATCGCAGCGTCGGTTACCCGGCCAGCATATCCTAAGGCCTGACGCCTGAACAGATGGGCAAGTCCCACTGAAAGCGCCGCAATCGAGATAAGACCACGCCAGGAAGGATTCGAACCTTCGACCTTTGGCTCCGGAGGCCAACGCTCTATCCCCTGAGCTACTGGCGCACGATCTCAAAGTTAGGTGCATTCGCGCGGGCTGTCAAGTCAGCTTATTAGTAGCCAGTGGCCAGTAGCCGGTAGCCAGTCCCACGAAGCGCCGGACGCTCGCAAGCTCGGGTAGAACGACCGCGCCGATCAGCCCGCTGCACCAACGCCGCGCCGGGTAAACGTCGCCTACTCGTGAGGATGACACACCGTCAAGTTTCGCACGGCGGGCGAAAAAAAAAGGCCGAGGCTTTTTTGGCCCCGGCCCAGCAAGTTAGGGGGGGGATGGGGCAAGGGGGGTGAAAGTAGGAAGGTTTCACCAACCCTTCCAGCAGTGACAGACTCGCCCCAGGCGTATTTGTTCCAGCGCCGCGGCTCTTTTTTCAGAGCTTGCGCGCCCCGCGCCGCATTTGAAGTCCCGCCGCCGTTGATTAGCGCAAAGCCACCCTCAAACACCCGGCACTACATTCCTTTTTTTCGGGCCCCGCTGGCCCATTAAGCTTCCGGCGCTCTGCAAGTTGCGCACTGCGAAAGCCGTGTGCTAAAATTTATACGCGAGCCACGCGGCCGGTGCGGAAGCGCCAGGCGGGTGTGGGAAAATCGGCCGGGCCGAGCGCCCACATAGCTCAGGAGGTTAGAGCGCGTCCTTGGTAAGGACGAGGTCACCAGTTCGACTCTGGTTGTGGGCTGTACCCCATCACGCGGCTTCCCCCTGTTGCAAAATTCGTTGAAATATGCGAAACTATTCGTTCGCGAGAGCATAGCGCTCATGCGTGCACTCGCGGGAGGTTCTCACTAAAAAGACAACGAAGGGGAACGAGAGAAGATGTCCAAGGCAAAATTCGTACGAGACAAACCGCATGTTAATGTGGGCACTATCGGCCACGTCGACCACGGCAAGACCACGCTCACGGCGGCCATGACCAAGGTCCTGGCGACCAAGGACCAGGCCCAGTTTATCTCCTTTGACGAAATCGACAAGGCGCCCGAGGAGAAGGAGCGCGGTATCACCATCGCCACGGCACACGTGGAGTACGAGAGCGACAAACGCCATTACGCCCACGTGGACTGCCCGGGCCACAAGGACTACATCAAGAACATGATTACCGGTGCGGCCCAGATGGACGGCGCGATTTTAGTCGTTTCGGCGGCCGACGGAGCCATGCCCCAGACCCGCGAGCATATTCTGCTCGCCCGCCAGGTGGGCGTGCCCTGCGTGCTGGTCTTCCTCAACAAGACCGATATGGTCGACGACCCGGATCTTATCGATCTGGCCGAGGAAGACGTACGCGACCTGCTGAAAAAGTACGGCTTCCCCGCCGAGGAGACGCCCATCATCCGCGGCAGCGCACTGAAAGCCCTGGAGACCGACGGGAATCCGGAAAATCCGGCCAACAAGTGTATCCTGGAACTGATAGAGGCCCTCGACACCTTCGTGCCGGAGCCCACGCGCGATCTGGACAAGCCGTTTCTGCTCGCGGTGGAGGATGTGTTCTCCATTACCGGGCGCGGAACTGTAGCGACGGGCCGCATAGAACGCGGCAAGGTCGTTACCGGCGACGAGGTTGAAATCGTGGGCCTGCGCCCCGACAACCGCAAGACGGTGGTCACCGGCGTGGAGATGTTCCGCAAGACGCTGGACGAAGGTCTCGCCGGCGATAATGTGGGCCTGCTGCTTCGCGGCGTAGAGCGGACGGGCGTAGAGCGCGGCCAGGTTGTGTGCAAGCCCGGCAGCATTTCCCCGCATACAAAATTCGAGGCCAAGGTTTACGTACTCAAGAAGGAGGAAGGCGGACGGCACAAGCCCTTCTTCACCGGCTATCGCCCGCAATTCTATATGCGAACCACGGACGTGACCGGCATGATAAGGTTGCCCGAGGGCAAGGAAATGGTGCTGCCGGGCGATGAAGTCGACCTTTACGCCGAACTCATCGCCCCGGTTGCGATCGAGGAGGGGATGCGCTTCGCGATTCGTGAGGGCGGCCGCACTATCGGCGCCGGCGTCGTCACGAAGATTACCGAGTAGGCGCTACCGGTTCGATGGCCAAGAAGTCGTCCAAAGCAAAAAAGGAGAAGCGCGTGCAGGTAATACTGGCCTGCAAGGAGTGCAAGTCGCGCAACTATTACACCAGCCGCAACCGCACCAACACGCCCGGCAAGCTCGAACTGATGAAGTACTGCCGCCCCTGCCGCAAGCACACGCTGCACGCCGAAACCAAGTAGCCTGTGCTTTGGCGGCGGATCGTAGGCCCATAGCTCAACTGGTAGAGCATTGGTCTCCAAAACCAAAGGTTGTCGGTTCGACTCCGGCTGGGCCTGCTTGTGCTCTTTGGAGTAAATAACGATGGCGAGAAACAAAAGGAAAAGCGAGGAGGCGAGAAGGCGGCGGCGCTCGCGCACCGAGGCCAATCCCATCGCCCGCTATTTCCAGGAACTAAAAATGGAATGGAGCAAGATAACCTTCCCCGAGCGCAAGGAGCTCTACCGCTCGACCGTGGTCGTGTTTATCTTCACCATCATAGTTACCGCCATCATCTCGGTTTTTGACATGCTGGTAACCAAAGTATTCAGCTACATCCTTCCGACTTAGGAACGCGCGAGGATATAAGATGCGCTGGTATGTTCTGCATACAATGTCCGGCTGTGAGGAAAAAGTGGCCCAGACGCTGCGCCACATGCTCGAACACGAACAGCTGGACAAAAATATCGAAGAAATCGTGGTGCCCTACGAGCTGAGACTGGAATCCGCCAAGGGCAAGAAGCGGACCGTCCCCCGAAAAATGTACCCCGGCTACGTCCTCGTGCGGATGAACCTGACCAACCAGAACCGCCTCCTGCTGAAGCAGGTGCAGGGAGTAATCGGCTTCGTCGGCAGCGCGAACGCCCCCCAGCCCCTGTCGCAGGAGGAGGCGAACGCCATATTCGCCCGCATGGAAAGCGAAGAGCCGGTGCTGGAAACATCTTATAAGGTGAACGACACGGTGAAAGTCCTGACCGGCCCCTTCGCCGAAGCCATCGGGAAGGTCAAGGAAATCGACGCGGAGAAGCGAAAGGTGAAAATACTTATCTCCCTGTTCGGGCGCGATACCCAGGTCGAACTGGACTTTGACCAGGTGGAAACGTTTGAGCCGGAGGAAGAGGAAACCAGCAAAGCGTAATCTCGGAAGGTGCATCTATGGCACGCAAAGAAATCGATAAAATCATAAAAGCCCACCTGAAAGGCGGCGGTGCCAGCCCGGCGCCCCCGCTGGGCCCGGCTCTCGCCGCGGCGGGCATCCAGGTGATGGACTTCTGCCGGCAGTTTAACGACGCGACGCGCGAGCGCGCAGAGGAAACTCTGCCCACGGAAATCATCGTTTACAAGGACAAGTCCTGGGAATACAGGATTAAAACCCCCCTTACCCGCGATCTGGTGAAGAAGGAGCTGGGGATTGAGACAGCCAGCCCCGAGCCCAACCGGGTTAGAGTGGGCGAGCTGTCCCGGCAGCAACTGGAGCGCATCGCCCGCATAAAGATGCCCGACCTGAATACCAGCGACCTGGAAATGGCCACCCGCATCATCGCCGGCACCTGCCGCCAGATGGGCGTGAACGTGGAAGGGTATTACTGGGAGATCGCCAAGGGCCCGACCCGGGCGGAAATTGAAGCCGCCGAGAAAGCCGCTGCCGACGCCGCCGCCGCCGAAGCCGCTGAGGAGGGCGCGGAGGAGGAAGGCGCAGAGGCTCCGGCGGAGAAAGCCGATGCTAGAGAGGAGAAGAAGTAAGAATGGCGCGCACCAAATCATATCTTATGAAAAAGGAGAAAATCCAACCGCTGGATGGTCCGGTCTCGCTGGAAGAGGCCGTGCGCAGAATCAAGCTGGTCGCACGGGAGTGGGAAAGCGTGGACATTGCCGTGCGCCTGGCCGTTGACCCGCGCAAGGCGGATCAGAACGTGCGGGGAACGCTGACGCTGCCCCACGGAACCGGCCGCACTCCGCGCGTCGCCGTATTCGCCAAAGGCGAAAAAGTGGCTGAAGCCCGGGATGCGGGAGCGGACCTGGTGGGCCTGGAAGAAATAATCGAGCAGGTAAACGAAGGCGTAATCGACTTCGACGTGGCCATTGCCACGCCGGACGTGATGAAAGAGGTCTCCAAGGCCGCCAAAATCCTGGGCCCGCGCGGCCTGATGCCCAATCCCAAGAGCGGCACCACGACCTTTGAGGTGGCCACGGCGATAAAGGAATTCAAAGCGGGGAAGCTCAGCATCCGCGTGGAGAAGGCCGGCATCGTCCACGTTACCGTGGGCAAGGGCTCGTTTGAGGAGCGCCAGCTCGTGGAGAACATCGAGTACTTGCTGGCCGAAATCATTCGCCTGAGACCCGCCTCCACCAAGGGCCAGTACATCAGGTCCATCGCCGTTTCTACGACGCAGTCGCCCTCCGTGCGGGTAAATCCGCTGGGTTATTAACAAGGAGCATCCGAATGTTGCGCAATCAAAAAGAAGGGGTTATGGAGCGTTACGCTTCCGTGGTCAAGGAAGCGGGTTTCATCATCCTGCTGGATCCGACGAACGTCAACATCCGGATTATGGACGAGTTCAGGGGCGAACTTGCGGAAAAAGGCGTTAAGGCTATGCAGCTTAAGAACACACTGGCCCGCATCGTCTTTGAGCGCCAGGGAATGGAAGCGGCCTGCGAAGTCCTCGTGGGGCCCTCGTTTCTGGTCTGCGGAGGGGAAGACATCGGCGTGGCGGCCAAGCTTATCCGCCAGTACCAGAAGGACTTCCGGGATGCCATTTTCCCGGTCAAGGGCGTCTGGTTCGAGGGGAAGCTGTATCCCGGCGAGGATTTCAAACTGTTCGCCGAGCTGCCGACGAAGGATGAGGCCCGTTCGCAGCTTCTGCGAGTGCTCAAAGAGCCCGCGCGGCAGATCGCGTCTCTGGCGACGGAGACGTACGGCCGCCTGGTGCGGGTGCTAAATGGATACGCAGCTAAATAGCATTCACCAATGGTCTCGGAGGTTCTAAGGAGGAACTGATGGCTAATATTGATAAGATAATCGAACAACTGGAGAAGTTAACCGTCGTCGAGGTCAACGAGCTGGTCAAGGCGCTGGAGGAGCGCTGGGGAGTCTCTGCCGCAGCCGCGGTTGCGCCCGCAATGATGGCCGCCGCGGGCGAGGCTGAAGCCGGCGCGGAGGAGGAAAAGACCAGCTTTGATGTCGTCCTGAAAGACCCCGGCGATTCCAAACTCCAGGTCATTAAAATTATCCGTGAAATCACCAGCCTGGGCATCAAGGAAGCCAAAGAGCTGGCCGATAACGCTCCCAAGCCCGTCAAGACCGACGTGCCCAAGGAAGAGGCCGAGGGCATACGGGACCGCCTCGTCGAGGTAGGGGCGATTGTCGAATTAGCGTAGCAGTCAAACAATCGGTTCGCGTGGGCCGGCGGGTCCGCCCCCCAGCCCGTCGCGATCAGCATCCTGGAGGTTGCCGCCTTGGCAAAGATTAAAGAGGACCGGCTTTATTTGCAGGACGTGCAGTCGTACCCGCTGCCGTCCCTCCTGGAGGTTCAGACGAAGTCCTACGAATGGTTCATCTTCGAAGGGCTTGACCAAGTTTTCCGCGAGGTAATGCCCATCGTCAGCAATGATGGCGATTTCGAGCTGAGATTCAACCGCGCAATCATCCACCTGCCCAAGAACACCGCTGAGGAGTGCCTGAGAAAGGATCTTACGTACTCCTGCACCGTTAACGCCACGATGGCGTTCTTCAACAACCGGACCGGCGAAATCAAGGAGCAGGAGGTATTCATTACCGAGCTGCCATTCATGACCCGGGACGGGACGTTCATCATCAATGGCGTGGAGCGCGTCATCGTCAGCCAGCTCGTGCGCTCACCGGGCGTTTATCTTACCCACGGGGAGCGCCGCACCCCCAACGAGAGCGCTCACATGGTCAAAATCATCCCTTACCGGGGCGCATGGCTACGCTTCGAATACGATATCAAGAGCGAAGCCTACCAGGTCCGCCTGGACAGCCCCCGGCGGGTTATCAAGGTCCCGATGATCGATTTCCTGATGGCGCTGGGATTCATAGTACTCACGGAAGTCGATGAGGAGCTAAAAGCAGTCGGCGATGATCTCATGAAGCGCGGATTCGAGATCGACCAGAATAAATTGCTGCCCGGCATTTATTTCCCACCGAAGGAAGCCGCCTTCGTTCAGGAAAAATACGGCTTCGAGTTTACCCCAAAGGCGTGGCCGAAGCCCTATTTCGAGCTGGAGGACCGCATCAACCCCACTCTGCGGATGCGCTCGCAGCACGTGCGTAACAAAGAGGACGCGCAGAAGGAAATCTGGCGCAAGCTCCATCCGACGGACCCCTTCAGCAAGGAAATGCTCGCGGACATGCTTCCGTCGCGGTTCTTCGACCCGCGACGCTACGACCTGGCTCCCGTGGGGCGCTACGTGCTCAACCAGAAGCTCGGCCTGAATCTGCCACAGGACCTTACAACGCTCACGCACGCGGACATCCTGGAGACTTTCCGCGCGCTGTTCATGCTTCAGGAATACGCCAGCCGTTCAGTGGACGACGTGGACCACCTTAACCTGGAAAACCGGCGCGTGGAGCACATCGGCGAGCTTTTAGTGTCGCAGATCCGCAAGGGGCTTTTACGGATGGAGCGTATCGTGCGCGAGAAGATGATGCTCCCCGACGCCGATAAAGAGACACCCAAGAGCCTAGTCAACACCCGTCCTATTATCGGCGTGGTCAAAGAGTTCTTCGGCAGCTCGCAGATGTCGCAGTTTATGGAGAACCACAATCCGCTATCGGCCCTTACGCATAAGCGCCGCCTGTCCGCCCTGGGGCCCAAAGGCCTTACCCGCGAAGCGGCGCGATTCGACTTCCGCGACGTGCATCATTCCCATTACGGCAGGATTTGCCCCATTGAATCGCCGGAAGGCCCCAATATCGGCCTTATCAGTTCGCTGGCCACCTTCGCCCGGGTGAACGAGTACGGATTCATCGAAACACCCTATCTGGTGGTCAAGGACGGCAAGGTCACCGATGAAGTGCGCTATCTGACGGCGCACGAGGAAACCGGCCAAGCCATAGCCTCCTCCAACGTGGAACTTGACCGGGACGGCTCTATCGTCCAGAAAGTCCTGTACGTCCGCCGGCACGGCTCGTACGAACAGGTTAGGTCGGAGAATGTGGCCTTCGTGGAGATTTCCCCCCAGCAGTTTATTTCCATCACCACATCGCTGATTCCCTTCCTGGAACACGACGATCCCATCCGGGCCCTGATGGGCTCCAACATGCAGCGCCAGGCGGTGCCGCTTTTGTTCCCCGAAGCTCCCGTGGTGGGAACCGGCGTCGAAAGGAAAATCGCCGAAGACGCGGGCTCGCTGCTGGTCTCCCCTTTCTGCGGCGAGGTCATCGACGTGGACAGCGAGCGTATCCGCCTGCGCAAGGGCGTGGTCTTCGACAATCCGACCGGCGAGATATTCGACTTCCCGAATCTGGAGAGAATCGAGCGCGAGGAAGAGCTTACTAAAGAAAAATTCGACTACCTCTTCAGCCCGCCGGAGGTGAGGACGTCGCTCTATCGCTCGGTGCCGTTTGCCGACCGCGCCGTCCGCCGCCTGCGCAAAGACTCCGAGATAGAAGAGCAGATAGTTCTGCGCAAGTTCCAGCGCAGCAACCAGGGAACGCTCATCAACAACCGTCCGCGGGTGCGCGAAGGCTACCCCGTTATCAAGGGCGACCTTCTCGCGGACACGAGCTCGACCCAAGCCGGCCAGCTGGCGCTGGGCCAGAACGTCCTGGTAGCGTTTATGTCCTGGCGCGGCTACAACTACGAGGACGCCATCCTGGTCGGCGAACAGCTCATCAAAAACGACGTCTACACCAGCATCCACATCGAGAAGTTCGAGTGCGAAGCCCGCAGCACCAAGCTGGGCCCCGAGAGGATTACCCGGGAGATTACCGGTATCCATGAAGAATATCTGGAGAAAAACCTCGACGACCGCGGGATCGTGCGCATCGGCGCCGAGGTTAAGTCAGGAGACATCCTGGTGGGGAAGATAACGCCGCGCGGCGAAAGCGACCTGACCGGCGAGGAAAAGCTCATCCGCGCCGTCTTCGGCGACAAGGGCAAAGGCTACAAAAACACGCCGCTGAAGGTTCCCCACGGCCAGGAAGGCGTTGTAATAGACACAGCTTATTACTCGCGCGACGACGATATTGACCTGCCGCACAACGTCGTGGAAATGGCGAGGGTTTTTGTGGCCAAGAAACGCCGGCTATCCGTCGGGGATAAAATGGCGGGACGCCACGGCAACAAGGGCGTGGTGAGCAATATTCTCCCGGAAGAAGATATGCCGTTTCTTCCCGACGGCACTCCGGTGGACGTGGTCTTCAACCCGCTCGGCGTGCCCTCGCGAATGAACATCGGACAGCTCCTCGAAACCCACCTCGGACTCGCCGCGATTACCGCGGACCGCAATGACGAGAAATTCCTCAAGGCCATCCGCAAGTCGCCGGACGACGACGGGCTGGAGCGCCATAAAATGGAAGTTCCCACCGAAGTCTGCGAAATCCGCTTCAACCGCGCGAAGCAGCCGCTCAACGTGATGAACCCAGTGTTCCAGTCGCTGAGCGAGGCCAAGATTCGTGCGATGTTCAGGCGCCTGGGCCTTCCGCTCGACGGCAAAACGGTGCTTTACGACGGCCTATCCGGCGAACCGTTCAAGGAGCGAGTGACCGTCGGCATTATGTACGTGATGAAGCTTAACCACCTGGTGGACGACAAGGTCCACGCCCGCTCCACCGGCTCGTACGCGTTGATTACACAGCAGCCGCTGGGCGGCAAAGCGCAGTTCGGCGGGCAGCGACTGGGCGAGATGGAGGTCTGGGCCCTTGAGGGCTACGGCGCCGCCCACCTGCTGAAAGAAATGCTCACCGTGAAAAGCGACGACGTCGTGGGGCGCAACCGCACCTACAAGGCCATCGTCGACGGCGAAGTTATCCCCGAGCCCGGCGTGCCCGAATCGTTCCACGTGATGATGAACGAACTCAAGAGCCTGGGGCTGGACGTTTCGATAATTTACGAAGACGAGGAGGATAACGTCCTTCTCGCCCGTACCGAAAGCGAGGCCCGCGAGGCCGCGAAGCTGAAGAAGGGGGAAGGTATCTTTGAATAGCCACCGACTGCCAGTCGCGTCACGGGAACGGCCACTCGAGGGCCGTCATATAAAAGCCATACGAATCGGCCTGGCCTCACCGGAGCGCATCCTCGAATGGTCCCACGGCGAAGTCAAAAAGCCGGAGACGTTTAATTACCGCACATACAAGCCGGAGAAAGACGGCCTGTTCTGCGAACGGATATTCGGCCCGACCAAGGACTACGAATGCGCCTGCGGCAAGTACCGTAAGCTGCGTTACCGGGGCACCGTGTGCGAGCGCTGCGGCGTGGAGGTTACCTCGTCGCGCGTCAGGCGAGAACGCATGGGTCACATCCGCCTGGCCAGCCCGGTCGCGCACATCTGGTTTACCAAGTCCATTCCCAACCGGTTCTCCGCGCTGCTGGGCATAAACGGAAAAGAGGTGGAGAAGGTAATCTACTTCGTCAACTGGCTCGTAATCTCCAAAAACGAAGAGTGGCTTGACGAACATCTCCCGCTTATCAAAAACGAAGTCGAAAAGCGCATTGGTCAGTTGATTTCGGAGAGGGATGAGCTGCGGGACATCAACGACATTTCCTTCTTTGAACTTGCCCGCTCCGCACCTCACCTGACGCCCTCGGAAAAGCGCCTGATGACCGAGCTGGAGAAGAAAATCAAAGCCACCCGCGCCAAAAAGTACGACGAGAAAATCCAGGCGAGGCTGGATGATCTGGTCCAGCACGTCAGCAAGCACGAATTCATCAAAGACTACGACGTGCGCGAAAACGTCCGGGACAAAGAAACCGGCGAAATCCTGGCGGTCGAGCAGGATTCCGCTCCGTTCACGATTCCGCTGCTCAAGAAACTCATCATGCTACGGCGCTTCTCCCTGCGCCTGGAGAACCGTAAAAAGTCCATTGAAACCGAAAAACGCCTGGAAAACATCGAGCGCGAAACGCGCCAGCTCAGGCAGGCTCTGGATTTGCTGCGCAACATTAACAGGCTCGACCGCCTTACGGATTCGCAACATGAAGACATTAAGGCCCTGATGCGGCTGCTGGAGATGCGGGACGTGTGCGACCTCTCGGCACAGCTCAGCATCGGCATCGGCGCCCAGGCGATCAAGGAGGTGCTGGCGTCGCTTGACCTGACACGCCTAGAAGCCGAACTGCGCCAGGAGCTTGAAGGCGCCTCCAGCCAGAAGCGGCAGAAGCTCATCAAGCGCCTGAAGATCGTGCGCGCCTTCATAAAGTCGGGCAACCGCCCCGAATGCATGGTGCTGGAAATATTGCCCGTGCTGCCCCCGGAGCTGAGACCGATGGTGGAGCTGGAAGGCGGTCGCTTCGCCAGCTCCGACTTGAACGACCTCTACCGGCGCGTCATCAACCGCAACAACCGCCTGAAAAAACTAATCGACATCCGCGCCCCGGAGAGCATTTTGCGCAACGAGCGCCGGATGCTCCAGGAAGCGGTGGACTCGCTTATCGACAACGGCAGGCGCGGCCGCAGCGCGGTCTCGGTGAACAACCGGGCCCTTAAGTCGCTCTCCGACATGCTCAAGGGCAAGCAGGGAAGATTCCGCCAGAATCTCTTGGGCAAGCGCGTGGATTACTCGGGGCGCTCGGTAATCGTAGCCGGTCCCAAGCTCAGGCTGCACCAGTGCGGTCTTCCGAAGTACATGGCCCTGGAGCTATTTAAGCCGTTCGTGCTCCACAAGCTGGTAGATCCGGACGAGCCCTCGCAGAACATCGCCACGGCCCGCAAGATGCTGGATAAAGCCGAGGACGACCGCGTGTGGGATGCCCTGGAGGAAATATGCCGCGGCCACCCGGTATTGCTCAACCGCGCGCCCACCCTGCACCGGCTGTCGATGCAGGCCTTCGAGCCCGTACTCATCGAGGGCAAAGCGATACAGCTACACCCGCTCGTGTGCGCCGCCTACAACGCCGACTTCGACGGAGACCAGATGGCGGTGCACGTCCCGCTCTCCACAGCGGCGCAGGCCGAGGCGCGCACGCTGATGCTGTCGGCGAACAATTTGTTCCTTCCCGCCGACGGGAAACCCATCATCAGCCCCACGCACGACATGGTTCTGGGCTCCTACTACATCACCCAGACTCCCGACGGCGCGCAGCCGCACGCCGAAGCGCCCAAGACATTCACGTCGGCCAACGAGGCTCTTATCGCTTACGCGAACGGAACGGTGGAGATTCACGAGCCAATCAAGGTTCACGTCTCGCTGCCCGTGATGTTTGAGGACGACTTCACCAACCCGCCGACGACGCAGGACGGCCCCGTCTTCACCACCATCGGGCGCGTAATATTCAACGACGCGCTCGTCAGCCTGCAGGACGAGATGGGAGTGCCCGAGGAGAAGCGCCTTCCATATATCAACTACGCCGTCGACCGCGGCGCGCTGGCCAACATAATCTCCTACGCCTACCAGAAGCTGGGGCAGCGGTTCACCGTTATGCTCGTCGACACGCTCAAGGACCTCGGCTTCGAAATGGCCACCATTGGCGGCGTCACCATCGGCATCCATGACATAACGATACCCGCAAGTAAAGACGGCATCCTGGAGAAGGCTCAGAAGTTATCCGATGAAGTGTGGAGCAAATTCCACAAGGAGCTCATCACACGCAAGGAAAAGGACGACGAGGTCACACGCATATGGGACCAGGCAACCAAGGTGCTCACCAAGGCGATGAAGGAAAACTTCGCCGTCCTGAATCCGGTGTTCATGATGGAAGAATCCGGCGCCCGCGGCAAGATTGACCAGGTGCGGCAGCTCGCCGCCATGCGCGGCCTGCTTGTCGGTCCGACGGGACGTGTTCTAGACATTCCCATCCGCAGCAACTTTCGCGAAGGCCTATCGGTCTTCGAGTACTTCATTTCGACTCACGGCGGACGTAAAGGCCTGGTGGACACCGCGCTCAAGACCGCCGACTCGGGATACCTTACGCGACGCCTGGTTGACGTAGCCGTTGACGTGTCAGTTACTCAGGAGGACTGCAAGACTCACGAGGGAATAGAAATCGCGCTTCACGGCGCGCGCATGGACAACGTCAAAAAGGCCCGGAAGGCCCTTGTGGGACGCGTGCTTTCCGAGCCGGTCAGGAAGCCTAAAACAGGCAAAGTGCTGCTCAAGCGCGGTACGGAACTAACCCCTGAAGTGGTTGACCAGATTTATAACTGCGGAGCGGCGACCGTGAAAGTGCGCTCCGTTCTAACGTGTGCCGCGACGGAAGGCGTGTGCGCCAAGTGCTACGGCTGGGATCTCGCCGCCGGCCGCCTGGCGGAGGTGGGAGACCCCGTGGGCGTCATAGCGGCCCAGAGTATCGGCGAACCAGGAACCCAGCTTACCATGCGCACGTTCCACACGGGAGGCATTAAGGGCCGCGACATCACCCAGGGTCTGCCCTACGTGGAAACGCTGTTTGAAGTGCGGGGAGCCAAGGAGCCGAGCATACTCGCCGAGCGCGAGGGAGTGGTCAAAGACATCACCAAAGTCTTATACGAGCGCGTGGTCATACAGGACCCCGAAGGCTACTCCGAGCGCGCCTATGTAATCCTGCGTGAGGAAGACGACAGGCTGCCCATCACGTTCCGCAAGCCGGTGAAGCGCGGCGACCCGCTGGATCCGCGCGGCGAGGTCCTCGCGGACATCGGGGGCATCGTCACCCAGCTATATACGGACTACAAGCGCACGTTCTACCGGATCACCGTAGAGCATCCGGACGGCACGGAGAAGGTTTATGAAACGCCGCACGAGAACCGCCAGCCCGTAAACAAAGAAGGGATGCCGCTGAGAATCGGTGACCTGGTCGAGCGCGCCCAGCCGCTTTGCGAAGGCACACTGGACGTGAAGAAGTACCACCAGCTCGTCAGTGACCTCCAGACACAGCTTTACCTGGTCAACACCATCCAGGACATTTACGAATCGCAAAACGTCAATACCAACTCCAAGCATATCGAGATCATCGCCAAGCAGATGATTAAATATGTTGAGGTTACTTCCCGCGGCAACTGCGAAGACATATTTGAAGGAGATATCATACCCCGAACGAGGTTTGACGCCCTGTGCGAGGAGATGAAGGAGCAGGGGCTTAAGCTGCCCAAGGGCAAGAGCCTCCTGCAGGGCATCTCCAAGGCCTCACTGGCCACGGATTCGTGGCTGGCCGGGGCATCCTTCCAGGAAACGACGCGTGTCCTGACCCGGGCGGCCATAGAGGGCCTGCGGGACGAGCTGAGGGGAATCAAGGAAAACGTCATCATCGGCTCGCTGATTCCCGTGGGCACCGGCCTGAAACAAAGAGAGGTACGCTCCGAACTCCGCCGGGGCTCCCCCATCAGCAGGGAAGTCCTTTCCGAGTTCTTCACCGCCGAGGAAAAGGAGGAGCTGCCGCCGGAGGTGGACGAGACCTCCATATTCTAGGATACGGCTGGATCAATGAGCTTGTGGGTTGCAATACTGCGGTTCTTCGGCCTGGTAGAGCCTGCCGAAGAGGAAGTTATCGATTACCCCGCGCCGGAACCCAAGCCGCCGTCCGAACCCGAGCCCGAAGTGCTTGATTACCGGAAAGAAACACCCAAGCCCCGGCCAGTGCGCATCGCAGTTGTGCGCCCGGAACTGAACCGGCACGGGCGCGTCACTTTCTCGCTTTCGGTCTACACCGAAAACCTGCGCGAGGGCTACATACTGCTGGTGGATGTCGGCAAGATTGTGAACCAGAACCGCGAGGAAGCGCGCCGTATCATTAATTTCCTTTCTGGAGTCGTCCAGGCAATTAACGGGAAAAAGCGCGAAGTGGGGCCGAACCTGTACCTTTTCGCACCGCCAAACGTTCAGGTCAAGGGAGACATCCTGCGCGACGAGCAGTCCTGAAACAAACCGGACAATGGGAAAAAACAAGAAAATACGACTGGTCTGCCTGGGCGGCATCGGCGAAATCGGCAAAAACTGCAATGTCATCGAGTACGGCGATAGCGCGGTGCTCATCGATTGCGGGCTGAGCTTCCCCGATGCGCACATGCTCGGCGTGGATCTGGTCATACCCGATTTCACCTACCTGCTGCGCAATCGCAGGAAGCTGAAAGCGGTCATCCTGACCCACGGCCACGAGGACCATATCGGCGCCCTGCCCTACCTGTTGCAGGACATGGTGCCGCCCGCAATCTACGGTACCACGCTTACCCTGGGCCTGGTGCGCTCTAAGCTGAGCGAATTCGCCCTGCCCGACGTGGAAATTCCCTTTCACGAGATAGAAGCGGGCGACCGTATTGATATCGATAACAAGCTCCAGGTGGATACGTACCACGTCGCTCATTCCATACCCGACGGACTTGCTTTAGCCATTCACACCCCGGGAGGCACCCTCCTCCATTCGGGTGACTTCAAACTGGACCGCAGCCCCATCGACCACCTGCCGACAGACCTGAAAGGCATCGAAGCGATATGCAAAGAGCGGGACATCCTGGCCTTGATGATTGACACCACGAATATAGAGCGCCCCGGCTGGACCGGCTCGGAAGCCGAAGTGGGCCCGGCTCTGGCCGAACACTTCGCCACCCACAAGGGCCGCATCTTCGTCACCACCTTCGCCAGCAACATCCACCGCATCCAGCAGGTGGTGGACCTGGCGGAGGAATTCGGGCGCAGAGTTTTTCTCGCCGGACGCACGATGCTGAAAAACGTCGAGATGGCACGCTCCCAGGGATATTTGCGCGTGCCGGAGAACATACTGGTCCATCCGGACGAGCTGAACCGCTTTCCACCACAAAAGCTCGCGGTACTGGCCACGGGCAGCCAGGGAGAGCCGATGGCCGCGCTGTCGCAGATATCGCGGGACGAGCACCGTTTCGTCAGCATACGTGAAGATGACCTGGTCATCTTCTCCGCCAGCCCCATCCCGGGCAACGAGACCTATATCTACACCGTGATTAACGACCTGTTCAGACTGGGCGCGGAGGTCATCTACGGACTCGAGGCCGGTGTCCACGTCTCCGGGCACGGCTCGCGCGAGGAAATAAAGATGCTCTTTGAGGCGGTCAAGCCCCGCTACGTCGTACCGGTACACTCGCAGTTTCGCCATCAGATGCTCTTTCGCAAGCTGGTCGAGGACTGGGAGCATAAACCCCAGGACGTAATCATTATGGGCGTGGGCGACGTGCTGGCGATGGACAAAAACGAATACGAGCTTAGGGAGCGGGTTAAGGCGGGAGAGGTGTTCATTGATGGCCTGTCCGTGGGCAGCGTAAGCTCGCGCATACTCAACGAGCGCACAATGCTGGCCGAAGACGGACTGGTGCTGTACACGCTGCTACTCGACGAGACCGGAGACCATATACTTGACGGGCCCATAGTTAAGTCGCGCGGCTTTCTCCCTGAACGGCAGAATCCCGAGCTTTACAAAGAAATGCGCGAGGTGCTGACCGAATCATTATTCCACAATCGTCTGCGGGGGCACGCGCACCAATCGCAGCTGCGCAACAATCTGGCAAACGCACTCCAGCGGTTCATCTTCCGCAAGCTGGGACTTAATCCCACCATCATCGGAACCGTGCTACACCTGCATCCTGAGAAACTGGCGGAGAAGGCGCAGGGCGGCGGAGGCGCTTAGTGGACTCTTATGTCCATTTGCTCCTTCTGGGCGTACTACAGGGCCTGACCGAGTTTCTCCCAGTCAGTTCATCGGGCCATTTGGTACTGACGCAGCAGCTGATGCACTTCGATCCCAGTGGTGTGCTGACTGAAGTAGCCCTGCATATGGCCACGCTCATCGCAGTGCTGATATATTTCCGCCGCGACCTGGTCGG
>JAOZQG010000004.1:0-17740 GCA_029932365.1 bacterium | reverse complement strand
GTTGTTTCTAGCGCGCCGCGAACGGATAGCGTTTCGCGGCGTTTACCTCGTCTATCTCGGGCTCGCTACGATCACTACCCTCGCGCTTGTCTACCCCCTCAGGCATGCGCTGGCGGCGCTTGCTGAGGGGCGGGCGGCGCTGCCGGTTTTGGCAGTCACCTTTTCAGTAACAGCAGTAGCGCTGTTTGCGCTCGACTTTCTGCTCGGTCAGGCGCGCGCTCGCGTGGGCGAAGCGACCAGGCTGGGCTGGCTCGCAATCGTCATTATCGGCCTTACCCAGGGTATCGCCGCCCTGCCGGGAATCTCCCGCAGCGGGGCAACCATTTTTATGGGCGTGCTGCTTGGACTGAAGCGCGAGGAAGCGGCGCGTTTTTCCTTCCTACTGTTCATCCCCGTGGTAATCCTGGCTATGGCATACGAGCTATATCAGTTCGGCTCCGGCGAACTTGTTTTTCCCCGCGAACTCGTCGGGCCACTGCTTGTAGGCTGTTTGGCGGCGCTGCTCAGCGGACTTGCAGCCATCCATCTGCTGCTGATGTTGCTTCAGCGCGCCAGGCTGCGGTGGTTCGCCGTTTACTTGCTACTCCTCGCCGCGTTCACTCTTTCCCAGGTTTTCTAGCTTCACAAAAAGAACCGACGACCGAAGACTCCACATCCGTATACCCGCATTCGCAAATCGTATTTCTGAGTGATAAGATACGCCCGTTGGCGGAATCGCTAGATGTATTCGGGCTCCGGGTATTTATCGGGAGCAGGCAAAAGGCGCTCATTGCCATCGGCGACCGGATGGCAGAAGGCCTTAGCACGCACGTGGTCACCCTTAACTCCGAGATGATCGTTCGCGCGCGCAGAGAATCCCAGTTTAAGGAAGTTTTATCCAGCGCCGACATCATCGTGCCCGATGGTATAGGAGTCGTCTGGGCGGCACGCATTTTGCGCCATAAAAGGCTGCGCCGGATACCCGGCATCGACCTGGCGGAAGGCGTTCTGCGAACGGCCGAGCTTGCCGGCCGCTCGGTTTACCTTCTCGGCGCAAGACCCAAGGTCATTGCCGCCGCCCGGCAGCGCATAGAGATCCACTACCCCCGCCTGCGCATCGCAGGCAGCCATCACGGGTACTTCCAGGGCCAGGAAGAGAAGGTTATCGAGGACATCGTCGAGAGCAACGCGAAGATACTTCTCGTAGGAACAGGTTCACCTGGGCAGGAGTACTTCATCGCTCGAACCCGGCAGCGCCTGCCATGCAAGCTGATGGTGGGCATCGGCGGTAGCTTTGATATCTGGGCGGGTTACCGTCGTCGCGCCGCTAAATGGATGCAGTCCCTAGGTCTAGAGTGGTTGCACCGTGCGATGGTAGATATTCGCCGCTGGCGGCGGCTCGGCTTCATACCGTCATTTCTCTGGCTGGTGCTCGCAGCCAAGCTCACGGGGCGGCAGACCGCATGATCAAGTTCGTTAACGTACATCTGGCCTACTCCACGGGCACTCCCGCTCTGCGCGGCATTGACCTGCACGTCCAGAAACAGGAGTTCGTCTTCCTCGTGGGCGGCACCGGCGGAGGCAAAAGCTCGGTACTAAGGTGCGTATACCGCGAAATCGTGCCCCAGACCGGTAAAGTCTTCGTGTTCAAGAAGGACCTGACGAAGATGCCCGCGCGCGAAATTCCCTACCTGCGCCGGCGTATCGGCGTAATTTTCCAGGACTTTTTGCTGCTTCCACAAAAAACAGTTTACGCCAATGTCGCTTACGCCCTGGAAGTGCGCGGCGCACCGATGAAAGTCCTAAGGCAGCGCGTCCCTGAGGTCCTGGAATGGGTTGGACTCTCGCGCAAGCTGAAATCTTATCCCGAGGAGCTCTCGGGCGGCGAACAGCAACGCGTCTGCATCGCCCGCGCACTGGTTAACAAGCCCGACATCCTCCTTGCCGACGAACCCACGGGCAATCTCGATCCGGAAACCAGCATTGGCATTGTAGAGCTTCTGCAGCGGGTGAATGTGCGCGGCACGACACTCGTTGTGGCCACCCACGACGAAAACATCGTGAACCAATTTCGCACGCGAACCGTCCGCCTAGAGCACGGAAAAATAACCCTGGACAGGCTTGAAGGTGGTTACTAGCTTTTCGGCAATTCGGTTCTTTTTCAAGGAGTTCGCCGAAAATCTCCGGCGCAGCCCCTTCGTCGGGCTCACCCACGGCCTGCAGGTCATCATCTCGCTTATGGTGCTCGGGTTCTTCGTCATGCTAATGGTATTCATCGGAGCGTTTCTCTTCTCGCTGCGCAACATGGTGGAGGTCTACGCTTTCCTGCAAACTGACCTTCCACCGGAGCGCTACGTGGAGATAGATAAGGTGCTGCGCGATATCCCCAATGTGAAAGAACTGCAGTACATCAGCCGGGAGGAGGCCCTAAAGAAATTCTCCGAAAGCTACCATATCAGCGTGGAAGACATCCTGGAGTACAACCCTTTGCCGCCAACCTACATCTTACGCCCGTCGGACGTCTCCAAAATCGAGCAGCTGGCCTCCCAACTTGAGGAGATAGACGGGATGTGGCAGGTGCGCTACGGGCGCAAAGAGGTAAGCTCCCTGATGAAAGTGCTTGTGGGCGTACAGGTTGTGTTCGCGCTGACGATGCTGCTTTTGCTTTCCGCCACGTTTTCGTCCATAAACAACATAGTGCGAATGTCCATCTACAGCCGTCGGCGGGAAATCCGCATAATGCAGCTCGTGGGCGCGACCAACTGGTTCATCCGCTGGCCTTTCATTATTGAAGGCGCGTTTTTCGGCGTCGTCGGAGCGGTGACCGCCGTACTCATCATTTACCTTATAGGCGAAGCCGTTTACTCCCTGCTGGCCTCGCTGGAGATATTCCTTCCCACCCTGGTGGACGTTAGAATGCTGTTTGGTTTTCTGGCGCTCGGCACGGTGGCGGTCGGCCTGATTATCGGCATTGTCAGCAGCCTGACCGCCGCCAACCGTTTCCTCAGCATCGAGATGCGCCGCATCGAGGAGATGCGGAGAATGGAGACCGCATTATGACCGCACCGCTTGGCAAAAAACTGCTGCTAATTCTCGCGGTCGCTGTACTGGCTCTGGGATTTGCCAGCTCTCCTTCCGGCACGGCGTCGTCCCACAGCGCCAGCGACGCCAGGCAGCGGCAAAAGGAAATCCGCAGCCGGAAAGCGAGAATTGAAAGCCGGATCCGCAAGCTGCGCAGCGAAGAATCATCTCTGTCCGCTCAGATGCAGGAACTTGACACCCAGGCCGCCGAGCTGGACCTCAGTTTGCAGCAGCTAAATCATGATCTGAAGGTGAAGCAGGAAGACCTGGATGCGATTAAAGCAGAGCTTGCCGCCCTTAAAGCCGAACTGGAGCGGCGCAAGCGGCTGGTCGCCGAGCGTGTGACGAACGTCTACATGCAGGGCGAGATGACCTATCTCGATTTGCTGTTCAACGCCAAGGACTTTCGCGAGTTTATCAACCGGGCCTTTTACCTCAACCTTATCTTTGAAAAGGACCAGGAGCTTTACAACAGCGTCCGCGTCAAGAAAGAAGAGGTCGCCAAAAGCAAGCTGGAGATGGAAGCGACCATTACCGAAATCGCCGCCGACCGCGACAAGCTCCAGGAGCAGAGCCTGGAGATTAGCCACGTGCGCGAGGAAAAATCGGCGCTTTTGCGCGCCATCTCCCGGGACAAGGCTCTGGCGGAGAAGCAGATCAGGGAGCTGGAGGAGCAAAGCAGAGAAATCACCAAGTTCTTGCAGTCGCTTACTGGCGGATATACGGGCAAGTGGACAAGCAAGTTCTTAAAGCCCTGTAATGGACGAATCTCAAGCCCCTACGGGTGGCGCAAACATCCGGTCTGGGGAGACCGCAGGTTCCACACGGGCATTGACATAGCCGCGCCTTACAGGACTCCGATTAAAGCCGGAGGAGACGGCAAAGTGGTTTTCGTGGGATGGCGAGGAGGTTACGGGAATACGGTGATGATTGACCACGGCGGTGGATTAGCGACGCTTTATGCCCATTGCAGCGGCTTCGCGGTATCAAACGGCACTGTGGTCAGTGCCGGCCAGGTAATCGCCTACGTGGGGAGCACTGGAACCTCAACCGGCAACCATGTTCATTTCGAGGTGCGTAGAAACGGAAAACCCGTCGACCCGATGTCCGCAATGTAAGGCGGGCGTGGCACAAAGGAACATATTATCGGGGCGAGTTATGAAACTGGACGATAGAAAATTACTGAAGATACTGCTGGGAATACTTATCGTCGTAGTTGTTTTCACGTCGTACGTGATGGGCCAGGTTAGCGTGGCCAAGGGCTCGGACAGCATGTGGGACTTCATGTTCCGCCCGCGGGACGAGTCCAAGCTGAATTTGGTGGGCCAGGCATTTGCACTGGTCAAGACCCATTACCAGACGCCGATTGAGGACGATTCGCAGCTTATCTACGGGGCGCTGGAAGGAATGATGAACTCTCTCCACCGACCGCCTTACGAAGATCCCTATTCAGGTTTCCTGGGGCCCGAGACCTGGTATTCGCTTAAGGCCGCCACCGAAGGAGCATATGCGGGAGTGGGAATCCTCATAGGGCCTGACCTGTTTCGGCCGCATCCGGTAATAGTCACCGTATTCCCCGACAGTCCCGCGTCGGAAGAAGGAGTGTTAGAAGACGATTTGATCATAGAAGTTGACGGCATAAGCACGCAAGACATGCTGCTGGATGAAGTCGCCACGCTCATTCGGGGGGAAATAGGCTCGGAAGTGACTATCACCGTCTTACGGGAAAATATTATCAAGCCCGTCGACTTCATCCTGAAACGCGCGCGGATTGACGTTCACACCGTAACCGAGTATCACGTGCTGGATGACGGAGCCGGGTACATCCGCATCGCCACGTTCGGCGAGACCACCGCCAGTGAAGTCGAGGAGATAGTCGCCGGATTCGCCGACAAAGGAGTCAAACGGCTGATAATCGATCTTCGGACCAACAGCGGCGGCCTGCTTTCGGCAGCGGTTGGCGTAGCCAATCTCTTCGTGGAGGAAGGCACTATAGTGAGTGTGGAAGAGCGCGATGCGCCGGCGGAATACCACCTGGCGGATTCCACGAGGAAGAAGTACGACTTCGATATCGCAGTCCTTACGGGGCCGCACACCGCCAGCGCCTCGGAAGTCCTTGCCGGCGCGCTGCGGGACTACGACCTCGCAGTACTTGTTGGGGAGAAAACTTACGGCAAAGGGGTTGTGCAAGAGGTGATTCCCCTCGACGATGATACCGTGGCCCTGGCACTGACAACCGGGCGCTATCTCACTCCGCTGGGACACGACCTCGCCGGAACCGGCCTGGAACCGGACATACCGCTGGACTACGCAGGCTACAAGGAACAGGACCCGACGCTGGTACGGCTGGAGGAGAAAATAAGCGCCAAACGTGAAGAGCTGCTCAAGGCGACGGAGGAGCTTATGCAACACCTTGAAGCGAACGACCGCCAGCTGGAAGCGGCGCAGCAGGCGCTTCTGGAGCGCGCCGACCGCCAGCCGGACGAAGTTGCCTAGATACGGAGGAACCTGATGGACGAGAACAAAACGATGCTGGATATGGGAGTTCTGGAAGACCAGCGCATCGCCATACTGATAGATGTGCAGAACATGTTTTACTCTGCGCTCAACATCTATAAAAAGAAGCTGAACTTCGAGCAGTTGCTCAAGGTCGCCACTCGCGGCCGGCGTCTAACACGCGCTATCGCCTACATAGTGCAATCTCCTGAGGTTGACCAGAGCAAGTTCAAGGATTTCCTGCTCAAAATCGGCGTGGAGATCAAAATCAAGAAGCTTAAAGTGCGTCCCGACGGGACGACCAAGGGCGACTGGGACATGGGGATGGCTATTGACGCCATCAACCTGGCCCAGAAGGTTGACGTGGTGGCGCTGGTTAGCGGCGACGGTGATTTCGCGGCGCTCGTGGAGAAGCTAAAAGCACTGGGCGTGCGCGTGGAAGTGTATTCATTTCCCAGCTCCACAGCGGAAGAGCTGCGAGATTCCGCCGATTACTACCACCCGCTGGACGCGGAGGTTTTGCTGTATTCATGACACTGCGCATAGCCACCCTTCTCCTGATTAGCGCGACCGCAGTCGCGCTGGCGGGGTCGTTTTTCGCTTTCGCCACCGACGATTTTGCGGACCAGCCGCGCCTGGAGATTATTCACGCTGGCGCCGCCCGAATTGTATTTCGCGATGGCAAGCATGTAGCCGTTTTCACCGACGCAGAGGTGGCGTACGGCGAACTAAAGCTTTTCGCCGAGCAAATCAAGCACGACTCCTCGCAACGCACGGTTAATCTAAGCGGCGAGGTCCGCCTTCGCTCGCCCGAATACTCCCTGAACACCCGGAGATGCTCGATAAACCTGGCTACCGGATTTATAACCGCTGACGACGCAGTTGAGCTGATTAGCCCGCGCGAGGGACTGACAGTCCGGGGAAAATGCGGAAGCATTTGGGTAGAGCCCGCGACCCATAGAGTGCTAAAGGTCGCGCTGGCGGGCGATATTGCCGCTGAATGGGATAAGGGCATAACACTCTGGGGCGGAAGCCTTAACGCCGATTTCGCCCGGCAGCGCCACGCGATTGAAGGCGATTTCACCGCTGCGGTGGATGCGGCACTTCTCCCGACGCCGCTGAGCGAGCTCTCAGGCGAAGGTCTTATGCTTTCGGGCAACAGCCTTAGCTTGCAGGCCAACGAAGGGACACCCCAGATGCTATCGCTTAGCGCCAGCGCGGTTGATGTGAAAGGCGACAAGATCGGGCTTTACAGTCCCGAACTCAAGGCGCGCTTGGCATTTCCGAGCGTCGGGGAAGGGGAGGTGCAGGACGGGATGCTTCATCTGTCCGGCTCGAAGGCCGATCCGGCGTCGGGATGGATTTTAGATGATAAGGGGAAACGGACTTCGTTTTCCGCGCAATACGTGGAAAAGGCAATGGGAGCGAGAGAGCTTGTTTTGAAAAGCGGCGTTTTAATCGCCAGCCCGGATTTCAGCCTTCGCGCCGACAGCGTTTCTATCGCTCAACAAGACCAGAGCTTCCGCGTGTACATACCGGAACGCTTCCGAGTGGTCATCTCGCCGGAAGTGTTTCGCAAACGCAGCTTTGAAGCCGCCGGCTCAGAAGGTTCCTAGCCGCTGAGCTGCTCTTCGATCCGCGAACCCTCATCCTCCAGCGTCTCTTCGCCGGATGGACTTTCGCTTTCCGGGGCCTTCCCGGCTTCCTCGCCTTCGTCGGAAGGCTGCTCGGTCTCCGCTTCGGCTTCGGCCTCGGCTGGGTTTTCCTTCATTTCCTGCGGCTCTTTTTCTTCGACTGCCTTGGCGCTTTCGTCCAGCACCTCGACCGTCAGCGTGGATTCCGCCTCCGTACCTGCTTTCAGCTTCACTTCGTAGGTTCCCAGATACTTGATGGGTTCCTCCAGAAGTATGTAGCGGCGGTCGATATCCAAATCGAGCTGCTCTTTAATTTTTTCGGAGATCAGCAGGGAGGTTACGGCGCCGAATATCTTGGTTTCTCCGCCGACCTTCATCGGAACGGTGACGCTCCTGCCGTCGACGGCGGCGACTATGTCCTTAACCTCGGAGATGCGCTTCATTCGGCGCTCTTCCCCTGCACGGCGAATGCTCTCAATTCGATTCAGCCCGTCGCGCGTGGCCATCTGCGCCAATCCCTTAGGAATGAGGTAGTTGCGGCCGTAACCGTCCTTTACCCGGACGATATCGCCCGCTTCGCCCAGACCCAAAACATCATCCAGCAGGATTACTTCCATCGCGCCATCTCTTTATAGCCTTAAGCTAGCGTTTTGTGTACGGGAGCAGCGCCATATATCGGGCCTGCTTGATAGCCCGCGAAAGCATCCGCTGATGCTTGGCGCAGACGCCCGTGCGCCGGCGCGGCAGGAGCTTGCCCCGTTCGCTTACGAACTTCTGCAGGAGAGCTACGACCTTGTAGTCTATCGGCAGCTGCGGCTCAACGCAGAACGTGCATACCTTCGATTGCCGGAAGCGACGGAAAGTGGCGCGCATTATTTCTCCACCCCTTTCGCTTTGGCCCGCACCATGCCGGGATACTTGGCTACGTCCAGAATCAGGTAACGGAGACACTGCTCATCGTAGCGTAACACGTAATCAAGATCCGACAGCAGCGACTTGCCAGCGACAAATCGCATAACCGCATAAAGCCCTTCCTCGTGCTTCTTAACCGGAAACGCCAGCCGGCGCTTTTTCCAGCGATTCAGCGATATTACCTTGCCGCCATGTTCGGTAACCATCGATTCCATGCGCTTAACGTGTTCGTCAAACGCCTCTTCGTCGAGGTCGGGATTAAACAGCGCAATCGTTTCGTAAAGTTTGGCTTCGGTTTCCGCCAAGAAAGGGCTCCTGTGCGCCAAGCGCGAACGAAGTATATAGCACACTTATGCCCCCGCTTCAAGCACAGGCCGGAGCAGGATTGACTTCGCGCCCTTGACGCGTATAATAGCGGCGCACTCGCGAGGGCAATATGGCGAATACCAAAAGCGCAAAAAAGAGCATCGCTATCTACGAGCGCAACAGGGAGCGCAACAAGCGCTATCGCACCGCTATGCGCACAGCGGTGAAGAAGTTTTTGAACACGCTCGAATCGGCCACCGCTCGCGACGAAGCTCTAAACGCCCTGCGCCACGCCCAGAAAATTATCAATCGCACGGCCAGCAAGGGAGTTATCAAGAAGCATACCGCCGCCCGCAAAACCTCGCGCCTGCAAAAGCACTTCAACGCCAAGTTCGGACAGTCCGGCGCGAGCCAAGGCTAGTCGCCGCCTCCGTTACCGCCGTACACCTCGATTTCCCCGTCTGAGCTTACGGACAGCTCCTTCTTTTCGCGCTGCGTATAGAACTCCGTCCGTCCGGTAAATTGAAGCAGGCTCTGCGGCACCGCACCCCTGCCTTGCAGGATTACCGCATCCAGGCGGTGCGCCGACAGGAAATCGCCGAAAGCACCCAAAGCGCCGCGGGCCGAACCGCCCGGAACCACGAGAATCCGGTTGCTACCCAGGGCTATGCGCTGCGGAATATCAGCGGTAAGACGCCGGGATAGCCTGTCCGCAACCGGCAGGAGCACCGTCGTCTCACCGCTGCCGCTGAGGGCTACGGAGAGAACACCCAGCGCCCCGTCGTCCGCCGCGTAGCTATCCAGCGGCTGAGGAACCATCGGGGTGCCGCTCTTGCAGGCTACAGTCCCTGTTACCGCGTCAACCACCAGCCGGGGACGGAAGGGGAGGTCCCGCCAGATACCTTCTTTCTGCGAACCGTCGGTAATCACAACCGTGCTGACACCGCGCGCACCGCCGCGTATCAGCAGCCAGTAGCAGTTGGCGAGAAGCGAGATTTGGCGCTCCTTGCTGGGCGGCAGGGCGGCGAACAGCGTCGCCCGCCTGTTCTCGTCCACCAGCGCCCCGGCGGCACCGGATGATACGTACAAAACGCGGAAATGCGGCAGGGTTGATTGATAACCGCGTCCGGCCAAAGCCAGCAGCAAAATTACGAGAACCGCGCAGATGATTGACCCCATCCTCCGGGCACGGTTGCGTCCCCAGCCGAAATATACGAAGCCAAGGAAAATCAACCCGAGGGTAGCTGAAAGCAGCGGGCCCGATAAGGGCACGAAGTGCAGGTCTGAGCCCGGCATACGGCTGAACAGCAACGCCCACTGATGCATGGCGTCCACCAGCACCTGCACCAGCCAGGCCACCGCGGGGCCCATCACTGGAAGGCCGCACAGAAGATAAAAGGCGATGCCCAATATCAGTATCAGCGACGCCAGCGGTATGGCGACCAGGTTGCTGACCAGCCCCCAGGGCGAGAACTGGTTGAAGTAGCGTATGAGCAGAGGAAAGACCATCACCTGCGCCCCCGCCGTGCAGATAAGAATCGTAAGGAACCATCTGACCGCCCGGGGAAAGCCACGCACCAGCGGATAAAAAACCTTCAGCGCGAGAATCAATCCCAGAGTCGCCGCGAACGTCAGCTGGAAACTGATGGAGTGCGCCTCGTAGGGATGAATCAGCAAGAGTATGAGCCCCGCCTGCCCCAGCAAATTAAGCCCGTCGGTCTCGTAGTACAGGTAGTGCGCCACAAGCACGAGGATGATTACCACGAAAGCGCGACGAATCGAGGGCTCATATCCGGTTAGCACCGCGTAGGTGAAGATGACACCTAAAATGGCGGCGTATTTCGCCACGTTTAGCGCTCTGCCGACGCGCGTCAGCGGCGCTTCCGTCCGCAAGAACACCAGGCCTACCAGCAAAAACAGCAACGAAACCTGCGATCCCGATACAACAAGCAGATGGGTGAGGCCCGCAACGCGGAACGTGTCTTTCAGCTCGCGGGGGAAATAGATAGCGCTGTCCCCGATCAGCAGCCCGAGAAATAGCTCCCTTCCCGGACTCGACAGCAACGCTTCCGCCCGGGCCACCATCTCGCGCTTCAGGCCGTACAAAAGCCGGCTCCACTCGCTCACCGGCTCGGCTTCCTCAACGAACTGCGGGGCCGGAACCACTACTTCGTGCTCCACGCCAAAGGGGCGCAGGTACTCCCGCATAGAAAACCCGCCCCGGTTGCGCGCCTCCCGCGCCGCTGAGAGGCTTCCGCGAAGACGCACCCGGTACTGGTAGGATACGGGCAGATCTCGGCCTTCGCGGACGAATACGTAGATCCTTCCAAGTCCGCTTCGGTCGTGGAGTGCGAGAGAGGCGGTTTCAATGCGCCGCACGCGCAGAAAAAAGCTCATCCCGTTCTCGGTCAGCCGGGGGAAGCTGTCCACCAGGCCTTCTACCTCCACGTCTTCTCCAGCGAAGGGGGTAAGCGTGGCTGACGAGACCATCCGGTCGTTGTAACCGGCGTAGGCCATCCCCCCCACGACCACCAGAGCAAAGAACGCCACCGTCCGCAGGGCGGGCCTGTCCCTGAGGTGGAACAGGACAAATACGAAAGCCGCAAGCGACCCGACAATCACCGCCATCGCTATTCCAGCCGGCAGGCTCCAGAGCGGAGTTAAGCGCGAAAGGTAGATGGCTGCGAGATACACCGCGAAAAGGGTGAAATAGAGGTGTCTGCCAAAGAAGGTGCGGATAGCGCCCAAGGCCGCTCGCTCCCAGCGCTAGCCGTTGACCAGATGGTTTAGCAGCCAGGCTATGATTATCTCCCCCAGCCCTTCGTGCGCGCGCAGCAGAGCCGTGCCGTGGTCGTCGCCCTTATATACCTTCAGCTTGAGCGGACTTGCCTTCTCGGCCGCTTCCTTTATCTGCTCGCAGCTTCCGTAGGAATATGCGTCCTTTTCGGCCACCACCATAAACAGGGCTCGCTTGTCGTAGCCTTCTACGTAGGGGAGCGTTTTCAGGCTACGGTAGTTGAGCCCCGGCGAAAGCAGGACTACCGTGCGCACCTTCCTGTCTTCGGCGGCGTACTGGAGGGCGAGGTTGGCCCCGATGGACGCGCCTATCACGGCCAAGCGGTCACCGTTAATATCCTTCCGGCTCGCCAGGTACTCCGTCGCGGCGCGGACGTCGTTAATCATCGCGCTGTAGTCGGCGTCAGTCAAATCCTTGTATGTACGCGTCTTATTGCCGAAGGTAGTGCTCTCCCCGTGACCCCGCAGGTCCAGCGCAAGCACAGCGTACTTATTGTCGGTAAGCTTCGGCGCAAGCGCGTTCCACGAGTGCCGGTCGCCGGCGAGTTGATGCAGAAGTATCACCGCGGGAACCTTGGCTCGCCCCTTGGGGCGGAAGAACGTCGCCTTTATGCTGACACCGTCACTGGTGCTGAAGCTCACCTCCTCCGAGGCCCACGCCCCGGTCGCGGCGAGCACGGCGGCGCAGACCAGCAGCAGAGCCAGCAGAGAACGTATAGAAGCTTTAGGACCGAACATCAACCGCCCTCCTCCACGAAAGCTACGCGCCATTCTAACACAACGACGTTTCGCGCCCGGAGGGATTCGAACCCCCAACCTGCGGATCCGAAGTCCGCTGCTCTATCCATTGAGCTACGGGCGCGTATCGCTATTATACGCGCGCAGGCTGAAACGAAGCCGTTAGATTAGCCTGCTTTCAACGTCAAAGGGAGCGAGAACTTCTCCGGCATTCAGTTTAAGCCAGAGAAGATAGGCCATCATCTCCGCGTTGTCCATCGCCAGACGGGGAGCGGGAAAGTAAAGCTCCAGGCCCCGCTCTGCCCCGCGCTCGGTAAGGTAATCGCGAAACAGCCCGTTCATGGCCACTCCTCCGCTCACGGAAACGACGCTGATGCCGAAGCGCGTTGTCGCCTGCTCGATTTTGCGCCAGATAGATTCCCAGGCGCTGCGCATTAGCGAGGCGGCGAACTCCGCATCGAACTCCTCAGACGTTTGCCTCTGGGCCTCCACCATCCTGACCGCAGCGGTCTTAAGCCCCGAGAAGCTGAAGTTGAGGTCGCCGCTGTCCCGCATAGGTATGGGAAGCGCCAGCTCTTCGCGTATGGGCTTAGGCCCGTGCTTGCGAGCCAGCTCCTCCAGCTTGGCGCCTCCGGGATAGCCGTAGCCGAGCCGATGCGATATTTTATCGAAAAGCTCACCTGCGGCGTCGTCCAGCGTTTCTCCCACGACTTTGCGCTCGCCGAAGCGCTCCACCAGATAAAGCACGGTATTGCCGCCGGAAACCACCAATCCCAGAAGGGGGAACGGTATTTCCTTCAGCGGACAGCCGAAGAAGGGGGAGTAGAGGTGGCCTTCCAGATGGCTCAGCCCGAAGAGCTGCGCATCCAGGGCGTAGGAAAGCCCCCGAGCGAAGGCTACACCAGCGAGGAGGCACCCGGGCAGCCCCGGCCCTTTGGTGACACCTACAGCGGAAAGCTCCTTTAAGGCGTCACCGTGGTTACGCCGTATCAGCGTGAGCATTGCGGGCAGGTTGGTGAGATGTTCCCGCGCCGCGATTTCAGGAACCACTCCGCCGTATTCAGCGTGGAGCTGAACCGAAGACGAAAGCTGCGAGGCTACAACCGAGCAATCATCCGCCAGCATCGCCAAGCCGGTGTCGTCAAAGCTCGTTTCAATCGCCAGCAGCATCGTCAGCGGTCTCGCCCTCCACTCCTTCAACGTCAAAGCGCGAAGCCCCGGGAAACTCCAGCTCCGTGGCCCCGCAGGAAGAGCATTGAGCGGGCAGCGGCGCGCCCTCCGGATTATGCCAGATTTCGCGAAAGCCGCTCTCCGGCGGCTCTATTGTTTCTTCAAAACCGCAGCACCTGCACCTAGCCCGTAACGGCTGGTACACAAACACCAGTTCGGGCCGACCGATACCGTACTCCTCAGCCACCTCGTCAAAGAGGAAACACAGCGTTTCTTCGTGAACCACCGCCAGCGGGCCTACCGCGAGGATGATGCGCTCAACGTTGGCCAGCCCGTGAGCGTTAACCGTGTCCCGGCAGATCTCAGAGATGGAGCAGGCAAGGCTATATTCGTGCATTCATCAGAGACGGGGCAAAGGCCGATGATGAAGCTCCACATCGCTTTCCGCATCCACTTCTCCGAACTGCGTCCATACGCGCGCATGTCCGCGTATCTTCATCACTGAAACGTGCTCGGTGAACTGGGCAACCAGAACCTCGCCGCGCTCCAGCTTCTCGGAGTGGAGAAACTTGGTTTCCTCACCGCGCGTTAGCCCAGCGACACTCACGCCGCTTTCCAGCGCCTTAATTACAACGTAGTCTTGTAACAGGTTGAAATCCATAGGGGAGTAGTCCTCCTCTTGCCTGACACTACTTTTATCCGAGCGAAAAGAATACCACTTTTGCGCCCGCGTTACAATTCCGAGTACTGCTTTTTATAGTAGTCCTTGAATTTGCCCTCCCGAATGGCGCGCCACCAGTCCTCATTGCTGCGATACCAGAAGATGGTGCGCCTTAAGCCGTCATCAAGCTTGGTTTCGGACCTGATATTCAACTCCCGCTCGATTTTCTCCGCACTAAGGGGGTAGGAGAAATCGTGACCGGGGCGGTCCTCGACCATCTTCAGGCTATCTTCTTCCTCCATCCTAAGCACGCCCAGAACCTTCCGGGCAAGCTCAATGTTGGGAATAATGCCGCTGCCCGCCAGATTGTATATGGAACCGGGCTCGGCATGCTCGGCCAGTGTAACCAGCGCCTTGCACGTATCCTCGACGAAGAGCCAGTCGCGCAGTTGCTGGCCTGTACCGTAAATGGGAACCTGGCGTCCTTCCATCAGGTTCGTCAGCATAAGGGGAAGGAACTTCTCCGGGTGCTGATAAGGGCCGTAGTTGTTCGCCGCGCGCAGGATCACGATAGGCATCTCGCGCGAAGCGTACTGCACCTGGCAGAGCAGGTCGGCGGCCGCTTTGGTCGCCGAGTATGGGTTTCTAGGCTTTAATGGAGAATCCTCGGTAAACACCTCGTCGCTCCCCTTGGGAACAGCCCCGTAAACCTCATCGGTGCTCATATAGATGAACTTCTCGACTCCTTCGGCCCGCGCGACATCGAGAAGGACAGCGGTTCCTTCAACATTGGAGCGCACGAAGGGCACGGCGTCATTTAGCGAGCGGTCCACGTGCGTTTCGGCAGCAAGGTGGAAAACGTATTTAACCCTGCGGCGCGCCCACACCCGGGCAAGCATGGCCCCGTCGGCTACGTCGCCCTGAATGAAGTTGTACTCGGGCCCAACCTCAATCCCTGCCAGGTTGTCCAGGTTGCCTGCGTAGGTCAGCTTGTCGATGTTGAAAATGCGCCAGTCCTGGTGCTTCCGCCTTAAATATCGCACCAGGTTGGAGCCGATGAAACCGGCGCCTCCAGTCACGACCACCGTGGTCACTGATGCACCTCGCTCATAGCCTCAGGGCAAATGTTAGCACAGAAATCCTCTCCCGCAAGCTCCGCCGTCGCGGGAACGCCCAGACACCGGATCACTGTCGCGCCTGCATCAGCAAAGGAACTTCGTGTCCCCAGGTCGCGCACCACGCCACCGCGCAGCGGACGCGTATGGTAAGCCAGAAGCGGCACGTACTCGCGAGTATGGTCGGTGGAGCTTGTCGTTGGGTCATTGCCGTGGTCGGCGGTTAGAATCAGCAAGTCGTCCTCGCGCCAGCCAGAGAGGAAACCGGCCAGCCAGCGGTCGAAGTCGTTCAGCGCTTCGGCGTAGCCGGTTACATCGTTGCGGTGCCCGTAGAGCATGTCGAAATCTATGAAGTTAGCGAAGCAGAAACCCTCTTTAGCGGAATCTCTCAAAGCCATCAGCGCCGAGCCGGTTTCTTTATTGCACGTCGTATGCAGGCTGCTCTGAAAGCCGCGCCCGGCGAAAATATCTTCCAGCTTTCCCACGAGCGTTACGTTTACGCCCGTTTCCACCAGCACGTCGAGATAGTTGCGCGGAGGAGCCAGACTGAAGTCGCAGCGCTCGCTCGTGCGCACAAAGCCGCTCTCGGCGTCGCCTATAAACGGACGTGCGATGACCCGGTCCACCTGGCACCTGTCTTTGGTTAATTCACGCGCCACCCGGCAGATGCGGTAGAGCTCCTCCAGCGGCACCTCGTCTTTGTGTGCGGCGACCTGAAACACGGAATCTGCGCTGGTGTAGACGATGACCGACCCTGTACGCAGATGTTCCGGCCCAAGCTCGGCGATAATCTCCGTGCCCGAAGCCGGCTTGTTGCCCAGAACGCCACGCCCTATTCGGCGCGAGAACTCCTTTATAAGCGCCGGCGGGAAGCCATCAGGATACGTTGGGGGAGCGCACTGGCGGATAATCCCCATCAGCTCCCAGTGACCGGTCGTTGTATCTTTTGCAGGGCTGGCTTCCATCATGCGTCCGTAAAATCCCCCAGGATGCTCAACCGGTGGCAGCCCGCTGCACGCGGCGATGACATTCCCCATGCCCAGCGAGCATAACGTGGACAAGCGCAGCTCAGCCTGCTCGGCGATGTGGCCCAAGGTGCAGCATCCTTCATCACCGAAGTCCGCCGCATCCGGCGCCGCACCCACGCCCACGCTGTCCATAACGATAAGATAGACGCTTCTAAATGGTTTCATCCACGGACCCGTAGAGAACTCACCTAGCATAATAGCAGAGCGCGGTCTGGTAAAATGGCACGAACCTTGTATACGGGAGAGCGACGATGAAACCTCTGGTCGGCATTATTGTGGGCAGCAAAAGCGACCTGCCGCATGCTGCTAAATGCACCGAAGTTCTGGACAGCCTGGAAGTGCCGCACACGCTGGCCGTCGCCTCCGCGCACCGCTCGCCGGAAGTTTTAGAGAAGGTAATCAAGGAGATGGACCAGCAGGTCGAGATTTACATCGCCTTCGCCGGAATGGCGGCGCACCTACCCGGCACGGTAGCCAGCAAAACCGTCAAGCCGGTCATCGGCGTTCCCATCTCCGTATCGCTTTCCGGGCTTGACGCGCTTCTGTCCATTGTGCAGATGCCGCCGGGGGTGCCCGTAGGAGCAATGGCTATAGACGGGGCAAAAAACGCCGCAATCTTCGCCGCCGGCATACTGGCCGCCACCGAGCGCGGCAAAAAGCTTAAGCTGGGGGATAAGCTTACACAGATGCGCGCCAAGCGCGCAGCCGAGGATTACGCTGCCAGCGAGGACGAACCGTCCCCCGAAGTGCCTAAAATCTGACGGTGAATCCGTTCAGCCTTTCCTCAAATCCGCTGAAGGAGCTAACCTCGACGCCAACCACCCGCGAGGCCGGCGGGCCCTTTCTTAGCTTTGCCAGAAGCGATTCTAGCTGCGATTCGTCTTCGAACTGAACGACAACCTCTACGGTGCCGTCCGGCACGTTGCGCACGTATCCATCCATATCGAGCCGGCGTGCGACGCTGAGAACGAAGGAGCGGTATCCCACGCCCTGCACGATGCCACTCACAACGATGCGCTTAGTTTCCATCCTTGGCTTCCCCCACGGCCCGGAAAACCTTCACCGCATCCACCGCGGGGCCAACGTCGTGCACCCGGAGGATTTCCACGCCCTGCGCCAGCAACGCCATGTGTGCGGCCGTCGTGCCGTGCAGCCTGTCATCGGCTTCACGTCCCAACAGATGGCCCAGAAAGGATTTTCGCGACACGCCAAACAACAACGGCCTGCCGGCGGTTCTTAGCCTGGATGCCTGAGCGATCAGCGTCAAGTTGTCCTCCGGGCGCTTCCCGAAGCCAATGCCGGGGTCCGTTACAACTCTTTCGTTATCTACTCCACGCGCATCCAGCACAGCCAGGCGTTCCTGGAAGAACTCCCGGATTTCGCCTATCACATCCGTGTAGCCGGGAGATACTTGCATTGTATCCGGCGTTCCCTTCATATGCATCAGAATATACCCGCACTTGCTTTCGGCGACCAGCGGCAGCAGCTCATCGTCCATCCTTCCGGCTGAGATGTCATTTACGATAGCCGCACCTGCAGCTAAGGCACGCTCGGCCACCTTCGCCTTATACGTGTCGACTGAAACAAGCGCATCTGCCCGACGGACCCTGAGCTCCTCAATGACGGGAAGCACCCTGTTTCGCTCCTCCTTCTCGTCCACGCGCCGGCTGCCCGGGCGCGTGCTTTCTCCGCCTATGTCTATGATGTCAGCGCCGTCATCGAGCATCTTCCCGGCCTGTGCAACCGCGCCTTCGACATCCGGGTAATGGCGCCCGCCGTCGTAGAAGGAGTCCGGAGTGACATTGAGGATTCCCACAACCAGGT
>JAOZQG010000114.1 GCA_029932365.1 bacterium | reverse complement strand
CCCCTGTGCTAGAATCAACCCCGCGTGGCTTTGGAGGAAACAACCTCAAAGGAAACGCGGCGGGAGGAAGGAACCGGGAACGCTGCCGGTGGCGGCGCTGATGGCTCAACCGAAGGCGCGCCCAACGACTCCTCCAACCGCTGGGAGAACGGCAAGCTCCTTTCCGCCAACGCCGAGGACCTGCGGCGCGTGGTGAAGGAGGAGGCGCAGTACTTAGAAAAGCTTTCCCGCCGCATCGAGGCGCTCGTGGAGAGCCAGACGCGGCTTTCCCGGCGCATTGAAATCTACATCAAAGCGCTGGGCATCCTTCCCAGCATCGGGCGCGGCATCGCCGGCGGATTCGGCATCTTCCTCGGCGCCACGCTGGTGGCCGGGCTGTTTGTTTATGTGCTGAGCCAGTGGGAAGCGGTGCCGTTCTTCGGCGAATTCGTCAAGCGAATCCTGGAGTACATCCAGAACTCCCCATAGCGCAGATGGCTACCCGCATTATCTTCGTCCGGCACGGCGTAACCGAGCTAAACGACCGCGGCATCATTCAGGGCGTCGCCGAAACCCCGCTGACCGAACTGGGGCGCCGCCAGTCGGCGGCCGCGGCCGAGGCACTGAAGGCCTTCCAGCCAGCGGCGCTGTATTCGTCGCCCTACGTGCGCGCGATGCAGACCGCCCAAATCATCGGCGACCGCCTGGGCCTGCCCGTCATCGAATCCACGCGCCTGCGGGAGCAGGGGCTGCGAGACTGGGAAGGGCGTGCCTGGGAGGACATTTCCGCAGCCGACCCGCAGATCGCGCAGCGCCGGAGCAGCGAAGGCTGGTGGTTCTGCCCCCCGGGCGGCGAACCGAGGCTCAGGGTGCGCCACCGGATGCTCGCCTTCATTGCTGAGGCGGTGGGAAAGCACCCGGAATCCGCAGTCGTTGCGATCACGCACGCGGGTGCGCTTTACTTCCTGGTGCACGCCCTGCTGGATAAAGTGCCGCTGGGTCGCGCGCGCATCCGCATTTCCAACTGCGGCCTCAGCGTGGTGGAGGCCGACGGCGAACGCACGGTGCTCGTGTCGCTCAACGAGATAGCGCATCTTCAGGGGCTAGAGAGGTGAGCCTATGGCCTACCGCGGCGCCTTGCGGCTGGTGGTGGACCGCTCCCGCGGGCGGGGCGGGCTCAAGCTCGTAGGGTCGCTCAAGCGCCTGAACCGCCCGCAGCGATTTTTTTTAGAGCGATACTTCAGCCGCTGGCAGCTCTTTATGGATATTAGGCGCTATCCCGAGTTCAAGCGCGAAGCCTCCCGTTTCAATTTGCAGTTTGAAGCGGGAGAAGAAATAGAGAAATTCTACGACGAAGAAATAGCCCGGCGCACCATAACCTTTGACGCGCGCGCGGCTTCCGACGCGGGGCTTACCGTCGTGCTGAAAAGCAAGGGCGACCGGCTATACCGCCCGCTGCAAGGGATTGTCGGCCTGTTCGCCGGGCCGGATATGGCACTGCGCGACCCGCTGGACGCGTTCGGCGTGGAGGAGCGAGTTAAGGACGCGCAGGGCGTTATCGCCTACACCGAGCGCTTTTCCGACCTCTTTCCCCGCTTTATGCGCGACCGCGTGTCCCTGGAGACAAGCGTCCGCTTCCACCGCCAGCTTGCCGCGCGCCATCTCGCGCCCGCGCTGTCGGACGATATCGCCGAAGTTGTTGCGGATTACGTGGACGAAAACCACCTTCTCCGCGAGCCCCACCGGGCGCGCGAGTTCGCCACCGAAGCGCAGCGTGCGGGAGCGAAGCTGCGCATCACCGGCGACGCCCGCGAACTGGCGCAATTTTACGAGCTGAGGGAAAACCTGCGCATAGAACTGGACGGCACCGGCGGGTCCGCGAACCTGAAAGAAGATATAAAGCGCGGCGCGCTTAGAATCGGCCTGAAGCAGCGCCTGTACCGCTTCCAGGAGCGGGGGGTGGCGCACCTGTTCCTTACCGAGCGGGCGCTGCTGGCCGACGACATGGGCCTGGGCAAGACGGTGCAGGCCATTGCCGCCGCGCTGGCCGCCGGCAGATACAAGCGGGTAAAAAGGGTGCTGGTCGTCTGCCCGGCATCTCTGAAAGTGCAATGGCAGCGCGAGATCGAGCGCTTCGCGGGCGAAAAAGCGCTGGTCATCGTTGGCGATGCGAAGGCACGCGAGGAAGCCTACAGCGTGCTGGCGGGCGGCGATGCTCCACTGTTTTCCATAATAAACTACGAGCTCACCTACCGCGACCTGGATAAGCTCAAGGAGCTGCCGATAGACCTGCTGGTGATAGACGAAGCCCAGCGCATAAAAAACTACCGCACCAAAACCTACAGCGCCATCAAGAACCTGCAACACCGCTTTTTATTTGCGCTTACCGGCACCCCGCTGGAAAACGAGCTGGACGAGCTTTACAACATCGTCCGGATGATAAACAAAGACGTGTTGCCCCAGAACCCGATATTCTTCCGCGAGCGCTATTGCACCTTCGACGCGTTCGGCAAGATAACCGGCTACCGGCGGGTGCCCGAGGTATCGCAGCGCATCGCCGCGATAACGCTGCGCCGCACCAAGCGCGACGTGCTGGAGGAGCTCCCGCCGGTTATCGACCAGAGCGTATGGCTGGAGTTTGACAAAGAACAGCGCGCCATCTACGAGGACGTCAAGCGCGGCATCGCCGACAGCCTGTCGTGGGAGCAGTGGCGCGAGCTGGACGTGAAAAACCTGCTGGTGCAGCTGATGCGGCTGCGCGAGGTGTGCGATTCCCCCAGGATGCACTTCCCGGAGAAAAAGCCTTCTCCCAAGGAACGCGAGCTCATCGTGGTGCTAAAAGAGCAGGTGGAGCAGCGCAGAGGCCAGGCGATAGTCTTCACCCAGTGGACGCGGATGGCGGAATTGCTGGAAGAAGAAATCAAGGATGCCGGGCTGGCTGTGGCCTACCTGCACGGCGGTGTGGACACGGCCCGCCGGGCCAAGCTGGTGGACGAGTTCCAGCGCGGCAAGTACCATGTCTTTCTCTCCACCGACGCCGGCGGCGTTGGGCTGAACCTCCAGGCCGCGAGTCTCATCGTAAACTTCGATTTGCCGTTCAATCCGGCGAAAGTCGAGCAGCGGATAGGTCGCGCGCACCGCCTGGGCCAGGACGAGCCGGTAAATGTGCTCAATTTGCTGATGAGCCGGTCGGTGGAAGAAAACCTTGTGCGCATCCTTGCGCGAAGGCAAAAGCTGTTTGAGGACATCTTCTCAGCCTGGGACGAAGGCGGGCGGCCCGAGCAGGTAACGCTTGACGAATGGCTGCGCGACTCGCGCAAGCTGGCGCGCGAATTGCTCAAGGAATCGGATAGCTAATATTCAATGGTGTCGGCGCTGTTGAGGACAGATTCGCTGCCGTCGCTTTCCCGCACCACAAGCTCTCCGGTTTCGCGGACAAGGCGCAAAGGCGTAACCTCAACGAGTTCTTCTCCCCTGTGAAGCAGCAGCGGCTCCCCGATGGTAAGCGAGCGGCTGAGCCACTCGTCCATCAGCTCCTCACCGTCCAGCGGATGCTCGCCCGCAATGTGACCGAGCAGTTCGTTGGCTATCTCGCCCAGAAGCTGCGTCCGGTCAAGCTCCCGCCCGGCGACAGCGCTAAGAGTGGTGACCCTCCATCTTATGTCTTCCGGATAATCATCGGGCGCGCTGTTAACGTTTATGCCTAAGCCTATAGCCAGATGACTCGGCCTATTCCGGATAAGGATGCCACCGACCTTTTTGCGCTCGCGGCTGACCAGGTCGTTGGGCCACTTCGTGTGCAGGCGGATGGTGCTCTCCCGCTCCACGCCGCGCGCTATCAGCGCGCACGCCATCAGGGGGAAGCGCAGGTCGAGTTCGTAGCCGAATTCAGACAGCCGGGCACCAAGCGTCGCCAGAATATCGGTTCCGCGCGGGCCAACCCAGGAGCGCCCGCGCCGCCCTTCGCCCGCTGACTGGAAATCCGTAACCGCAAGGGCTGCGCGCGGCGCGTCGTCGGCGGTCATTATCTCCGCCACGATGCGGTTCGTGCTCGGGCACTCGTCTCTGACCACAACCGCGAGGTCGGGCCAGCGGGATAGAGCCGCCCGTAGTCTTTCGGGCTTTAGAACCATCCGGGGCAATTCTACCAGAGGTCAGTCAAGGGTCTGGAATCCGCCGGTGCCGCCTGTTAGAATAGAAGCGCAATGAAGCGCGGCGCGGCAATTCTGTTTTGCCTGGCGATGCTGGCTATGACAGCCGCAGCCACGCGCGCCGACGTGATTGTGGGCCCTGTGGATGAGGAGGAGGAACAGGAAGCGAAGGTAGAAGCGCAGCCAGCGGAAGCGGTCCTGTTTGAACGACTGGGCATCAAGATAGTCCGCAAGGGGCCGGTAAATCCTGACGTAGAGACGGCACCGGAGCTGGTCGAGGAATACATCGCGCAGGGCTTTCACAGCCAGGAAGAGTTGCTGGCGAAGGTGCGCGCGGAATCGGCGGTTGTAGTGACCCATCTGGTGATTGACCTTTCCCGGCAGCGGCTTTTCGCCATGAACCGTCATGGTCAGGTGCTTGCCGAGTACAGGGTCTCTACCGGTATGCGGGGCTACGCCACTCCGCCGGGCTCGTATTCAGTAGTAAATAAAGCCACCTACGCGTATTCCGAGAAGTACGATGCCGATATGTATCACTGGATGGGGCTCACGCGCAACGGCGACATTGGTATGCACGGGCTTAAGGGCACGGGATACGAGCGCAGGCTTGGCCGGCGCGCCTCCCACGGCTGTATCCGGCTTTCGCGCGCCGATGCGCGCTACCTTTACCAGCTCGTGCCGCTGGGTATGCCCGTGGAAATAGTCCTGGAACTGGAGACCGTCGAGTTTTATGAGCCCATTACAGACGAGGATTTACTGAAACTGATTGACGAGCTGCTGGGAACGAAATACGAGCCGCTGATACCTTTCTAGGTCAGGGCACTCGCCTTTCTGCAATTTGCTCCGGTCCCAGAGTCCGCTTTTTGCCAGAAATCGCTATAATAGTAAGTGAGGGTAGTAATTTGCTCTCTCAAGTATGTGTGATGATAGAAATACCGGTGGCGCGGGCGCTTGCCCGCCAAAGCTTTGGCATAGGAGGGTCCCGCCCGTGATTCCCCCCAAAAAGAGCCGGGCTGGTGAGTCGCCGACGCACCATAGCCGCTATGGCGACGGTGCGCCCGGCGTAATCAGTGGGAGTCTGGTTTTTGATGCGGGCAAGCTGCATTCCCAGCTCGCGAATCTCCTTCAAATCTATCTGCAACGCGCAGGCGATCCGG
>JAOZQG010000113.1:4944-5388 GCA_029932365.1 bacterium | reverse complement strand
TCCGCGATTTCCCAGTTGAGCAGCCGTCCCGTCGGAGTGAGATGAATGAACCTGCGGCTTTCCTTCAGGGCGTCCTGTGCTTCCAGGACTTCCATAGCTTTGAAGATAGGCTCGCACATCATCACCATCCCCGGCCGCCCGCCGTAAGCTACGTCATCGATGCTCTTGTGCCTGTCGGCTGTGAACTCGCGCGGGTCCACCAGCCGGTAGGACACTTTGCCGGCTTCAACTGCCCGGCGCAGGATACCCCACTTGAACACCTGCTCCACGAACTCCGGGAATATTGTGATAATCACGAACTCCACAGGGGTATTGTAGCGGATGGGGGACTAGCGTTCTGGGAGCGCGTCAAGGCACGCAAGATAGCAATTGCTGCAAACACCACAATGCCCTGAGGGATTCTGGATATCAAGCGCGTGCTAGCAAGATTCGGCGGCCTTGATT
>JAOZQG010000113.1:4495-4934 GCA_029932365.1 bacterium | reverse complement strand
AAAGAGCGCTACCTCGTTGGCCGTCATCTTCTCGTGGATGCCGGCGCTAATCGTGTTGATGAGTTCGCCGGCGCACTTGGCGCCAACGACCTGTCCTCCGAGAATAATGCGAGTTCCCCTCTCGAAGACCAGTTTAACCATTAGATTCGCTGCTTCGGGCATGTTTCCCGGATGGCGATTGGGTCCTTCGGCTTGCCCTATCACAACATTGTAGCCTTTCTCCAGCGCTTCTCTTACCGAGAGGCCCGCGAGCGCAAAGGCGGTGTCGGCCAGCACGGTTGACCAGACGCCGATGACGCCCTCGTTGACGCGGCTCATTCCGAAGAGATTCGCGCCGGCTATGCGTGCCTCCCTGGTAGCAGTGGAAGCAAGCTTGAGTTGAGAGGGCTTGCCGTCAAAGAACGATACTTTCTCGGCACAATCGCCGCAGGCAAAGATA
>JAOZQG010000113.1:0-4485 GCA_029932365.1 bacterium | reverse complement strand
ATAATGCTTGACACACAACTCGGCCTTTGCCATATACTGCCATCAAAAAAGGAAAATTTTTCAGCACAATCGCCGCAGGCAAAGATATCATCTTCGCTGGTCTGCATATAGCGGTTTACCTGGATTCCTCCAGTTGGGCCAAGCTCTAGTTCCGCCTTCTCTGCAAGCCGCGCATTTGGGGCGCACCCAATCCCCAGAATAACCATATCGGCCTTAAGTTCCTCACCGTTCGCGAGCTTCACTGACTTCACTGCGCCGTCTCCCAGGAAGGCTTCCACCTTCTCGGGCGCCCTGATGTCGATGCCCTGCTCCCGCTCTATCTGCTCCGCAATCGCGCATATCTCCTCGTCATAGCTCAGCATCAGGCAGCGCGGTAGCATCTCTGCTATCGTAATCTTGATATCGCGGTTCTTCCGGCACTCATCGGCGAACTCGGCGCCAATAAAGCCGCCCCCCACAATCACCAGGTTGGATGATTCGCTCAGTTGGTCAAGCATCTTCTGCAGATGCGGGAGGTCTTTCTTCACGGCGAAGACGTTCTCGAGGTCCACGCCGGGGATCGGAGGGACCATAGGCACTGAACCAGTTGCCAGGACCAGCTTCTCGTATGCGAACTCTTCACCGTTATCAGTTCTCAGTGTGCGCTTCGTCCGGTCAATACTGGTGACTTCAGTGATGGCGAGCTCAATACCGTTGTTTTCGAGTACTGAGTCGGGGATGACGTTTTCCGCCGGGCTGCTCAGAGTCCCGAAGATGTAAGGAATCCCGCAGGGAACCATTACCTGCTTTTCCTTCCTGATTATCAGAACGGTCTTCTTCGGATAGTGTCGTCGGCAGGTAATTGCTGCCGTCAATCCCGCAGCACTGCCTCCAACAACGATTACGTCCATCTTCTTCATGATGGTTACCTCCATTGGCCGGGCTGATTCTTGTTTGCTTCGTGTTTCTTGGCGTTGAGTTGGTGTTCAAAACCTCCCGAGGATAGAACTACCACAGCGCGTGGTGCACTAAGCCCGATTAGTGCTCCGAGCATTGTTCCTCAGGACTCGATGACGACTAGAATGCCTTGTCGGGTTTCCAGACTTCCCAGACCTTGCCGGCAAGTCCGGGACCGGGCTTCAGTGTCGGCTTGCCGGGCTGCCAGCCGGACGGCATGACTTCACCCGTCTTTTGGTGATGCTGATAGGCCTTAACCTGGCGTATGAGTTCGGATACGTTCCGGCCCACTGGTGGAGTCAGCACCTCCATCGCCTGAACGATGCCTTCGGGATCGATGATGAAGCGTCCTCGGACATCAACTCCAGCTTCCTGGTCGTACACTCCATAGAGGCTGCCGATGCGCCCTCCAGCATCGGTTATCATCGGGAAGGGCACACCGCCCTCCACCATTTTGGAGAGCTCCGTTTCCTGCCAGATCTTATGTGAGAAGTTACTGTCCACGCTTACTGACATAACGTTGACACCCAGTTCCTGCAATTCATCGTACTTAGCGGCGACCGCCGACAGTTCGGTCGGTCACACGTAGGTGAAGTCACCGGGATAGAAGCATAGCACCAGCCATTTTCCTTTGTGGTCGGATAGCTTAACTTTCTTGAAGTCTCCATCGATGTAGGCGCTAGCCTCGAAATCGGGAGCGGGTTTGCCAACCATCAAACACATGATTCGTTCCTCCTAGGGTAAGGGCTTCGGTCGCGTTGCCGCAGCCGGGCACTCAGCTATAAATGCCCTGTAAATTATAGCACCAGCCTATATCGCGCTCAGGTTTCGCAAACGGGATCAGTCATTCAGATTCGCACCGGCCATAAACTCTGAGATTGGTCTTCCTTCGGCGGTACCCGCGGTACAGCGGGGGATGGCTTCTATAATCCCCGGCAGCAGGTAGTATGGCACGCTCACGATAACCTCATCCGGTTGCATCTTCATCATCGGGCGCGCCGTCCAGTCGGAAAAGCTTACGTTCATCTCGCCGGATACGAGCGGATAGGCCACGGCCATATGGCATCCTGAACCCATCATCTCAGTCCTGGGCGCTCTGCCGGTAAAGTAGCTATACAGCGTGAGCAGCCGGCAGGTCTGCTCGGCATTGACGATGAAGATGGCCAAATCCGGTTCCAGCGGTATAGTGTCCATCGGCGCGAAGACTATATGGTCTGCAACGCCCTTTGGCGGCGGAGATGTGAGCGCCATCATCCGGTGGAACGTCGCGTAGCTGCAAGCGAGCTTCTCGCCGTGAACGAGGAAGTTCCGCAACGCCTTTCCGGCTTCGCCGCTGGGAGGGTCGCCCAGCCCCAGGTGCCACGTGCCGCCGGGGCACGCGGAGTTCTTAGCCGTCAATGCTATCGTCGCGCCGTGATGCGCCTTCATCAGTGCGTCACAGACCCGGCAAGGCTCATCGCTCGCACCTTTGATTTCGTCGTAAGTATACGTGATAGCGACGATGTGATTTTTCAGGCCGAGCGTCTCAGTGAGTGTTTTCGTGCATTCCTTCCAGACCATTATTTCCTCCTGAATCCGCGCGGTTTCCGCGCAGTTGAGTTGGCCTATTCGCTCGCCAAAAACACGCGCGGCTCTAACACAATTACGGTTACGTTGTCTTTGCCGCCTTCGGCTAAAGCTTCGCGCACAAGCGCGTCGGCGAGCGCGTCTGCGGATTCCGCTTCGCCGGCGAGTTCGATAAGACGGGGCTTTCGCACCAGGTCGGTCAGGCCGTCCGAACAGATGACGGTGTAAGCGTCCAGCGGCAGCCGAAACGCTGCCACATCGGGCTTCACTTCTGGTAGAATGCCCATTCCCTGCGTGATGACGGGGCGCTGGGGATGATCGTAGGCTTCTTCTTCCGTAATCGATCCTGATTCGATGAGCTGCTGCACATGAGAATGGTCGCGGGTAAGCGGCCTAAGCTCACTGCCGTTCAGGGCGAAAGCGCGCGAATCGCCCACGTGGAAAACGTAGCTGTCCAATGAGACGAGCGGAACGCCCGATTCCAGATCCCCGTGATAACCCATAAACACGCCGGTCAGGGTAGTTCCCATACCCGCCTGCTCAACACTCGCCGCCGCGCTCTCGTATATCTCCTCGCTGATCGCTTTCAGATGCCTGGCGATGTGCGAGATGATTGAGCTTTCTCGGCTGGAGCGGGCGAGCGGCCAGAGCCCGGAGTAGAAGCGCAAAAGCTCCAGGCATAGGGCGGATGCCACTTCGCCCGCGTTGTGGCCGCCCATGCCGTCGGCCACAGCGAAAAGCGAAGACGAATCTCCTGCTCCTTCCAATCGGCTGTTCAGCACAAGGCAGGCGTCCTCGTTGTTGTCACGCTTGAGTCCCACGTCCGTTCTCGCTGCAACGTGCAGGATGACTTCCAGGCCAGCTGCGCTGCTTTCAAAATGGGAGGGTTCAGCGGTGACGCTTTTAGCGAAATCTGCGAGGACACCGGCGTTATCCATCATATGTCCCGCGTTTGGCGCGCGGCTGGCTAGTGCCTGTTGGAGCCACTCCGCGAGTCCGGAAAGAAACGCGAACTGCTTCGCTTTTGGCGAAAGGTCTTCCAGATGATAAAAGCGGAGCCGGAAGTCGTTCAATCCCGGAAGCCAGCTTCTATCGTTGTTCTTCAGGTACACACGTTCCGGCTCGAATCCGGGGATTCCCAGGCCGCCGTAAGCGAGAAGGTTCTGCTCAAGTTCGTAAGCCTGCGCCAGAAGGGGCAGCACGTCGGCGGCGGTGAGAACGGGCGCCGCGTCCCCCGCTGTGAAGTCGAAGTCGCCGGCGGTGTAGCCGAATTCCTGCAGCAACAGGTCCTCGCAGCCCGGCAGGAAATCCGGCAGTTCGGGCAGCAAGTCCTTGAGAATGCCTGGCGGATCGTCGTGCGTCCACCGGAGATGGGTATTATCCCCCTGCCGAACGCGGACGAGCTTTGCTTCGCCCGTTTCCGTCAGCAGTTCCTCGTTGACCGAGGCTGAGGGCACTTCAAGAAACGGGTCGGTCTGATCGTCCAATCTGTTTGGCGGTTTATCAGCCAAGGCTTACAGCCAGTCCTTTCGGTAGAAGTAATATAGGAACCAGCCGGTAATCGCCAGCATAATTCCGTCCAGTATCCAGATGGTATGAAGGGCGTGACCCATATTCGTGCCATGCAGGTTGGGCAGGTTCATGCCATAAAAGCCGGTGATGAAGGTGATGGGGACGAAAATCGCCATAACAAGGGTCAGCACGCGCATAATCTCCTGCGAGCGCAGATTGATGACCAGGTTCTGTAGCTCCAGGTTTTGGGTGAGAGCTTCACGCTCGCTCTCGATGACGTGCAGCGCCTGCTCCAGGTGGTTCGCCAGTGTGCCCAGATAAACCACAATCTCGTCGCGCTCCGTTTCCTTCATGGGAAGCGGCTTTTCGGGCCTCTCGTAGTTCCCGGTAAGCTCGCTCAGGATCTTTAGCTCCTGGGAAAGCGACTTTCTCATTAGAAGCAGATTATGGCGCTGGGCGACAACTTCCTCC
>JAOZQG010000030.1:13629-18799 GCA_029932365.1 bacterium | reverse complement strand
TAAGGTCCTCCAGCTTGAACGCGCGTATCTTCGCGACGTAAGCTTCAATGCCGTATTCCCCCGGCGGCACGTCGCGCTGCTTCAGCTCCGCGCACAACGCCGCGAGCTCTTTGGGAAAGTCGGGCAGCGTGTAGTCTTCAGCGTTTTTCACCGCGCGCGTGAACAGCTCGCGGAATTTGCCTTCGGGGAAATCCTCCTCGCTAAGCTCGGTTGCAGCATCTGTGCGCAGCTTCTCATCCGCCAGAACCGCTGCAAAAAACCGCGACAGGAAATCTTCGCGCGGAGAGGTGGCAAGCTCCGGCTCTTCTTTCGTCGCGCGTCGACGACGGATGGCGGAACTCAGCGTGTCGCGCACCCGGCGCTCCGGAAGCGAAAGCGCCGCGGCGAGGTCGCGGGTGAACGCGTCCCGCACCTGAGCGTCGCGCAGTCGTCCGAACACCGGCAGCACTTCTTTCAGCAGGCGCTTGACCTCCATCGGCTCGGGCTCGGCGGTCTTGATGCGCACGCCCGCAACCAGGCGCGGGTAGGGCACAGCTTTGGCTTTCAGCCTGTCAAAGGCCTCCTTGCCGCCCGCACGCGCCACGTCGTCGGGGTCCTGCCCCTCCGGCAGCAGTAAAGCGCGCGGATAATGCCCCGCCGCCATAAACTCCTCGCACGACCGCAGCGCCGCGTTGATGCCCGCAGCGTCCCCGTCAAACGCGAGGAAGAAGTTATCGGTGCTTCGCGCCAGCGTCTTGATGTGGTCGCGCGTAAGCGATGTGCCGCAGGTGGCGACCGTGTTCACCACACCCGCCTGGTGCAGCGATATCACGTCCATATAGCCTTCCACGATGAACGCCGCGTCCTGCTCGGTGATAGCCCGGCGCGCGAAGTTGTAGCCGTAAAGCATCCGGCTTTTGTTGTAAAGCGGCGTGTTCTGCGTGTTCAGGTATTTCGGCTCACCGTCACCCAGCGCGCGTCCGGCGAAGCTCACCACCTCCCCCCGGTGGTCGAACAGCGGGAAGATGATGCGGCTGCGCAGCATATCAATCATCTCGCCGCGCCGCCCCTCCAGCGTCAGGTTCAGATCAACCAGGTCGCGCGTGCGGGCGTTGTGCTCCTGCAGATATTTCGTAAGCCCGTCCGGCTCCAGCGGAGTCACGCCGATACCGAAGCGTTTTATGGTGGCCTCGCTCAGGCCGCGCCCCAGCAGGTACTTCAGCGCCTGCTGGCCGTGCGTGGTGCTCGTTAGCTGTTTGCGGTAGAAGCCGTCGGCGGCGCGCACGATCTTCAGCAGAAGCTGGCGGCGGGTGATGCGGCGGCGCTCTTCTTCCGGGCGGTATTGCCTGAGGTCAACGCCGTAGCGCTTGGCGAGCATCTCCACGACCTCGGCCATCTCCAGGTGCTCGATCTTGGCGATGAACTGGAAGACGTTGCCGCCCGCTTTGCAGCCGAAGCAGTGCCACAGCCCCGTCTCCACGTCCACCGAAAGCGAGGGGTCCTTTTCCTGGTGGAAGGGGCAGACGGCGAAGAAGCGGCCGCCTTTCTTCTTCAGGCGCAGGTATTCGCTGAACACAGCGTGGAAGTCCATCCGCGCAGCCAGTTCTTCAAAAACGCTCGCCACCCCGCCCTAGTATAGCGCCTTCTAAGCCACGCAGATAGACCGTCTCACGGTATAATTGAGCATATGCGCGCGTTAAGAAAATCATTTGGCTTTGCAGCAGGTGCGCTGGCCCTCGCGGTGCTGGCATTTTTTCTGGCGGCCGGCTCCTGCGCCCCATCTCCCGAAGCCGAAGACTCCGAGCCGGAGTTCGACCTGAACAATCCCATCATTGCTCAGCCGGCCGAGCAGCCCACGGAGTTGCCGCTCGGCGAGGACGTTATCGGCATGAATCCGGAGAATATGTGGAAGGCGCGCTGCGGCTTGTGCCACGACCGGGAGCGCGGGCTGGACCGGTTCAAAGGCGAGGAATGGCAGCCAATCATCGAGCGGATGATGAAAAAGCCCGGCGCGCTGATGAACGCCGGCATCGCGGGAATGATATACGTCTACCTCTACGAGCGCACGACCGGCGAGCTGCATCCCGACCGCGACGAGCTGCTCAATCCGCCGGTGAACACCTCCGGCTCCCAGCAGTTCGTGGGCGGGCAGAATTAGCGGACAACGCGTAGGAGGATTCTCGATGGCAACTGCTTATCAATGTAGTAAATGTGGCGTTGCTTTAGCTCTCATCCTTACAGCGCTAGTAATCACAGCACAGGCTGCGCAAACTGCCGACGTCGCTCCCGCTTTGCCTAGCGGAATCAAGACAACGTGGATACCTTACATCGTTATCAGCTCAACTATCAGCCCTGTCGAAATTCAGGAAGATATATTCTCACGGGGTCATGAACTGACTTCTTATTATCCCAGATTCAGGCATTACAGAATCCCAACATCCGAAAGTTGGAGATGGCACGCGAGCACAACCTGTGGAATAAAGGACTTCTTAAGGATAATGCAGTACACGCTCGGCATTCCGCCAGAGAATGCAACGATCACTCTGCATTACGATGACCAGGAGATTACAGCCGATCTCAGGAAAACACTACATGAGATGCCAGAACAACAGGCGCCGAAATCATGCGTCCTTGCAGCTAGCGTTGAACCCCGGAAGTTTGACTGGAACACTCCGTATATATATAAAGGCAATGTTGGCTCTCTAATGATTACTGCGTCCATCACCCCATACGGCGACGACCGCTTCATCGTTACTGAATGGCATGTCCACGCCACTGAAATGGAAGACGGTTCGTATATTTATACATTTGTGCCCTGGGAGATGCTCTCTTGCCAGAGCTTTGACATCAGCATTAGCTTCGACGATGAGGAAATAGGTGACACCGTATCCTGAACCATCATTTGCCACCAGGTGTGCGGTTGCATTCAAGCAACTGCTGGTAGAGCAAACATTCACTCCCGTGCAGCTCATAGACATGCTCATCACCGAAAACTGCAACTGCCGGTGCGACTACTGCTTCATCGAGGGAAAACGTGCCAGGACAATGAGCGAAGAGATTGTGCGGGCTACCGTGGACTTCCTGTTACTGAAGTCGCGCCACCAGAAGAAGCCGGAAATCCTGTTCCTGGGCGGAGAACCCCTGCTGGCATTCGATATGATGCAGCTTACCGTTGACTACGGCCAAAGACAGGCGGAAAGGTACTATAAGAAGCTGGTCTTCTCAATGACCACTAACGGTACGCTCTTTGACGACGAGAAACTGAGCTTCTGCAGGAGACACGGCATCAAGTTCCTTCTAAGCATCGACGGCGATGAGGAAACGCACAACACCCACCGGAAGTTCGCCGACGGACGTGGGACATACAAGGCAGTAGCCGACCGAATCCCGCTGATGAAGCAATATCAGCTGTAAATCGGCGCGCGGGTTACTCCAACGCCAGATAACATGCGTAAACTATGCGAGAACATAATTCACCTGCACGAGCTGGGCATTAACCAGTTTATTATCGGACCTGCAACCGGGCTAAACTATGAGCACGAAGATATTGCGGAGTATAAGCGGCAATTGCTTGCTCTGCTGGATTATTACATTGAGCGTAAGAAAGCCAAAGCTCATTTGCGAATAGGCATATTCGAGAAGGACGACGACTCAGCGCCCGGCAGCAAGCGGGGTATCTGGGGGTGCGGCGCTGGTCGCGGAAGAGTAAGCGTTTCCGCATCCGGTGAAATCCAGCCTTGTGCAAAGGTGCAGGGATTAAGCGAACTCGCGGGTATCCCTGAGTTCTCACTGGGAAATGTCCTGACCGGCTTCACGAATTTAGATGCGCGGCGTGAATTCATCGCCTTTCGCTATAACCTTCGCAAAGCATGCCACAATTGCGGTCTTAAGGACGCTTGCGCTGGTGGATGTCCGGCAGTGAACTACCAGGCAACCGGCTCGATATTCCTACCCGACCCGAGCGAATGCAGGCTTACATGGGCATTCCATGAGGTCAAGCGTGAAGCCCTAACCCGGCTTGAAGCCGAAGGTCTAGCCTGATGGTTTCCCAGCAGTTCGTGGGCGGGCAGAATTAGCGGGAAGGTAGTCAGCTAACAGGTATCAGACACTTCGCCCTCTCAGTCAGTGCTCAGGCCGTCAGCCGGCGCGGTGTCGCCGGTTTCGGCTTCCGCTTTGAAGTGGTCCACCGCCAGGCGCGCGGGGTCGAACTCCATGCGCAGCGCGCCCTCTTCGTCCATAGTGAACACCACGCTTTCGTCGCCGGCCTTCATCTTGCCTTCCAGCACCAGTTCCGAGATGGGATCCTCCACCATACGGCTGATGGTGCGCTTTATGTTACGCGCGCCGTAGGACGCGCTGAAACCCGCGTCGACGATTTTTTCGGCCACGGCGTCGGTGAACTTCACGTGGTGCCCCGCTTCCTCCAGGCGGTCGGCGAGGAAGCCCAGCTCAAGCTGCGCAATCTCCTTCGCCTCTCCCCGCCCCAGCGGGTTGAAGTGCACAATCTCGTCCAGCCGGTTCAAAAACTCCGGCTTGAACGCCTTGAGCAGGAACTCGTCGGCGCGCTGGCGGTATCCCTCGTGGCGGCGGGCGATTTCTTCGTCGGTTTCGGCGATTTCGTGCTTGAAGCCGATTTCGCCGGTCATATCAAAGAAGCGTCCACCGAGGTTGGTGGTGAAAATAACGATGGTGTTGTGGAAGTGCACCTTCCGGCCCTGGCCGTCGGTGAGCACGCCCTCGTCGAGAAGCTGCAGCAGCGTGTGGAAGATGTCGGGATGCGCCTTCTCCATCTCGTCGAAGAGCACGAGCGAATACGGGTGCTTCTTCACCAGCTCTGTGAGCTGCCCACCCTCGTCATAGCCCACGTATCCCGGCGGCGAGCCGAGCAGGCGGCTGACGGTGAATTTCTCCGAGTACTCCGAAAGGTCAATCTTGACGAACGCGTCGGGATGGGAGAAGACCTCGCGCGCTATCACCCGCGCAAGCTCCGTCTTGCCCACTCCCGTCGGCCCCAGAAACACGAAGCTGCCGATGGGACGGTTAGTCTGGCGCACGCCGCTGAACGAGCGCTTGAGCGCGCGCACCACGATATTTATAGCTTCGTCCTGGCCGATGATGTACTTTTTAAGCTGCTCGTCCAGGCGCATCAGCCGTTCCTGGTCGTCCATAGTGATGTTCTTGGTGGGAATGT
>JAOZQG010000030.1:0-13619 GCA_029932365.1 bacterium | reverse complement strand
ATGCCGGTCCACATCTCCACGACTTTGGCGATGTGGCTTCCACTCACCACGTCGCTTTCAATGGGAACGTCCGCGCCCATCCCGATGAGCCGCCCCGCGCGTTCTAGCTTACGAGTGTCGAAGTCCTCAGAAAGCGCCGGAGCTTCGCCATCCTCCACCGAAAGCAGGCTCAGCGTCTCCTCGTCGGGCAGGTCGCTCTTGCGCGCCTGCTCCGCCTTCCGGCGCTGGGTGTCTATCTCCAGATTAACCCACGCCGCCGCCTCGTCCACCACGTCTATGGCCTTGTCCGGCAGCTTGCGGTCGGGGATGAAGCGCTCCGAGAGGTAGATGGCCTGCCTGAGCGCGTCGTCGGTAATCGAAACGCTGTGGTGCTTTTCGTATTCTTTGCGCAGGCCGCGCAGTATGCTCCACGTCTCCTCGAAATTAGGCTCTTCCACCATCACCGGCTGGAAGCGGCGGGAGAGCGCGCCATCTTTCTCAAAATACTTGCGGTACTCCTTGAACGTGGTTGAGCCGATGCACCTGAGCTCGCCGCGGGAAAGCGCCGGCTTCAGGATGTTGGAGGCGTCCAGGCTGCCCTCGGCGCTGCCCGCGCCCAGAATGGTATGCAGCTCGTCGATGAAGATGACGATGCGGCCCCGCGACTCCTGCACTTCCTTGATCAGCGCCTTCAGGCGCTCCTCGAACTCGCCGCGGAATTTGGTGCCCGCAACAATCGCCGCCAGGTCAATCGCCAGAAGCTGCCGGTCCAGCAGCGCATGCGGCACTTTGCCCTTGACGATACGCTGGGCCAGGCCCTCCACGATGGCCGTCTTGCCCACGCCGGGCTCGCCCACGAGAATGGGATTGTTCTTGGTGCGCTTGCATAGAATATGGATAAGGCGCGATATTTCGCGATCGCGGCCGATGACGGGATCCAGCTTGTCCTCGCGCGCGAGTTTCGTCAGGTCACGCGAAAACTTCACCGCTATGCTCGCCGGCCGCTCCTTGCGCTCGCCCCTTGGATGTCCCGCGCTGCGCAGGTAATTGAGGAAGGCTTCGCGGATAAGGTCGGCGTTGAGCTTGTTTTCGGCGAAAAGCTCGCGCAGGAAAGGCGACGGCTCCTGCGCCAGAGCCACCAGTATGTGCGTCGTGCCGATTTCGCGGTGGCGCAGGCGCTTGACCTCCTGGTTGGCCATATCCAGCAGGTTCAGCGTGCGGCGCGAGAAGCTGGGCTGGTCCTTGTAGGTGCCCTGGTGCTCGTAGAGGTAGTTTTCCAGCGAGTACGCCAGCTTGGGCCGGTTCACCTGAAGGTGCGCCAGGACCTGCAGCGCGCTGCACTGCTGCAGCGAGAGCATCGCGTAGAAGATGTGCTCCGGCTCGATGTACTGGTTTTTAAACTCGGAGCAGACTTCGTTGCTCTTGGAAATGAGCTTCCTTGCAGAAAACGAGAAAAAATCTAGTATGTTCATATCTTATGCAACCCGGCATTCCCGGAGGTCTACCTATATGATACCACGCAAACTCCGGGCCTAACCTACGGCCACACTGTGATTATACCACCGGGAACTATACGGGCGGGGCGCCCGAATGCCGCCTAGCGCGGGATCTTCGTGCCGTGCCTTTGGCGCATCCGGGGAATTTCTCGCTCGGCTTCTGGAATATCGATCCGGGCGCACCGGATCCAGGCCGCCGATGCCCCGGAACAGGCCGACCGTGCCTCAGCAGGCTTCCCCTGGTCACTAATTGCGATTTTGAAATATCGGGGTCAGCGCCTGCATAGTATATAATGAGGTGATGGAGGTTTAATCATTATGCAAGCCACCGCTGACAACAAAGGCAAGCGGAAAAAGGGCACGTGGCGCGTCAAGGTCGGGCTTGCTGAGATGCTCAAAGGCGGCGTGATTATGGACGTCACGACGCCGGAGCAGGCTGCGATAGCCGAAGATGCCGGAGCCGTCGCCGTGATGGCGCTGGAGCGCGTCCCCGCCGATATCCGGAGGGACGGCGGTATCGCCCGGATGGCGGATCCTGAGATTATCCTGAAGATAAAGGACACGGTATCCATACCGGTGATGGCGAAGTGCCGCATCGGGCATTTCGCGGAGGCGCAGATACTGGAAGCTCTGGGCGTGGATTTCATCGATGAGAGCGAGGTGCTCACCCCGGCTGACCAGGCCAACCACGTATGGAAGCACGACTTCGCGGTTCCGTTCGTGTGCGGCTGCCGGGGCCTGGCGGAGGCCCTCAGGCGCATCGCGGAGGGAGCGGCCCTGATACGCACCAAGGGCGAGGCCGGAACCGGCGACGTGGTGGAGGCGGTGCGGCATATGAGGAAAGTGCAGAGCGAAATCCATATGCTGCATAAGAGCGACGAGAGCGAGCTGCAAACACGTGCCAAGGAACTGGGCGCGCCGCTGGAGCAGGTGCGCTACGTGTGGAAGCATGGCAAGCTGCCGGTGCCGAATTTCGCCGCCGGCGGCATCGCCACACCAGCGGACGCGTCGCTGATGATGCAGCTAGGCGCGGAATCGGTGTTCGTGGGCAGCGGGATATTTAAAAGCTCGGACCCGCCGCGCCGAGCGCGTGCGATTGTGCAATCGGTCCTTAATTACCGCGACCCGGCGAAGCTGGCGGAGATATCGCGGGGCCTGGGCGAACCGATGAAGGGGCTTGACGCCGCCAAGCTGCCGGAGGACCAGAAGCTGGCGGAACGCGGCTGGTAAGGAAGCTTTTCACCCTGAACCGGATGCGTGCGCGTCCGTGGATTTCACGGTCTTTCCTGGCTTCCGAAGTTGCGAGGAGCGCGTTCTGGCGGTATACTTCAACCAATGCTTCCAGGAAAAGTCCATGTATCTGGAAGCTAGGGGCGGCTGTAGTCACCCAATGGGGGAGACTCACGCTTCGTGTTTAGGTCGTCTTGGCTTAATATAGCGCCCGGGCATACCGGTTACACACGATAAAACAGCCGGACCTAGGAAGATAAACCGGCGATGCGTCGAGGGCTGAAAAACTACTACGAAATCCTCCAGGAGGAGCCGGACGCCACGTTCCAGGAAATCAAGCGCTCATATCGCACGCTGGCCGTAGAATGGCACCCGGACCGGAATCCGGGCGATAAGAGCGCGGCGGAGAGAATGGCCCTGATAAACGAGGCCTACGCGGTTCTTTCCGACGAGAAACTCCGCGCGAAGTACGACGCTGAGCTTAAATCTGACCATTTCACGGAAGCCCAGACCTATCATATGGGTGAAAGCGAGGGTGTGGGTCTGTGGCCGATGTTCGGACGTGACGCCTCCCGAATGCGCCGGGGCAAGTACCCCAGCCCTGAGGAGCCGGTGAAAAAATGGTCTTTCAACACTCGAAGCAAGGTGCGGTCCTCGCCGGCCGTGGGTTCGGACGGAACCATCTATGTAGGAACCGACGGCGGCGTGCTGCACGCCATAAGGCCTTACGGCGCCAGTAAATGGGAGTTCAAAGCGGGCGCGCCTATTCGCTCCTCGCCCGCCATCGGTCTCGACGGGAGCATTTATTTCGGCTGCTTTGACGGCGCGCTCTACGCCCTGGAGCCGGACGGCACCGAGAAATGGCAGGTTTACACCAAGGAAGAGGTCCACGCCTCTCCTCTGGTGGGCCCCGACGGCACAATCTACTTTGGCAGCGGTGAAGGCAAAGTCTACGCGATAAATCCCGACGGCTCCAAGAAATGGGAATTCAAGACCGGCTGGCGTGTGCGATCGTCGCCGGCGCTTTATGAGGACGGCACGATCTACATCGGCGGGCTCGACCGCAAGCTTTACGCGATTAATCCCGACGGGACGAAGGAATGGGAAGTGAGAACCCGGGAGAGCGTTCACTCTTCGCCAACCGTTGCAAAAGATGGTACGGTATACGTGGGCAGCAACGATGGCAGGCTCTACGCGATAAATCCTAAAAGCTGGCTGCCCCTGGGAAGGGGGAAAATTAGATGGGCCTTCCAGACGGGGCGCGCGATACGCTCTTCGCCCGCCATCGCCGAGGACGGGACGGTTTACTTCGGAAGCTACGACCAGAAGCTTTATGCGGTGTCGCCCCGGGGACGGGAGCGGTGGTCGTTCGCCACCGGCGGCACCATCGAATCCTCACCTGCGGTTTGCCCGGACGGCACCGTAGTCGTGGGAAGCCTTAACGGCAAGCTATACGCCGTAAGCTCCACCGGCCGTCTGAAGTGGGAGTTCGAGACCAAAGGTGCAATCGAATCATCGCCCGCGGTGGGCGCCGGCGGAACGGTCTACGTAGGCTCCAACGACGGCAAAGTGTACGCCATCGGTGGTAACGAGCACGAGCCGGGCCAGGTTTAACGGGCGCAGCCGCACTTCCGGTGACTTCGTGCTGATTAAGCGGATTTCAAGCGGATTTCGCTGCGGGACTGTTACATATCCAGAAGCGCTGTCGGAGCGACGTTCATTTGAAGGCTTATGCTAAGATAAACCTACCCGGGTTATGTGGGAAGCACTCGCCACGCTGATTCAGACCTACGGACGCCAGACGGTAGAGGTTATCCTGGCGGCCATTATTTTCTACTACATTCTCCTGTCCGTTCGCGGTACCAAAATGGCGGTGCTTCTGGCGGGGCTTATAGTCCTGGGCGTCATCTATGGGGGCGCGAATGCGCTCAGACTAGTCGTCATATCAGAGATGCTCGAAAAACTGCTGCTGATCGTCCCCTTCGCGCTCATCATCATCTTCGTTCCCGAAATCCGCCACTTCCTGGAGCGGGCGGGGCGGACCAGCCGGATGCTGAGTTTCTTCTCTCCGCTTCAGGAATCCCCCGAGGGGGGAGTATCCGAAGAGCGAGTATTCGACGCGGTGCTGGGCGCGACCGGAGACCTCGCTCAGCGTTTCCACGGTGCGCTTATCGCCATCGAGCTTGAGCCCATCGAAAAAGACCTCATCGTAACCGGCACCTTACTGGATGCGCTGGTAAGCGAAACCAGCCTCCGCTCCATCTTCGAACCGCACAACCCGCTGCACGACGGCGCCGTCATAATACGCGACGACCGCATACTCTACGCTGGCTGCTTTCTGCCTTTATCGGTGCGTGACGATTTGGACCGGGATCTGGGTACGCGACATCGCGCGGCCATCGGCATCACCGAGAAAGTCGACTGCATAGTTATCGTCGTGAGCGAGGAGCGCGGCAAGGTGTCCATCGCGTACGGCGGGCGGCTGGCGCGCGATATGACTCCGCGCCAGTTTGAAGAGCAACTGCGCGCGCTGTACTTCGCCAATCCCAACTTCTCTACGGCGCTCTCCCCTGTGAGGATGTGATGGTCAGTATCATCACCAACAACTGGCCGCTGAAGCTTTTGTCTCTGGCCTTGGCGATGTCGCTGTCGTTGTATACGTACCAGTTCGGCGACTACGAGCTTGAATCATCGCTCGTGCTGAATCTGGAAGTGAGGAATCTATCGGAAGAATTGGCCTTTATGGAACTGCCGCCCCCATCCATCACGGTAGCCATAGCGGGCAATTTGCAGGAGTTGAACACGGTTAAGGGCAGGGCGCTCTCCGCCGTGCTGGATCTTGAGGGATTCGATTCCGCGGGCTCCTACACCATCTCTCCGGAGCTGCCGAGCATACCGGAGCTGCGGGTTACAGGACCGGTGCCCAACGTGCGACTCAAGCTGGCCAAGAAACTGAGCACCACCATGCTCATCGAGGTCTGGCACCGGGGCGAGCTGCCCGCTGGCTATATGCTCTCCAGCGAGGAAATAAATCCTGAAAGAGCCGAGATTGCCGGAGCCGAGGATCTGGTGAAGGAGGCCAAGCACGTCGTTGCGGAAGTGGACCTGGAGCAGAAAACCAGCAACATATCGCGGGCGCTGCCGCTGGTCGTTTACTCCGCTGAAAACGAGGTGTTAAGCAACGGCGTGCTCAAAATCTCGCCGCCGGTCGTGCAATACCGGGGTGAAATAAACCCTGTAGCCAACGTGAAGGTGGTGCGCGTAAACGCCGTGACGAGCGGAGAACCCCAGATGGACTATTATCTGAAGGAATTGCGCCTGACACCTTCGCAAATTCTTTTTGATGACGAGCTTTACGAGCGGCATCCGATGAACCGCATCGACACCGAGGTGATAGACCTGGAGGGCAAGAGCAGTTCTTTCACCCAGGATGTCAAGCTGAAATATGGATTCAAGCCGCCTGAGGGGATGCCGACGGAGGTCAGCGTTAATGTCGTGCTGGCCAAAGTTGAGGCCGCGGAGGGCAGTTCACTTAGCACAACCCTGGTTTTAGTCGGGCGCGAAGAGGGATACGATTACATTGTGCGGCCGCCCTCGGTGGTTGTGCAATCTTCGGAGTTCCAGCAGCTCACGGATGAACAGCGCGCGGAGCTTGAGGTCAGGGTGTCCGTTCACGGGCTTACGCCGGGCGTGTACCGGGTCATCCCGGAAGTGCTTCTGCCCAGCGGTGTCCAGCGTGCGGCCCTGGCCCATGATAGCATTGAAGTTACGGTGCTGGAGCGAGAATGATCCCTGCGCCCAAGTACTTCGGGACTGACGGGATTCGCGGTGTCGTGGGCAGCGACCTCACGGCTGATTTCGCGTTTCGCGTGGGGACCGCCGTAGGTTTGGTACTGCGACGGGTCTATCGCGGCCGCAAGCTGCCGTACTTCAAGCATGTGGAAGATGCCCTGCCCCATCCGACGGCGCTGCTGGCATGCGACACGCGCATAAGCTCGCCCGTGCTCGCCAGGGCCGTAACCGACGGCTTAAACAGCGCGGGCGTAAGCGTGATGGATCTGGGAGTTGCCCCCACGCCTCTGGTGGCGCTGATGGTCAACCGCTACAACGCAATCGGCGGAGTGATGGTGACCGCCTCGCACAATCCGGTTGACCACAACGGGATAAAGGTATTTCGCAGCGACGGCCTTAAGGTAGACCCTAAAACGGCAGTGGCAATAGAAGAACTCGTAGACGACCGCGCAGGCTACAAAGCGCCGGACAGAGGCACCGTACTGCAAAGCGATGCCCGGCCAGCCTACATAAGCTATCTTAGCAAGCTGGCGAATGTGAATGGAGCGGGCGTGAAGGTGGCGCTGGATATGGCGCACGGTGCAGCCTGCGGCCTGGCCCAGCAGGCGTTCGCGGCTCGCGGCTTCGACGTTGTACCCATTTGCGCGGAGCCGGACGGGAAAAGAATAAACGTGCGCTGCGGTGCCACTGATCTGCGGCAGCTTAAGCGGGGAGTGGCTCGGTCGGGCGCGGACTGGGGATTTGCCTTCGACGGAGACGCGGATCGGCTGATGGCGATTGACGCGGACGGCTCAGTGGTGAACGGCGATTTCCTGATGGCCCTTCTGGCGCTCAATCACCGGCCCTATCGTGACGCGCGGCGGCTGGTGTTCACCCAGGTGACGAACCTGGGCGTGGAGCGATACCTGCAGGATAAGGGCTTTCGCACCTATCGCACAGCCGTCGGCGACAGCAACGTTTTGCGTGCCATGCGGAAGCACGGCGTGCTTATCGGCGGCGAGCAGAGCGGGCATATCATCTGCTGGGACAAGACCTGCGGCGGGGACGGAGTGCTCGTGGCGCTGTTCGTCAGCGAGCTCCTTGTCCGCCGCGGCCTTTCGCTGGGCGAGTTCACCCGCAACGTTCCGGCCTACGCGCAGGTGTTTAAAAGCGTGCCGATGCGCGATCACCGGGGATGGCAGGAAGATAGCGGCTTCGTCCGCCGTTTGCGCCGCCTGCAAAATGGCTACGGAAACGACGTCCGGTTTTACATCCGCCCCAGCGGTACCGAGAATTTGGTTCGGATTCTTACCGAATCCGCAAACCCCGTACTGGCGCGCCGCGCGAACACCGACGTGGTGGAGCTGTTCGACACTTACGGGCGCAAATAGTTGCGCAACAGGAGGAGGAATATCATGGCTCAAAATCGTTTCATCTGGTGCGGACATTCCGCTTTTCGTATCGAAACCGGGGAGGGCAAGGTCATCTATATAGACCCCTTCCTCAGTGCCAATCCCGCTTGTCCGGAGGAGCTGCATAAGGCGGAGCGCTGTGACATCATCGCACTCACGCACGGGCATGCCGATCACCTGGGAGACGCGCTGGAAATCTACAAAGAGCACCGTCCCAAGGTCGTGGCCATCTTCGACCTGTGCGGGATTCTGGGCAAGCACGGCGTGGCTCCTGAGGACTGCATCGGGATGAACATCGGCGGCACCGTGGATGTGGACGGCATCAAGTTTATGCAGACTCCGGCCACGCACTCCAGCTCAACGGACGACGGAGGAGTGCAGGTTTACGGCGGCGACCCCACGGGCTACGTGGTGGAGCTGGAGGACGGCTTCCGCTTCTACCACAGCGGCGACACCTGGGTGATGGCCGACATGGAATTCATCGGCAAGCTGTTCAAGCCCGAGGTGGGATTGCTGCCGATAGGAGGTCACTTCACTATGGACCCGGTGGCGGCGGCGCTCGCTGCGAAAATGACGGGCGTGAAGCGCGTGGTGCCCATGCACTATGGCACGTTTCCCGTCCTGACCGGCGAACCGGTGCAACTGGCAAAGGAGCTTGAAGGCACGGGAATCGAGGTTCAAACCGTTGATATCGGCGAAGAGTTCATTTTGCCGTAAAGAAGCGCAGTGCTGGCGATGAGCGCAGCCGACATCCTACACCTGGACTTTGGGGGCGACGAGCGGGAACGCCGCTACACGCTGGAGCTGAGCGACAGCAAGTTCTCCGTGCGCGAGGTTGGCCTGGAGCGCGATATTCGAAAGGCGGCGCGAGTTCTTGCTGACGCGCCGGAACAGCGCATAGCCCTTTCCGGCCTTACGCTTCACTTCTTCTTTGAAGGAAAGGAGTATAGCCACCGCCGGCTTTCCCGCCTGCTGGCGCCCAGTCTGCGCGGGCGGGAGATGAGCGACGGCAGCCTGGTCAAGCGCACACTGGAGCGCTATTTGGTGGACGAAGCCGTCCGCCAGCTTGCGGTGAATTTCCGCGAAAAGCGCACGCTGGTGCTTTCCGCTATTCCCCGCTACGGAGCCGCGGAGGTTCTCAGTTCGCACACGGACCGGATTGTTTTCGGCGACCTGCTTTACGGATTCAGGCTGGGCGTGCCTCTCACTTCTATGTCGGCGTTGCGCAGAGCCGCGCCCGCTTTGCTGCGCACCGTGGTTAACACGCCTGTATCCTGGTTTGACCCCGGCGCGCGGATGTTCGCGCGCAGGATGCCGCGCTTCCGCTGGTACTTCTACTGGGCGGAGGTAATCCTGGGGAGTATGCAGCACCTGCGCCGCTACTCGCCGCCAAAGCTCAGCGGGAAGATTGTGTTCGCCAATCTCGCTGATGACGACGACCTGAAGTTTTTGCGCAACCGCGATGTAGCGACCGCGGTGGGACTGCTCCCCCGCATCGGCGACAGGCGGGTAAGCACAGGGCTGCTTGAACTGATGCTCAAACAACTGCTCCGGGAAAATGATGCGGAACAGGACTGGGAAGCGGCGTTCCTCAACTTCTTCCTGCGCCACAGGTTCACCCCTGAGATTGAAAGCTTCCATCCCGAGCCCGACGTGGAGCCGGCGCTGATTGACCTCGCCCCCGCATCCAGAATGCCGGGGCCGAAACCCGCTCCGGTCGAGGACTATAAGGCTGCGCCCGCCGGCGAAGACGAAGAGGGGCGCTTCGCCTTCATCGTCCACCCGCTGGTCTACGAGCAGTTCTTGCAGCATCCGGTTCTCAGGGCGCTGGACCGCATTATGCCCTCAGCGTGGCTGGAGGAGATGGCGCACGTGGTGATACGCCCGCCCATCGTCGGCACCATCAAAGACATCGTTTCCGCCACCGGCGCCCGCGCCAGCGGATATATCTACGGCGTCCCGTTTACGCCTCGCACTATGCTGAAGTACCCGCCGGAACGCACCTACAGCCGCATTCTCTACATTACGCGGCATGCAGAGCGTCGGGGCGCCGGCATAGTCGGGCTGGGCGCGTTCACCTCCGTCGTGGGTGACGCTGGCGTTACCGTCGCGCGCCGCAGCCGCATCGGCGTAACCACGGGGAATTCGTTCACCGTCGCCGTAACCATAAGAACTCTGGCCCAGGCAGCCGATTTGATGGGCATTGACCTGAGCCGGGCGAACGCGTGCGTCATCGGGGCCACCGGCAGCATCGGCAGCATCATCTGCCATCTGCTCGCTCGCGAGGTGCGGGCATTGACGCTGGTTTCGCCGCGTCCGGAGCGACTGCTGGCGCTTACCGACCGGCTGCGCGAGCGCTTTCCCGACGCGGAGCTGGCGATAACACGCACCGTGGGCGAAGCGCTCAGAAAAGCCGACATCGTCGTTACTACGACGAGCGCGGTGGGCTCGGTGGTGAAGATGGATCTTTTGAAGCCCGGCGCAATCGTGAGCGACGTGGCGCGCCCGCCGGATATCAGCCCCGCCGCCGCCGCCGAAAGGCCGGACGTTTTGGTGATTGAATCCGGCGAAGTGCAGCTCTTCCCCGGCGCGCGCCTGACCGGCGACCTCGGACTGCCCGAGGGGATTATCTACGCCTGCCTGGCCGAAACGATACTGCTGGCGCTGGAAAAGCATTACGACCATTTCACGCTTGGGCGCGATATTTCCGAGGAGAAAGTAAGATTTATAAATGAGCTTGCGGACAAGCACGGGATGAAGCTTGCCGCGATACGGTCGTTCGGCAAGGAACTCAGCGACGAGGACATCCTCGCGGTTCGCCAGCGGGCGGATGATGCGCAGAAATCCGCGAGCGGGGGGATGTGACGCTGCTATGCCGTTCTGGCGCAGGAGAAAGCACCCTGACTATATCGTCGTGGGCCTGGGCAATCCCGGCCCCGAATACGAGCATACGCGGCACAATGTAGGTTTCATGGCTGTGGAAACCCTGGCGGGCATGTTCCCGCGCCCGCGCTGGCGCTACCGCTGGAGCGCCCTGACTGCCGAGCTTGCTTTTGATCCGGCCAAATCGATGCCCCCACCCCCCAATGCCGACGTCGCGGTGAGCGAAGAGCTTGAGCGAATCCGTGAAAGGTGCGGAACCGAGAAGCGCCGATTGCTGGTTATCAAGCCGCAGACATACATGAACCGGAGCGGGCGCGCGCTGGCGAAAATTACGCAGGCCAATCCCGGCGTGCCGTTCGTCGTGATTTCGGACGACGTGAATTTGCCCTGGGGGAAGCTAAGGCTTCGCGAGCGCGGGAGCGCCGGCGGGCACAAGGGCCTGGCCGACATCATCGGCGCGCTCGGCGGCAAAGAGGACTTCCCGCGCATACGCATCGGCATCGGCGGCGGGGAGCTTGAGGACATAAGCGACTACGTGCTTGAGGAGCTTACCGGCGACGAGCTGGCGGAAGCGCGGCGCTTTGCCATGGCCGCGGCGGTAAAGGCCCTGGAGATTGCGTGCCTGGGCTACGAAACGGCTGTATCCGGCGATTTTCTGGTATAGGCGCGCAGCCGACCCGCAAGCGGGCGCATCTTCCCCTTTGCTACAATAGGTAGACTTCCATAAGAGGGACACGGATGAACAAGGAACCAGTTTTCGGACGCATTGCAACTGCGGTGGTTACCCCGTTCGACAGCCGGGGCAACGTGGACTACGTATCCGCCAAGTACCTGGTGGAGCACCTCGCGGACAACGGCACCGACACGGCCGTCGTGGCGGGGACGACGGGCGAGGGCGCGACGCTCAGCGATGAGGAGCGCATCGAGCTCTTCACGTTCTGGCGGGAAAATGCGCCAGAGAAGATGAAGGTTGTCGCCAACACCGGCACCAACGTCACCCGCGATTCCGTCAGGCTCACCGAAGAAGCCACCAAAGCGGGCGTGGACGGCATCATGGCCGTTATGCCTTACTACAACAAGCCCAACAAGGAGGGGCAGGTGCGCCACTTCCGCATGGTCGCCAACGCCACGGACAAGCCAGTGCTGCTTTACAACGTCCCGTCGCGCACCGGCGGCTCGCTGGCGCTGGAGGCTATTTACGAGCTTTCGGGCGTGAAAAATATCGCGGCTATCAAGGAGGCCAGCGGCGACTTGGACTTCGTCAGCAGCATCGTCAAGAACGCGCAGGACGACTTCGCCATCTACTCCGGGGACGACAGCCTGACGCTGCCGATACTCGCGGTGGGCGGAGTCGGCGTGGTCAGCGTCGCCTCGCATATCGTGGGCAAGCAGCTCCAGGAGATGGTGCGCTCGTTTGAAAAAGGCGACATAGCGCGCGCCCGCGACATCCACTTGAAGCTTATAGGCATCTTTAAGACGCTTTTCGCCACGACCAACCCCATACCGGTAAAGACTGCGCTGTCGCTCATGGGGCTGATCTCCGAGCAGTTCCGGCTGCCGATGACGCGTGCCGACGAGAGCGTGAAGCAGCAGCTCATCGGCGTAATGAACGAGCTGGGGCTGTTCCCCGGCATTCCCGCAGGTTCCGCTTAAACGATGACCACGCCCGCCGAGCTTCTGGACGCGCTGGCCGAGCAGATTCGCGCCTGCCGGCAGTGCGAGCTCGGCGAAAGCCGCAAAAACGCCGTGCCGGGGGAGGGCGGCGCTCAGGCCAAGGTGATGTTCATCGGCGAAGCGCCGGGCGCGGACGAGGACGAGCAGGGGCGTCCCTTCGTGGGGCGCGCGGGACAGCTTCTGCGCAAGCTCATCCAGCACATCCGGCTGGAGGAGGGCGAATATTTCATCGGCAACGTTCTCAAGTGCCGCCCGCCGGCCAACCGCGACCCCGAGCCGCTGGAGATAGAAGCCTGCAAGCCCTGGCTCTACGCTCAGATTGCAGTGATAAAGCCGCTGGTGATTGTGCCGCTGGGGCGCTTTTCCATGAGCCTGCTTCTGGGCCCGAAGATGCAGATCGGCAAGGTGCGCGGCACGGTAATCGAGCGCGAAGGCCAGGTGCTTATGCCGACCTACCATCCCGCGGCCATCCTGCGCAACCCGCGCTATCGCAAGGTAATTGTCGCCGACTTTGAAAAACTCGCGCGCCTGCTGCTGGAGATAGAACCATGCTGAAAGCGATACTGCTGGACCTCGGGGGAACGCTGTGGGACGACTACCAATCCGAGCTTGCGCTGTGGAAGGATATGCGCGCGGAGCTTACCCGGTGCGGTGTGGAGCTTTCCAACGACGAATTTGAGGAAATCACTAACCGCTGCATAGAATCCTACGCGCCGAGCCTCACGCGGGCGATTCTCTGGCGCGCGCTGGACGGCGACTACGACGCCTACCAGCAGGTGCTGCGCAAAATCATCAACCGCTTCCGCGCGCGGGTGGTGGAGGACTTCAGCGCGCTGGGCACGCTGTATCCCGGCGTGCACGAGCTTTTAGGCGAGCTGAAAAAGCGTTACAAGCTCGCGGTGGCGTCCAACAACTTCGCCGAGGCACACCACTGGCTGAAAGGCTTCAAGCTGGACGGGTACTTCGAGTTCGTGGGGCTTTCCGAGGAGGTGTGGCTGTTCAAGCCGGACACGCGGCTTTACCAGCTGATACTTCAGCGCATCGGCGTGGAGGCCGAAGACGCGATGATGGTGGGGGACAGGCTGGACAACGACATCTTCCCCTGCAACCGGCTGCGGATGACTACGGTGCGGGTGCTGACCCCGCCCTGGGACCGCCAGCAGCCCCGCTTCCA
>JAOZQG010000112.1 GCA_029932365.1 bacterium | reverse complement strand
GAGCCGGGCTGGTGAGCCCGGCCTACTCTCGGTTAGTTCTGTTTGCAGCGCCTCCGCAAGCGCATCCTTCAGCTCGGCAAACAACGCCGGATCGACGCCCTCCGGCGTCTTTAGCGCGTCCAGCTCGGTCAGAGCGTTTTCGAGAGAATCGGCGGTCTGGAGACCGCCGCTCCTATCTGAGGACTGAGGACTGACGCCTGCCCGCCCTGGTTTTTGCGATGGCGGGACGGACGACTGCTTGCCACCGCAGGCGGCAAGTGGGAGCGCGAGCGCGCACAGCAGTCCCGTGAGAAATATCCCCCGCAGGTTCGGTCTGGCCTTCATTTCGCCCGCCTCCCTTGCGCCGACTTGATGCGCGGCCAATTCAGCCGCTCATGCCCATTATGCCCTCAGTTTGCTGCGCTTTCAAGCGCTAATCCTCGATCCGTTCGATATCCCTCCAGCTGCGCCGGGGCCGGAGCGGAATTCTATGGCTTTCACGATGCCCAGCCAGACAACTCCCAGGCTGAACAGCAACAAAATGACGCCGAAGAGCACGAGCGTTAGCGTGGGGTAAGTGAAGCGCTCAAAGAGCCTTACGAGATTGGACCACGTCGTGATGCCGATGGAAGCCACCGTGGTCACAATCATAAACACCGCCGGATAGATGGTGTACCACGCCGGGCGCGCGCGGTAGAGCAGCCACAGCGAGACGGCGATGAGCGTAAGCCCCGCCATCATCTGGTTCGCCGCGCCAAACAGCGGCCAGATGGCTTTCACGCCGTTGGAGAATGCCAGCAAGAACATCAGCGCAACCGAAATCAGAGCGTTGAAGTTGGGCGAGCGCAAAAGCTTCGGTATCTTCCCCCGGAAGATGTACTTCCACAGTTCCTCGAACAGATAGCGGTTCAGGCGCACTGCGGAGTCCAGCGTGGTGATGAGAAAACCCTCCAGCATCAGGATGCCGAATATGGTACCGAGGTAGAGTGGTATGCCAATTCCTTTTTGCAGCAGGCCGCCCATGGACATGGCGAACGCGAGCACGAAGTTGCCCCCCCCGCCGGCAGGATAAGCGACCTGCATGAACTTTATTTGCCCCAGACCGGCGACCAGCGCGATAATCACCAACACCGCCAGCAGCGATTCCAGCAGCATTCCCCCGTAGCCTATCTTCACCGCGTTGCGTTCGCGGTCGCACTGCTTGGAAGTCGTGCCGCCCGCGACCAGCGAATGGAATCCGGAGATAGCGCCGCAGGCGATGGTGATGAACAAGATGGGCCAGATTAACCCGAGGTACTTGGTGCCCTCGGCGACGTTCCACGCGGGCATGGTAGCGGTGGTGACACCGCCCAAACCCGCGCCGATGGTGGCGATTACTAGCAGCGCGATGCCGGTGTAGAGGATGAAGGCGTTCACGAAGTCGCGCGGCTGGAGTATCATCCAGACGGGAATAGCCGCGGCGAAGAAGACGTAAACTGTCAGGCACAGCATCCAGACGAGGCGGATGGAATCGGCGCTCATCGTGCCGAAGGACACCGGGAAGTACATGCCGAACCACACCGAGCCCACCGCAACGGCGATGGCGATAAGCGCGGCGGGCAGCGAGTGGATGCGCTTCTTGAACAGCATCCAGCCGAGAACCGGGGCGAACGCGGTCATTATGATGACGCTCATCGTGGCGATTCCGCCGATGCGCACCTGGGTTACGCCGTCGGCCACGAAGGTGTGTATGGGCAACGCTTCCATCCCCGATAGCTGGAAGGCGGACGCGGGGTAGAAGCTGGTCAGGGCCTGCACCGAGAGGTTGAGGAACGCGGCGGTGACCAGAACAATCAGCATTATGGTGAAGGCGATGTAGAGGAAAAAGCCCAGGCCGCCGGTGGTCTGGCCGGTGACTTCGGCGATGCTGCATCCCTTCTGGCGCAGGCTGACGAAGAGCGACGTGTAGTCGTGCACCGCGCCCAGGAACACTCCGCCGAGGATGACCCACAGCAGTGCGGGCGCGAAGCCGTAGACGATGGCGATGGTCGGGCCGATTATGGGCCCCGCGCCGGCGATGGTGGCGAAGTGGTGCGAGAACAGCACGACCGGCCGCGCCGGGACGTAATCGCGCTTGTCGCTTTGCGTATAGGCAGGAGTCGCCCGCGCGTCGTCCACGCCCAGCGTGCGCGAGATGTATCGCGCGTATACGAAGTAACCGAAGACGTAGGCGATAAGCGCGAGCAGCAAAATGATGATGACGTTCACTGGCGCATTCCCCCTCGATCCTCGAAGCTACCGGCTACGAGTCGGTTGCCCGCAACCGGCCTCCCGATTATAGCACCAGGATTGAAGTTATCAGCATCCCTGTCAGTTGCGTTTCCGAGGCAGGCGGGGCTTCAGGAATTTCTTCAAGTATTTGCCTGTGTAGCTGGTGTGATGTTTCGCCACCTGCTCCGGCGTACCTTCGGCGACGATGCGTCCGCCGGCTTCTCCGCCCTCGGGGCCCAGGTCTATCACCCAGTCGGCGCACTTAATCACGTCCATGTTGTGTTCGATGACGACTACCGTGTTGCCGCCGTCCACGAGGCGGTTGAGCACGCCGAGTAGCTTGCGGATGTCCTCAAAGTGCAGGCCCGTCGTGGGCTCATCTAGCAGGTAAAGCGTTTTGCCGGTGCTGCGCTTGGTGAGCTCCTTGGCGAGTTTCACCCGCTGGCTTTCGCCGCCGGAGAGGGTGGGAGCCGGCTGGCCCAGCGTGATGTAGTCCAATCCCACGTCAATGAGCGTTTGCAGGACGCGCATAATCGGCGGGATGGCGCTGAAGTGCTCCGCGGCTTCGGCGACGGTCATCTGCAATATGTCGTAGATGTTTTTGCCCTTGTAAGCGACGGTAAGCGTCTCGCGGTTGAAGCGCTTGCCGCCGCATTCCTCGCAGGTAACCTGGGCGTCGGGCAGGAAGTGCAGCTCCACGCGCTTGACGCCGTCGCCCTGGCAGGCCTCGCAGCGGCCGCCGCGCACGTTGAAGCTGAAGCGCCCCGGCTTGTAGCCGCGCACGCGGCTTTCGGGCAGCTCGGAAAAGAGCTTGCGGATGGGGTCCCACACGCCGGTGTAAGTTGCCGGATTGGAGCGCGGAGTGCGCCCGATGGGCTTCTGGCTGATGCGGATGACGCGGTCGACGTTTTCCTTAACACCCTCGATGCGATCGAAGGGGCCTGTGCGGCGCATGCCCCGGTTGATGTAGTTGTAAAGCGCCTTGTAGAGCGTGTCGTTGACGAGCGAGCTTTTGCCGCTGCCGGAGACGCCGGTTACAGTGATGAAGCGTCCCAGCGGGAAGTTCACCGTGATGCGCTTGAGGTTGTGCGCGCGCGCGCCGGTGACCTTGACCGCCTTTCCATTGCCGTCGCGCCGCTTCGGCGGAACGTCGATTTTGAGTTCGCCGCTCAGGTATTTGCCGGTAAGCGTTTTGCCGTTTGACGCAAGCTCCCTGGCGGTTCCCTCGGCGACAATCTTGCCGCCGTGCACGCCGGCGCCGGGGCCGAAGTCAAACACGCGGTCGGCCGCTTCCATCGTCGCGCGGTCGTGCTCCACCACGACGATGGTGTTGCCCAGGTCGCGCAGGTAGGTAAGCGTCTTCAGCAGTCGCCCGATGTCGCGCGAGTGCAGCCCGATGCTGGGCTCGTCCAGCACGTATAGCACGCCGGTCAGCCCGCTGCCAATCTGCGACGCGAGGCGGATGCGCTGGCTTTCGCCGCCGGACAGGTGCGGTGCGCTGCGCGAAAGTGTCAGGTAGCCCAGGCCAACGTCAACCATGAACTGCAGGCGCGAGCGGACCTCTTTGATGAGTTCGCGGGCGATTTCCGCGCTTGCGCCGGTGAGATGGATATTCTCAAAAAACTCCAGCGAGTCCTCAACTGGCATATCGGTGATAGCGTCAATTGTCTTTCCGGCGACGCGCACTGCGAGCGACTGGGGCTTCAGGCGTTTGCCGCCACACGCCTTGCACGGGCTGTTGGCGAAGAAGTACGAGTAGTACCGGCGCGCGCCTTCGCTCTGCGTCTCGTGATACAGCCTTTTGATGGTATTGACCACGCCCTCTGCGACGCGCAGCCTGCCGCGCCGGCGGAACTTCGTTCCGTAAAGCACCGCTTTTTGGACCTTCGCCGGAAGCTCGTTCCACGGCGTGTTGTCGTCCGTGTCCATCGAGTGCAGCACGTCCAGCAGGCACTCGTAGCCCCAGCTTCCGGGACCCCCGCCCAGTCCGGCGAACCTGATGGCGCCCTCGCTGATGGTCAGGCTGGGGTCGGGGATGAGAGTCTCAATATCCACTTCCTGGCTGATGCCCAGCCCGTCGCAGGCTTCGCACATCCCCTGCGGGTTGTTGAACGAGAACATCTGCGGCGTGAGTTCCTCGTAGGAGATGGCGCATTCAGTGCAGGCGAGCTTCAGGCTGAATACGCGCTCCTCGCCCGTGTCCGCGTCCAGCGTGAGCACGACGCCGTCGCTTTCGGCGAGCGCCGTCTCCACCGATTCGGTGATGCGCGTGCGCTCCTCGGGATCGATGCGCAGCCGGTCAACCACGATTTCTATGTTGTGCTTGCGCTTCTTGTCCAGGCGGATTTCCTCGTCCAGCGAGACCACGCGGCCGTTGACGCGCATGCGGACGAATCCTCGCGCGCGGGCGGCGGTGAAGACGTCTTTGTACTCGCCCTTGCGCCCGCTGATTACCGGCGCGAGCAGGTAGATGCGGCTGTCGCGCGGGAAGCCGAGTATCGCGTCCACGATGTTGTCCACCGTCTGCTTGCCCACGACTTTGCCGCACTTCACGCAGTGCTGTACGCCGACGCGCGCGAACAGCACGCGCAGGTAGTCGTAGATTTCGGTGACCGTGCCCACGGTGGAGCGCGGATTGTGGCTGGCGGTGCGCTGCTCTATCGCGATGGTGGGGGAAAGGCCGACTATCTGCTCAACCTCGGGCTTGTCGAAGTTCATCAGGAACTGGCGGGCGTAGCTGGAAAGCGATTCCAGATAGCGGCGCTGGCCCTCGGCGTAAACCGTGTCAAACGCGAGCGAGCTTTTGCCGCTGCCGGACACGCCGGTGAAGACCAGGAGCTTGTCGCGGGGCAGCTTGACGTCAAGGTTCTTGAGGTTATGCACCCGCGCCCCGCGAATATGGATAAACTTGTCCGCCACGACACTCTAGTCTATCACACCACTATACCGCCGTGAAGTATGGGGGGGGGTGTGGAGCGCCGAACGCTCGTGCATTGGGAGTTTGGATACAATGCTATTTTCCCAGAATCCACCGCGAACATGTGGCGGTGGTGCTCAGAATGCGGTATCATTCAAAGGCATAGTTGCATACTTCAGGGAACCTGGGAGGATAAGATGGGTAGTGTTATCAGAGCGCGGGCGGTTTCGCCCGAATTATGGTGGTTTCAGTTCAGCGGCGACGTTGACATAACTTCGGCCTACGACACGTCCA
>JAOZQG010000003.1:9490-51353 GCA_029932365.1 bacterium | reverse complement strand
ACTCCAGGAGTCCATCCAGAAGCTGCGCCGGAGCGGCATTTCGGTATACAACCAGAAGGTTTTCACCGTTTAGAATTCGCGCAGCTTCGAGACAGCGAAGCTCAGGCTGGACCTGAAAGCCGTCGGCATCGACCCGTATTACGTCTTCAACATGAAGGGGAAGAAAGAGACTCTAAGCTATATGGTGCCGATTGCGCGCATCCTGCAGGAGCGCAAGGAGGAGGCGCGGCTGCTTCCGGGCCTTGACCGCACCGACGAACCCGTCTTCAACGTGCCCAAGCTGGGGAAGAACCACCTGCGGGCGATGCAGGATAGGAGGCTGGTGATGATACTGCCGGACGGCTCGCGGGTCTACGAATTCCACCCCTGGGAGAAGAACATCACGCCCATGCCGCCGTATAACTACGTGGATGTGCCGATATACAACTATCTTGAAGAGCTGGCCGCCCGGGGCGAGAACATCAGGGACTACCGCACGATCTGGTTTTATTATTAGCGCGGGGCGTGGCGGTAGGGAAGCGGGATTTATGGTGACCGCGCACGAGGAAGGCAGTCCGGTGTTCTTCCTTAGGATGCTTAGGTCGTGGAGGCTCGGCTGTTAAAGGCTATACGCCTGCTGTCAATCAACTGGGAGGACTTGATTATGAGTAAATACTGGGCGTTCGCTGCAGTACCCGGAGTGCTTGTGCTCGTAGCGCTGGTGCTCGTGGTTGTACTACTCCTGCTGAAACTGCTATGGGCGTGGACCATTCCTGATCTCTTTCCCGGCGCGGTTGCTCAGGGACTCGTTGCGGGGACAATCTCATGGTACACAGCACTTAAGGTCGCCATCTTCTTCGCCGTCTTAGCCGCGGTAGCGGGTGCTAATCGAGACAAACGCTAGCAGCATCGCGCGATAGCGAAGCGGTTCGGGCGTGTTCACTAAAGGGTGCTGGGCGCACTCAGTCACCTGACACTCGTATTGAAACAGTGACTCTGCTTAGCGAGACACTTATAATGGGCTTGCCGCAAACACGGGCGCAGAGGGATTGGATATGGACGCAAGGGCAATGACGGGACGAACGGGGACGATTGTCGTGCGGTGGATTGCGCGGGGGATTCTTGAGTCCGTTCGATGCCAATGACGATGGTTTTGATTGCGTGCGGCGCTTCCTCGCGTGTGAGCACTACCGGACGGCGACATAGAGATGATAACTGTGAAATGCGCCAATTGCAGGAAGAAGCTGTTCCGATATGAGAAGGTCGGTAAAGGACGACTGTGGCACCTGTGGAAGGAGCGGATAACAGAGGATAACAGCGTGCGCGAGGGCAGCGAAGTAAGATGTACTTGCGGCAATCTCATCGGAATCGAAGAGGCGAAGTGGATCAAGCTGAAGACGCACTCGGTTACCTACTCGGGCTCGATAACAAAGAATTGACGAAAGCGGTGAAAGGCGATTCCCGTCTGCGTGGATTGCACGGCTGCGTCGCGCCATATGCTGCAATGGAAACGCCTGCGAAGGCGGGCAAACCTACGGGTCAGAAGCAATCATCCTATGCGCGAGATTGAATACGAAAACCGGCGATGGCGTGATTGTGTGCAAGGACGGATTCACCGCCACAACCGTTAGCGCCGATGAGTTTCGCGCGCTGACCGCAGATATCGCTGGCGGAGTCGAAATAGTGGAAGTTGACGGGTCGAGCGTGTTTTGCGTGATAACACGTCAGCGGTAGCCATCTCGCCGCCACCGCAATTTTCCATCTCCAAGCGATTCCAGTAAAATGGTCGTATACCACCGGAGGTGTATCCCATGCGTGCCTTAACTAGTCTGGTTATCGCGGTCATTCTGCTGCTTTTCGCTTTGTCATCAGGTGCTATGGCTCAGGATACTGACTGGTCGCAGCCGGAGAGTATTGACCCGCTGGCGGAAGGCATCGGCGATTTTCTGGATGTGGACACTACCGAATACGAAAAAACCGCACGGGAAGCTTACGACTCCGGCGAGTATCGTAAGGCGGCGCAGTATTATCTTGCGCTGGCCAGATGCAACATGCGCGACGGCGGAAGCATATACAATCTCGCCTGCTGCTATGGTCTGATGGGTGAAGCGGAGCTGGCTGCGAAATTCGTGGAGCGTTCAGTTAAAGCGGGCTTTGAGGATATCGGTCACATCGGCCGGGACCCCGATTTTGAATCGGTGCGCGAAACCGACATTTTTAGGGAGACACTCGAGCGGCTTCAAGCGGAGAAGAAAGCTGAAGACTCCAAGAAAGGCAAGCTCGCGCTCCTTGAAGGGTCAGTGTATCAGAAGTGCTACATCCAGCTGCCGGACGATTACGATCCCGTAAAAAGCTACACGCTGCTGGTGGGATTGCACGGTTACGGGGGCAGGCCGGGCAATTTCATCAAGCTATGGGACCGCTTTGCCGAACACGATTTCGTCTTCGCTTCGTTGCAGGCACCTTACTCCTTTTCCGCGGGCAGCGATACCGGATATAGCTGGATTACGGGACTTCCCGATGATGAGGAATTCTGGAAGCAGGTTTCAACCGCGTCACAGGACTACGTCGCCGGCGCGATTGGGCAGCTTTGCCGGGAATACAACATCGGCAGCGTGTACCTGCTGGGATTTTCGCAGGGATGCACCCTCGCGTATCTCACAGGCATCCACCATCACGATATTATCGATGGCATTATTTGCTTCGCCGGCTGGCTGGAAACCGACCTGCTAACCGACGATGACCTTGACGCTGCCAGCCGGTTGCGCGTTTTTATCGCGCACGGCATACACGACCGGATGGTGCAACTTGAAGCGAGTTATAAGGCACGGGACACACTTCTGGAGCATGACTACACGGTAACTCTTTGTGAGTTCGACGGCGCACACCATGTTCCCGAAGAGCCGTTGCAGGCCGCCGAAGCGTGGATGAAGGAGTAGCCGCACACGGGAGATACGCTATACTACATTGCAGGAGGTCTTCTATGTTCAGGCAAGCAGCCTACGTAGCAATCCTCGGAGTCATTGTTGCGGCGATAGGAGTCTACGCGCTCCAGCAGCGCATCGCCATTGGACCGGTCATGCTAGCCCTTGCTCTGATCCCGCTCGGGGGATTGCTCCTTGCGAAGCGTTCGCTGAAATCAGCCGTACCTGACCTCATCTTCGGCAGCATCGATACTGGATTGCTGGTCATCCCGGCGTTCGGGGGCGGTGTTCTCTTTGGTGTCGCCGGGGCTATCACCGGCGGCGTAATCGGGGACGCCCTGACCGACGGCATAGCCGGCTTTTTTGAGGGCGGCATAGCACAATGGCTGCGCAAGCACGGTATTGGAGAGTCGCGCGAGGCCGTCACTACGGCTCTCGGGAAAATGTCTGGCTGCCTGATCGGAAGCGGTCTGGTGTTGTCAATGGCGCTTGCCCTAGGTATCCGACCAAGTGTCGGTTAGTATGTCATGCATACCTTCGCAGCCAAACCACCTGATGCAAATCCCGCACCCGATCTTATGGACTTCAGAAAGCTATATCCGAAAAATTCGCTCTCTCGCCAGCAAAAACTCGCGAAGCACACTTACCCCTGGCAACGCCTTTGCCAGTAATGTGAAGTGCCATGGAATACCTGCCGATAACGGAAAAGGACAACGAGCTCATTGAAGCCGCGAAGAACATCATTCGCGATAATTACCACGAAAAGCGGCATCACGTGGGCGCAGCGATACGCGCGAAGTCCGGCCGCATCTACGCTGGAGTCCATCTTTAGTCGTATGCGATAGACATATGCGCGGAAGCGGTTGCGCTCGGAATGGCAGCCTCCAACAGCGAGCGGGAGTTCGAATGCATCGCAGCGGTAGCGATGGGAGAAGGAGAGGAGCCGAGGGTGATATCGCCCTGCGGCGCCTGCCGTGAACTCCTCCGGTTCTACGGAGAAGACATCGCAGTCATCTTCGTCGAGAATGGGCAGCTTCGCAAAGCTACGGTGCGCGACTTGCTCCCTGCGCCCTGTGTGGATTCGTGAAAGCAAACGTGTTGTGCACCCTAATCAACAAACAGCTTAAGTGGGGCAATCGTAGAGCTTTATAAGGCCTATGGAGCGCCAGGCACTCGGGGAGTATGTAGCGCAAAGCCGCCTAAGCTTGTGTGGTAACATCTTTTTCAAGGTGGGACCAGCTTGAGAAAGAGCCGGAATATCACGTGATAGCTTGTGTGGTAACATCTTTTTTAAGGTGGGACCAGCGTTGGGCGTGACTCACCGGAGAAACAATGAAGAAGACCGTTCTCATTGTCGAAGACGACGACGATATCCGCGAGCTGGTAAGCCATAGCCTGTCCAGAGAGGGGTATCGCGTCAAAGTGGCTGCCACGGGCGTAGAAGCGCTCGATTCGGTCAAATCGTCTTCCCCCGACCTTATCATCCTCGATCTGATGCTACCGGATATCGATGGGCTGGAGGTATGCCAACGGCTGAAAACCAGCATCTCCACGCAAAGCATCCCCATAGTAATGCTCACCGCCAAAACGGAAGACACCGATATTGTGGTCGGGCTGGAGCTGGGAGCAGACGATTACGTAACCAAGCCGTTCAGTCCCCGCGTTTTGATAGCCCGGATAAAGGCAGTACTCCGGCGAAAGGCCAAGGAGGCGGAAGGAAAAGAAGAACCTGTAGTTGTTAATGATCTTGTAATAGACCCGTTGAAGTATGAAGCGCGCATTGGCCAGCGTTTGGTAGAACTCACTCGCAGCGAATTTGAAATCCTGCGCTTTCTTGCGAGTCGCCGGGGGCTCGTTTTCACTCGTTACCAGATCGTGGAGGCTGTGCATGGCGAAGAGTACATGGTCACCGACCGAGCGGTGGACGTGCAGATATCGGGCCTGCGCAAGAAGCTGGGGACTTACGGCAAGTACGTCGAAACAGTACGTGGCGTGGGGTATCGATTCAAAGGATAAATCGTGCGCCGAAGAAAGCTAGTCTGGCAGCTATTCCCTTCGTATTTGCTGATTACACTTGCAGCTATCCTTGGCGTGACCTGGTACTCCATAACTTCACTTCATCAGTTCTATCTGGAGGAGACCGCCAAACAGCTTGAAATCCGCACTCGCCTTCTGCAGGACGAATTCGTTGGGCTTTTGAAAGCAGATAATCTGGAACGAGTGGACGGGCTGTGTAAAGAGCTTGGCAGCAAATCCTCGACCCGTATCACCGTTATATTGCCAGTCGGCGCTGTTGCCGGCGATACCGATGAAGATCCGGACGTGATGGACAATCACAGCACCCGCCCCGAAGTGGCAAAGGCGCTGAAGGGAGACATTGGCAGCTCGGTCCGCTTCAGCAAAACGGTGCGCCGACAGATGCTGTACCTAGCGGCACCAATAAGGCATGACGGCGAGATAATTGGCGTTTTACGCGTCTCCGTACCGGTTGCCTCGGTGAACCGCGCATTAAGCGCAGTTCAATGGACCATAGTGGCGGCGGCAATCTTTGCGGCGATACTCGCGGCGGTGCTCAGCCTGTTTATCTCCCGGCGCATCAGCAAGCCCCTGGAGGATATCAGACACTCGGCCGACAGATTCGCCGAAGGGGAGCTGACGCACCGCATTGTCACCGACGGATCGGATGAAATCGCCGGACTCGCCCGCGCCTTAAACGACATGGCTTCCCGGCTGGATTCGATGCTAGCGCAAGTCCTCCAGCAGCGTAATCAGTTGAATGCCATCATGGCGAGTATGAACGAAGGCGTGATCGCAGTCGGACTGGATGGGCGTGTCATCATCGCCAATCACACAGCCGCCAAGATGTTCGGCGTGAAGCCCACAGATAGCCTGGGGAGAAGCCTTGAGGAGATTGCACAAGTCCCTGCTTTGCTGGAACTGGTATCCAGAGCCCTCGATGAGAAGATTCAGGGGGAAGTTTCAATTACCATTCGAAATGGAGACGAGCGTGTGGTCAAAGCCGCCACCGCCTTGCTGAGGGACGCCAAGGAGAATCCTATCGGCGCGCTGGTTGTCCTTACGGACGTAACCAAAGAGACCAGGCTTGAGCGAATTCGCAAGGACTTCGTAGCCAACGTCTCCCACGAGTTGCGAACTCCTATTACCGCCATTAAGGGCTTCGCCGAAACGCTACTGGACAGATCGGTGGAGAGGCGCGAGGATGTAGAACGGTTTTTGAGAACGATAGCAAGGCACGCCGACCGGCTAAACTCGATTATTGAGGATTTGCTTGTGCTCTCCCGGATCGAACAGGAGGCGGAACAGCACCAAGTAACGCTTACGCCGAACCGTATAAAACCGGTTTTGGAGGGTGCAGCCGAGAGCTCGGCGCCCCTGGCCGCAGAGATGAATGTGAAGATACATATTGAATGTCCCGAAGACTTGAAAGCACACATCAACGCATCGTTGCTGGAGCAGGCCGTGATGAACCTTATCGACAACGCGGTGAAATATGGAGGCAAAGGCCACACCGTGCACATAGCAACCAAGCTGATTGAAGGAGAAGTAGTTATAAGCGTAACCGACGAAGGGGAAGGCATCGGCCGAGAACATCTGGAGCGCATTTTTGAGCGCTTCTATCGGGCGGACAAGCACCTGAGCCGCCGGTTCGGGGGAACCGGCCTGGGGCTGGCAATAGTAAAGCACGTGGCGCTGGCCCATAAGGGACGTGCGGATGTAGAAAGCACTCCGGGCAAAGGCTCTACATTCTACATTTACCTCCCCACTTATTAGCCTTTAACAGGACTGCCGCGAGCCCAGAATACACGCCACAAAGGTCCTTAGCGCTAACACAAAACTAACGAAAGACTAATCCATCCCTAATTAAGTAGGGATAGCTTAAGTCCGTGAGAGTCGGACGGCGTTTACGTAGACACCGGATGAAGGCTCGTGGAGTCTTCTTATTTGGAGAAGTTGACGCTGCGTTTTCCGCCGATCTGCAACACGGGCTACCACGCAGGATTCTCACGTTGAGATCCGACGGCTCACCGAACCCACACACAGGAGGTTTCATGAAAAAAGCACTGGCAATCGTGTTGTTCGCACTGCTTTTGCTGCCTTTTGCCGCTCAGGCTGGGGAAGCATCCTCTTCGGATGAAACCGATTCGGCCGAACCGGTTGTCGTTCAGGAGGCGGTTGAAGGCCCGGACAGTAATTACACCGGACTCGACATAGCCGACCTGATGGAGATAATCAAGGAACAGCAGGCTCAAATCGAGGAGCTTTCCGAAAGGCTAGCCGCGGTGGAAGGCGGGCTAAGCGCGAACACGGAAAAGGTGGACGAACTGGGTGAACAGGAACCAGCTCCGTCCTGGGTATCCAAGGTGAAAATTAGCGGCGACATGCGCTACCGCTACGAACACATCAGCCAGGCCGGCAAAAAGAGCCGTAACCGCGAGCGCGTCCGTGCACGCCTCGGGATTTCCGGCAAAGTCAGCGACCAGGCGGACATAAAAGTCCGTCTGGCCTCCGGCTCGGCAGATCCGGTATCCACGAACCAAACGCTAGATGGCGCGTTTTCCAGCAAGAACATCTGGCTTGACCGCGCATACTTCGATTGGCATCCGAGCGAGAATGTGAAGGTATACGGCGGAAAGATGTCCAATCCTTTCTTTAAGCCCGGCGGGAGCCAGCTGCTCTGGGACGGCGACCTTAACCCCGAAGGCCTGGCCATTATGTTTGAGGGCTCAGGCGAAACGCAACCGTTCCTGAACGTGGCGCACTTTTGGGCTGACGAGCGAAAGGCCGCGGCGGACGCCCGCCTGCTTGGAGCGCAAGGCGGCTTGAACCTGAAGGGCGGCAATACCAAAGCCACTATCGGCGTCGGTTACTACGCGTTCACCAATGTAGAAGGAATGAGGCCGCTGGTAGACGCCACGGACAGCTTCGGAAACAGCGTTGTCACCGACCCGAACACCGGCGATATCACCTATGCCACTGGCTTCAGGGAATTTGAGGCCTTCGCCGAAATCGGCACGAAGCTGGGAGAAACCCCGTTCACCCTCTACGGCAATTACGTGGTTAATAACGACGCTGCCACGGACGACAAAGGCTGGCTAATTGGCACAAAGCTAGGTAAGGCCAGGAATCCGGGGGAATGGGAGTTTGGGTACAACTATCGCCGGCTTGAAGCCGACGCAGTCCTTGGAGCCTTTTGCGACTCCGACTTCGCCGGCGGCGGCACTGACGGCAAGGGCCATCAGTTCGGCCTCGGTGTTGCACTCACGAAAAACACCAAACTAGGCCTAACTTATTTCCTGAATGACGCCGGGCTTACGGATGGCAAGAGCTATAAGCGCTTACAGCTTGACTTTAAATTCAAGTTTTAACGTATGTTGCCGCGGTCAACGCGGGACTCGGGTGCTGCTGATAAGCCGAGTGGTGCTAGACAATTCGCCCAACAATGTAAGGGCATGTGAAATATGGATTTAAAACCAACCATTAAAGGAGAAAGGAGAACCTCAATGAGGAATCGGTTTTACATTTCGTTTTTAGCCGCCCTATCAGCGGCAGTGATCTTAGGGATTTTCGCAGCGGGAAGCAGCGCGTTCGCCGCCACGACTATTGTCATGGACGGATCAACCACCGTTGGTCCCATCGCCAAGGCTTTCGCCGAGTACTACATGAGAACCCATCCCGGCGTTAACATCACCGTCAGCGAGTCCGGCAGTGGAAACGGCGTAAAAAGCCTCCTTAACAACAAGTGCGACATTGCGAATCTCTCCCGCTTCATGAAGCCGGAGGAATTCAGCGCTTGCTCCAGCAAAGGCATTATGCCGGTTGCCCACACCATCGCCATGGACGGCGTGGCGCCTATCGTTCATCCCAGCAACGGGGTGAAGGCGATTACCCTGAAGCAGTTGAAGGCCATTTACACCGGCGATATCACCAACTGGAAGGAACTCGGCGGGCCGGACATGAAGATTGTCGTTATCAGCCGCGACACCAATAGCGGCACCTATGAGACCTTCGAGAAGAAGGTAATGAACAAGGACAAGATGGCCTCTGACGTGGAGTATGTGGGCAGCAACGGCGCGGTCCGCCAGCGGGTTCAGAGCACCCAGGCGGCCATCGGTTACGTTGGCCTTGGCTTTGTGGACAGGACGGTCAAAAGTCTCCCGGTTAATGGAGTCGCCGCCACGCGAAAGACAATCCAGGCGGGCACCTACCCCATTGCCCGGCCGCTGTATATGTTTACCAACGGTTATCCGCAATTGGGCAGCCACGTCCATGCTCTGGTCACGATGCACTATTCCGAGAAGGGGCAGGAAATCATTGAGAGTCTTGGATTTGTGCCGGTCACTAATTACTAGAACGCCGGTGAGATTGCATGGTTCGGGGGACCGGAGACCACTCCCGCATCTCCGGTCCCGTTGCCGCGTCTGTAGGGCGTCGGAGAGTATCTGAATGGAGTCAATCGCACCCACCCGGAAGACCGTACGAAAACGCTCTCTCCGCGACCGCATCACCGCCAGCAAACGCAGGATGCAGCTTACCGCGCTGCTTGAAAGAAGTATCAACGGCCTGCTCTTCATTGTTGCATCCAGTTCAGTGCTGGCGGTGCTCTTTATCTTCGTCTTTATCTTTCGCGAGGCTATTCCATTTTTCCGCGAAGAGGGATTCACCGAGTTTTTGACAGGCGTGAACTGGTTCCCCTCGAACGTTTCACCCGAGTTTGGCGCGCTCGCTCTATTCTACGGCAGCGCTATGGTGACATTAGGCGCTACGCTGGTTGCGGCGCCGCTGGGCCTTATCGTAGCGCTTTTTCTGAGCGACGTGGTTCCGTTCAGCGTTCGCCAGGTGGTCAAACCTGTGGTTGAGCTTCTGGCGGCAGTACCGTCCGTTGTTTACGGGTTCTTCGCGCTTGTAGTATTTGCCCCGCTACTGCAGAGCCATGGCGGCATACTTCTGGCCGCGGGCGCGGCGATTATAGTAATTCCGGCAGGCGTCATCCTCTCCACTGTGGGAGCGGACGCCGCCACCAACTGGATTCCCGAATCCGGCGGCAAGGCCGCCCGCACGACACTGCTCGTGCTCTTCCTCGCTGGCACGGCATTCCTGACCTTCATTATGTTCAGAGCGCTGATGGGGATTGAAGTAGTCAGCGGTACTAACGCGCTAAATGTGGCGATAATCCTGGGCATTATGGCCATACCGACGGTCGTAAGCGTTTCTGAGGATTCGCTTACTGCGGTGGGTCGGACCCTGCGCGAGGCCAGTTATTCGCTGGGTGCCACCCGCGCGGAAACGCTGCTCAAGGTGGTCGTGCCTGCGGCCAAGAGCGGCATTCTGGCGGCAATAGTGCTGGGTGTGATGCGCGCTGCGGGGGAGACGATGGTGGTGTGGATGGCCTCAGGCAATGCGTCCAAAATTCCCAGCCCGTTTTACAACTTCCTCGAGCCCGTCAGGACAATCACAGCGACTATCGCCGGAGAAATGGGCGAAGCCGACCAGGTTACCGGCGCGTCCCGCTACAGCGTCCTTTTCGCACTGGCGGTGGTCCTTCTTTTATTCGTCTTCGTATGTAACCTTGTTAGCGAATGGTCCGCCCAGCGCGTCGCTCACAGAGCAAGGGCCCGTCGCGTTGCTACGAGGAGACATAAGCAGTGCTGATTTCCACTCGCAAGACGCTCGATAAGGCATTTACCTGCACCGGCTGGTTCGCTACCGCAATGCTTGTCGTAGCGCTGCTCGTTGTTCTCGGGCCAATAGTAGTCCGGGGAATGGGGGCGGTGCTGTTTAAAGAAACTGTTGAGCGTAGAGCGCTCTTCCTTGAGCATTTCTCACGCGGCGATTCTGAAATCGTCCAGATAGAGCACAGCCGCGCCCGGCTAGCCCGACAGCCCATCTTCGATGCTATTAAGGCGTTTGAAGCCGGCATAGCCGTAGCCCACCTTGAAGACGCAGCCAAGGAGGCTTACAGAAGCTACAAGGACGAGCTCCGGCAGGCAGAGGGACTTCGCGCCGAAGAAACCGGAGTGCTGCTTGACTCTGCGAGAAAACTGCGTGACGAGTTTATGGCGGTAATCGAATCGTCGGACAACGAGGAAGCCAGGAGTCTTGCGACATCCCTTATGGAGTCGGAGCAAAGACCCGAATACGCCGATACCGCAATGAGCGAGATATTCTCGATGACCGAAAATTATCTTGAGACCATCAAGGGTGTCGACCTTTCAAAGCGGGAAATCTATGCAGCCAACCTTGAAGACCTTAAGTACCTCCTTCGCCGGCTTTTCGGACCGCTACCGGGTGAGCCGGAACCAGTGCTGGTTCGCGACCAGTACGGCGAAACGAGATGGGACCGCGCACAACTGGTCGCCCATCAGATACTTTTTCAAGAGGTTTATGTTCAAGCCGACGAAGCGGGGATGAGGAAAGCTCAGGAAGTTCCGCGAGTGGAGCAATTCCGGGGAACTCCTGTTGAGCCCATTTTCGGGATGATCGAAAGTGGCCTTGAAGAGATGATGCTGCCCCACTGGACTTTTTACTGGCAGTTCATCACCGACAAATCCCTGGACGCGCACTTCTTCGGCGGCATCTGGCCCTCGGTTCTGGGGACGATATACCTTACAATCGGCGCGCTGCTGTTAGCCATACCGTTCGGCGTGGCCGCGGCGGTATACCTTTCCGAGTACGCAAAAAAGACACCCTTTGTCCGGGTAGTTCGCTCCTGCATTGATACTCTGGCTGCTGTGCCCAGCATCGTATTCGGCCTGTTCGGGCTTGCGTTTTTCATCAACGTAGTGGGCGTTTCCGATTCCAAGAGTGTGCTTGCCGGTGCCCTGACACTAGCGCTGCTCGTGCTGCCCACGGTTATCCGCGCGTCGGAAGAGGCCATCAAAGCGGTGCCCACAACTTATCGCGAAGCTTCGCTCGGCCTTGGTGCGAGCAAGGGAAGATGCGTTCTTACCGTTGTACTGCCCGCCGCACTGCCGGGCATATTGACCGGCATAGTCATCAGCATGGGTCGCGCCGCCGGCGAGACTGCGCCCATCATTTTCACCGCAGCCGTAAGCGTAGGACTTCCGCTGAACATATGGGAAACGCTGAGCAAGCCGTCCCCGGCTCTGCCGTGGACAATTTACAACCTGGCGACCGAACACCAGCTGGTTGATGAAATCAGGCACGTGCAATACGGCATGGTACTCTCGCTAGTGGCAATAGTGCTGCTGCTCAACGCTACGGCGATTTTTATGCGCGCCAAGATATCCAGGGGGCTAAGAGGGTAAGCCACATGGAAAAAACACTGACGACACAGACGGCTACCGAACATAATAGGGCGATTGAAGCTGCAATAAATGGTGTGAACCATCCTTCCGAAGCCGGATTGCCGGGAAGCCTGACGCGCAAGTCCTTCGACGAAAAAGAGATAAACCAGCGCCGGGTAATGGTCGAGGCCAAGGACTTCAGCGTCTTCTACGGAAGCAACGAAGCCGTCAAAAAAGTTACCCTCTCTTTCCGTGAACGGGTGGTTACGGCCATTATCGGACCCAGCGGCTGCGGCAAAAGCACTCTGCTGCGCGCTATCAACCGGATGAATGACCTTATCCCATCGTGCTATGTGACCGGCGAGCTGCTGGTGGACAAGAAAAACATCTACGGGACTAATCTCGATGTAGTGTCCCTGCGTCGCGCGGTGGGCATGGTATTCCAGCAGCCAAACGTCTTTCCCAAGTCGGTTTACGACAATGTAACCTATGGCCCCCGTCTCCACGGCGGCCTTAGCCGGAGTGAGATTGAAGGGCTCGCGGAGGTCAGCCTGAAGCGGGCGGCGCTGTGGGACGAAGTGAAGGACAGGCTGCGTGACAACGCCCTCAGCCTATCAGGGGGTCAGCAGCAAAGGCTCTGCATCGCCCGAGCGCTCGCGGTGCAACCCGAGATACTGCTTATGGACGAGCCCGCTTCGGCGCTGGACCCTCAGTCCACCACGCGCATTGAGGACCTTATCGAAGAACTGCGCCGCGATTACACCATAATCATCGTGACACATAACATGCAGCAGGCGGCGCGCGTTTCCGACTTCACTGCGTTCCTCTACGAGGGGCATCTGGTGGAGTTCGGATCCACCGAGCAGCTATTCACCAACCCGGATCAGAAGCAAACCGAAGATTACATTACGGGTCGATTCGGATAAGGGACTACGGAGGCCGAGATGACCGTACATTTCCGAAAAGAGATTGAAAATTTGAAGAAAAAAGTGCTTGGCCTGAGCGCTGAAGTGGGCGAAGCCGTACATAAGGCCGTGGAGGCCGTGTTCACCCGCAACACCGAGCTTGGACTGGCAGTAGACGAAAATGACGCCAAGATTGATGAACTGGAAGTGGAAATCGAGGAAGATTGCCTTAAAATCCTGGCTCTCCATCAGCCGGTCGCGGTTGATTTGAGATTCATCGTTGCAGTCTTGCGTATAACAAGCGACCTGGAGCGCATAGGCGACTTCGCAGCCGGCATCGGGAGGAAAGCGGAACGGCTGAGCGGCTACAGCCATATCGATAAGATATTTGACTTCGTGGACATGGCTGACCGGGCCCAGGCGATGCTGCGAAAAGCCACACACGCGCTGATCAACATGGACGCCAAAGCTGCAAGGGCGGTCCGCAGTTCGGACGATGCGGTTGACGCTAGAAAGCGCGACGCCTACGACTGCATCCTTGACCGGCACCGGACCAATCCCGACGAGGTCATCCACCTGCTGGACCTGCTGGGGATTGCGCGCCACCTGGAGCGCATCGCCGACCACGCCACCAATATCGCCGAGAACGTCATCTACATGAGCGAAGGCGAAATCGTCCGCCACCAAGAACCGGATGCCCCTACCAGTTGAATAAGCATCCTGATTCCGTAAGCCTCCAGAAGGGAGCGCCATTTTGCGCCAGATGAATTCACAAAATCTGGCAGCCCCAACGGGAGTCGAACCCGTGTTTCAGCCTTGAGAGGGCTGCGTCCTGGGCCACTAGACGATGGGGCCGTGCGAGGAATTATACCTAAATCCTACACGCGCGCAAAGCCGCCGTAGTTGCGGGAGCTGTTATAATTCGCTGACAGTGAGAGATTTAATACTAAAGCTATTTCTCGCGATGCTGGCGCTCACCCTCGGCGCGTGCAATCCCGCACCACCGCAACAGGAAGACACCACGCCCAAAACCGATCCCGACCGCGAGTTTACTTACGACCGCCTTACCGTGCCCCTGGGCGGAGAAGGCATCCGCAAGGCCTGGTCCCAGCAGACATTACTTCACCGCGTCTTTATCCAGAAATACGACAGCGCAAGTGAGGCCGAACAGAAGGAGATGAAGGACGAGTTAAACAAGGTCTACTTCACAGCCAATCCCATCATTCGCCAGAACTTTGAGGACGCTATTGAGCAAGATCCGACCGAACCCGCTAACTACGTCTCTTACGGGTACTACCTACTTCCGAAACATGGCGAGTACGAAAACTCGCTTAATTACATTCAAAAAGGCATCACTATGGAGGAGGATAATCCGGCGTGGCACTTCCTGATGGCTTACGCCTACGTTGCACCGTTACGGTGCGGAGATTTTTACCGCTTCGGCACCATCGATCAGCTGCGCTGGAAGCGCTATGAGGAAAAATACGAAATTGTAATGCGGCGCGCTGCGAGGATGTGGTCTAAGAACTGGTATGTCCCGTACTTTATGGCCATTCACCAGTTTCGAGTGGATAAGGACCTCGAAAAATGCCTGGATTACATCATCCAGGGCAACGAACGCACCGAAGGGCACTTCGTATTTGCCCCGCCACTTCCGCTCACCATTAACCGCTGGACCTTTGTGCCCGACCGGGACGAGTATTTCGACCTTCAGTGGCACTTCGGGCTTTATCCTTACGCCCCGATGCAGCAAATGGTCGAGGCGATGCTGGAAGACGAGGAATTCGCGGGCGATCCCGAAAATCTGTGGCAGCTACTAGTCTTTTTACATAAGGCCAGTGAGACGCGCCCGGTAGACCGCATCTATCACTACCATACAGGACGAGTGCTTGAAGCGCTAAAAAACTCCTGCAAACAGAATGCTGACGCCGAGAGAGCCCAGAAGCTTGAGCAAGTGCTTGATTTCTATGACAGCGTCTCGGAGACTCTCCGCCATGAATTCGAGCTGCTTCACCTGCCGCTTACTAAAAGCGGCGCATCCAATGACCCAGAGCTATTAGCCATAGAACGAAGCTGCCGGCGACAGGAGAGAATTATTGAGCCGATGCTCAAGCTTCACGCTCGTCTGCTCAAGCAGGTCCGGGAAGCCCTGGGCTACACTGCCGAAGATCACCCCATAGTCGCGTTTGGCCGGGAGAAGGAATAGGCGGCACCGTTGGAACGTATTGGCGATAGCGATCCGCTGGGCTTTACGCAAGAGGAATGGCGACGCGAACCCGCTACTATTAATGGGCCGGATTACCGCGCTCAACAGCTCTACTCATGGCTTCACGCGCAACGAGTGCTCGATTACGAGAAGATGACCAACCTGCCAAAACAGATGCGGCAGAATCTCGCCCAGCAGTTTCCCTTGACACTGGCCAAGGTAACTCACAGGATAAAGAGCCGCGATGGCGCAGTTAAGCATCTGTTTCGCGCCGACGACAACGCGCTTTTTGAGGCGGTCTATCTCCCGTCGCGCAGCGGAAGTTCCCTCTGCATAAGCACGCAGGCCGGATGCAGCTTTCATTGCAGCTTCTGCGCCACCGGCACACTCGGGCTAACGCGAAACCTGCTGGCAGGGGAAATGCTGCACCAGGTCTACCACCTTGCCAACGAACATGGTCTTTCGTCGTATCGCGTACTCCTGATGGGGATGGGCGAGCCGCTGGCTAACTTTAAACAGGTTGTGCTAGCACTGAAGCACTTGGTGCATCCTGACGGCCAGGCTTGCTCCCCGCGGCGGCTCACCGTTTCCACAGTGGGACTAAAGGGCGGCATCTCCCGTCTTGCCCGAGAGCTCCCGGGAGCGGGACTTGCTCTCTCCCTTCATTTCACGGAAGACGGACAGCGCAAGCGGCACATGCCCATGGCTGCGCGCCTTCCCCTCAGCGGCCTGTTCGATGAGCTAGTTATGTCCGAAGGGCTGGGAAAGGTGACTTTAGAATACATTTTACTTGATGGCGTAAACGATTCGCTGGAAGATGCAGCGGCTTTGGCGTCTTTAGCCTACGGCGTTGTTCCCCGGCAGCGGAAGACCGTCCCGCCCTCCCGCCTGCGAAGCCGGTTTCGGGGATTCAAGTCCTACCACATTAATCTTATAGAGTTTAACCCTTCACCGGTTGTTAGGTTTCGCGCAACTCCACAGGCGGAGGCGGAGAAATTCCAGAATTACCTGAAAGCTGCGGGTGTCACTGCGACTTACCGGCGTAGCCGCGGACGGGAAATATCAGCCGCTTGCGGGATGCTGGTTGCGGCTGAGCCGAAGAAGAAATAGCACAGAGCGCAGTTCAAGTCCGCATATGGCGGTTACGACACACGGGTTCATCCGCAGGAATCTCGCTTATGTTCGTCCAGCACCCGTTTGATAGCGTCAATCTGCCTGCGCACCACGTCGCTTTCAACATAATCGCGCAGGACTATATCGCGGGCGCGTTTGCCAAACGAAGCGGACAGCTGGATGTCGGCGAGAAGGCGCTCCAGTGCCGTGGCGAGCGTTTCCGCATCGCGCGGGGGCACCAAAAAGCCCGTCTCGTCCGGTATCACTTCTTCGCGGCAGCCGCGGATGTCGGTCGCCACTACCGGAAGCTTCATTGCCATAGCTTCAATTATCGAGCGCGGTAGCCCCTCCCGATACGAGGGTAGACAGAACACATCCATCGCAGCCATCATCGCCGCTGCATCTTTACAGAATCCGGGAAGCACTAGCCGGTCGGATACCCCGTGCTCCTCAGCGTAGGCACGCAGGATTTCATCGGTCGGCCGGTTGCGGTTCCCCCATATGGCCCCTCCGACAATCATAAACCAGGCGTCGCGCATACGCTGCGAGATCGCCGACGCTGCCCGTATGAACTCGAACATTCCTTTTTCGTAGGAGTAACGCGTGAGCATACCTGCAACTCTTACGCTTTCGGGGATCCCCAGCTTTTCGCGGATAAGTCGGCGCTCCTCGGGAGGGAACCTGTCGGGATTGAATACCGCAGGATCAATGCCGTTGCCAATCCAAAGGGCGCGGCCAGGCTCCACAATTCGCTCGCGCACAATCAGCTCGTAGTCTTCTTTACTCTGGGAGAATACAAGATGCGTCCAGCGGCCGACGACACGCTCTGCGAGCATACTCATAAAGCGGCGCAGCGGGGGCGTGTATTCGTGGAAGTTGAAGCCGTGCACCGTATAGACGACGACCGGTACTCGGCTAATGCGCGCCGCGATCCGTCCGACAAAAGCCGCCAGCGGATTGTGCGTGTGCACAACGTGATAGCGCTCCCGCCGCATAAGGCGTACAAGCATCCACAGGCGACGCCAGAGGGGGATTACTTCCCTCATACGACCATAGGGCACAGGGAATACCCGAAATCCGCGCTTACGCAGTTCATCCTCACCACCCGAAAGTGTGGCCGCGATATCCACCTGCCAGCCTTCAGCCTGCATCGCGTCGATCAAGGCGCGGAGATACAGGTTGAAAGAATGGTCCACTCCGGCAACCTGCAGCACCTTTATCGGACCCGATCCCATCGCCTGAGATTCTAGCATTGGTGGATTACGCGAAGCCGCTACTCCTCAGTTGGGGGGCTGCCGCGAAGCTTGTCTATGATGTTGCGGTAGTGGCGAAAGTCGCCACGCCTCCAGAAGATAACGTCAGCCAGCCGGTTGCCTGATAGCCGCAGGAATATATAGGTGATTATGATAGTAGTCACCACATAACCCGCGAAGTTCCCCCAGGCTGCGCCCATCGCGCCCATCGCCGGTACCAGTATTATTGCCGTAGCCAGATTGGCCAGCAGACCGGTGGCCGACGCTATGGAAACGCGGAGGGGGAATCCGCGCCCGATGATGTCGTAGGACAATACGCGATAGAGGGCAAAGATCACCACTCCCGGCAGAAGCACAAAGAAAGGCGATACCGCGGGCCTGAAGTCACGGCCGAATACCAGGGGCACGAGTACCGGAGCTGCAATTGCCAGAACCGCTGCGGCGATAATCGTTACCAGCAAAACATTTCGCGCCGCAATCGGTGTAAAGCGGTCAGCTTCTTCTTTAGTGCTGCCGCTGGTGCGCGAGAACAAAATTATACCGAAGGAGTTGGGGATAAATAGGAGCACTTCCGCAACGTTGAGTGCGATAGAGTATTGACCCACCGTGGCGTCGTCATGGAAATAGCGAAGGACATACAATCCGACGCGATAGGAAATGAGCGCGATTACCAGCATCAGGTGCGCCCGCAGTCCATAGCCGAGCAGGGACGTCATCACCTTGCGACCGAAGCCCAGCACCGGCTTAACCGTGGACAGCAGCCAGTAAAGCGCCACAGTGCACGAAATCAGCCGCGCCAGGACTTCAGCCGCAACCACGCCGACTACGCTGCGTTCCAGCCCCCAGAGAATTATCAGCAGCAAAGTCACATAGCCAGCGCGGTCGAGAACCGATACGAAGTTGAAGCGGAAGACCTGGCGCAGGCCAAGCGCGATGTGCTGGGCATAACGAGTAGCCGAGGTTATAGGGAAGGCGAGCAGAAGGAAGTACATAAGCCAGAGCGGAAGCTTCGAGAACAGCGTGTCGTGCAGATGCGGGATAACAGCGAGATAAAGCAGGCTGAAAGCGACTACCAGCGCGGCATAAAGAACAACTCCCGCTCCGAACAGGCGGCGGACATCGTGCAACCGTTGGCCCACAAAGAAAACAAGCGCTGAGGGAACGCCCATCGCGGCAAGATCGATCACGATGGTAATAGTGAAGATAACCAGGCTGACCTGACCCTTGCCTTCGGGGCCCAGGAAACGGGCAATGAGAATGTTCGCGAAGAACGCCGCCGCATAAAGGGCTGTGCGGCTGGCCAGCGTACCCACTCCCTGTCGGACGAAACTCATCCCTTTAACGCCCTGGCGGATCTTATGGCAGTTAAGTCGCCATTAGTTAGCATCTATAAATGCGGGCAAAGCAAAAAAAGCGCTGCGGGAGGACGCTTGAGCCGGTCATCAGGTTAGATGCTCCCGATACCAGCCTATGGCCTTCTCCAGCCCGGCCCGGATGTCGTACTGCGGGCTGTATCCCAGCATCTTTCGCGCCTTCGCTGTATCTGCGAGCGAGTCGCGGACGTCGCCCGGCCGGGGGTCGGCGTACACGGGCTCCACGTCCGCCCCGAGGAGCTCACAGATGACGTCATAGACAGCGCGGATGGATACCTGCTGCCCGTACGAGATGTTGAACGCTTCACCATCCACATCGCTCTCAGCCTTGCACGCTAGCAGGTTGGCCGCAATGCAGTCGTCGATATATGTAAAATCCCTGGTTTGCAGTCCGTCGCCGTAAATGACGGCCCGCTCACCCCTTAGCAGCGCGCTCACGAAACGCGGAATCACCGCTGCATAGGCTGACTGCGGATCCTGGCGGGGCCCGTACACGTTGAAATAGTGAAGCACGACCGTGGACAGCCCGTAGACCCTAGTGAACACCCGGCAGTAGTGTTCTTTTGCAGCTTTCGTGACACCGTAGGGGGAAATCGGATTAGAGGGCATCGTTTCGACCTTGGGAAGCTCCTTCGTGTCGCCATAGATACTGCTGCTGCCAGCGCAGACGAAACGGCGCACACCACTATCGCGCGCCGCAACAAGCATATTGAGCGTGCCCGTTACATTGGCTTCATTAGACGCCTGTGGGTCCTTGACGGAACGGGGCACGCTACCGAGCGCCGCCTGATGCAGGACATAATCGATTCCGTCGACAGCTCGGCGGCAGGCTTCAGGATTGCAGACAGTCTCCTCCACCAGCTCTATGTCGGGCAGGATGTCCGCCAGGTTCTCCCGACGGCCCGTAGACATATCGTCGATTACGCGGACACGCTCTCCGGCGGCGGCTAAATGCCTAACCAAGTTCGAGCCAATAAAGCCCGCTCCCCCGGTAACCAGGAATCGCGACATAATATGTTGTCTCAGGGCGTGGTCTCTGGTATTCTAGCACAGGGTTATCTGCGTAAGACGATTGAGTTCGTGTTTAACGGCTGTTTGTGATAAGCTTCACATGCAGTCTTCAGGAGGACTGGTATGGATTTTGGGATTCCCAAGGAAGTTCGAACCGACGAGTACCGCGTGGGAATGACTCCGACAGGAGTCAGGGAACTGGTTGACGCAGGCCACAGAGTGTTCTGCGAGAAGGACTGCGGAGACGATGCGGGATTCACCGATAGCGAATACCACGCTTGCGGCGCGGAGATAGTCTTCTCACCGGAGGAAGTCTATGGACGCGCACAAGTGGTTTGCAAGGTCAAAGCTCCCACCCCAAAGGAATACGATTATATCCGCGAAGGGCAGATTATCGGCGCCTTTATGCACCTGCTGGTAGCCCCTAAGTCCCTTCTTGATGTTCTCACGGAGAAAGGAGTCACGACGCTTTGCTACGAGGAGATGACAGAAGAGAATTACGCACCTTTGCGTACACCTGCAAGTGAGATTGGCGGGCGTATGATGCCCCAAATCGCCGCCCGATATATGGAAACTCAGGAAGGCGGTCGGGGCAAGCTGCTGATCGGCACTCCCGGCGTCCCTGCGGCAGTTGTCGGGATTATCGGCGGCGGCGTGTTCGGGTATCACGCCGCCCTTACTCTTATCCAGGCCGGCGCTGCCGTTCTTGTCCTTGATACCGACTTCCGCAAGCTCCAGCAGCTCGACAGGGACTTTCTCGGCAGTATCAACACGCTGATGAGTACCGATCGCTCAATACGCAAGCTCGTATCGTTTGCTGACGTTATTATTGGCGCAGCCCACAAGCCCGGAGAAACCGCTCCGAAGCTGATTACGCACGAAATGCTGAAGGAAATGATGCCGCGCTCCCTGATAATCGATGCGTCAATTGATCAGGGAGGCCTCGCCGAGAGCAGCCGACCCACAACACTCTCGGATCCGATCTATACAGTGGACGGGATTTTGCACTACTGCGTGCCCAACCTTACGAGCAACGTTGCACGCACCGCGTCCCGCGCTCACAATAACGCGCTGATCCCGCTGCTGCGCCAGCTCGGTGCCGCCAGCGAACCGCTGAAAGTAATCGAGGAAGGCGAGATTTTTCGCTCCGGCGCTTTCATCGTAGAAGGGAACATCCTGCACCCGCCGTTGCATGAACTGCACCACCAGAAGCGTACACCTGGGGCGCCTTCGCGGGAGGCCAAGTAATCATGTTCACCTGGCTTCAGAAGTATAAAGACAAGGTCGCTCCTGTGGACCAGGCGCTGTCTGTCATCGAATCCGGTATGCGGGTTTACATCCATCCTGGTGCCGCTACGCCGAAGGTTTTAGTAGACCATCTGGTGGACATCCGCGACCGGGTGGAAAACGTGGAGATAATTCACATTCTTACCTTTGGCGACTGCCCCTACGCGGCCCCGGAAATGGAAGGGCATTTCCGCCATAACGCGCTTTTCTGCGGAGGTAACGTACGCCAGGCGGTAAACGAAGGACGAGCCGACTGGACACCAATCTTCCTGTACGAGATACCAAAGCTGTTCTACGAGCGCATTCTTCCCCTGGATGTTTCGCTTGTCCAAGTCTCGCCGCCGGATGAACACGGCTTCTGCAGCCTTGGCGTCGGCGTAGAAATGACTCTCGCAGCAGTCCGGAGTTCCAGGTTTGTCATTGCCGAGATCAATCCCAGGATGCCCCGTATTCTGGGGGATTCGTTTGTGCATATCAGCAAACTTCACCGAATCGTTGAGGCCGACCACCCCTTATACGAATACCACGCAGGCGATATTGACGATGTCTCACGCGAAATAGGCCGTCTGATTGCGGAGCACATTGAAGACGGCAGCACTATGCAGATGGGCATCGGCGCTATTCCGGACGCGGTGCTGTTTTTCCTTAAAGAGAAGCGGGACCTGGGCATCCACACGGAGATGTTCAGCGACGGCGCTATGGAGCTGATGAACCTGGGCGTCATCACAGGAGATAAGAAGACTATTCACACAGGAAAAGTTATCTGTTGCTTCCTGATGGGCAGCGAGAAGCTATACGACTATGTTGACAACAACCCGTTCATCGAAGCGCATCCTGTGGAGTACACCAACGACCCATTTATCATAGCCCAAAACGACAAGATGGTTGCGCTTAACTCATGCATATCGATCGACCTGACCGGCCAGGTAAACTCCGATTCCATTGGAACCTCGGTCTACTCAGGCTTTGGCGGCCAACTCGACTTCATCCGGGGCGCGGCGCGCAGCAAGGGCGGCCTGCCCGTAATCGCAATGCCTTCTACCGCAAAGCGCGGTAAGGTTTCTCGTATCGTGGGTGCTTTGGCCGAAGGTGCAGGCGTAACTGACACGCGCGCTGACGTGAGATGGGTTTGTACCGAGTACGGGATGGTAAACCTTTTCGGGCTGACCCGCCGGCAGCGTGCGAAGGCTCTCATAGAGCTAGCCCATCCTGACTTCCGAGAAGGCCTCCAGGAGTTTGCGGTCAAACACAAGTACTTCTAACCCTTATAACCGGCCTCTGGCTCTATAGTTACAGCGCGTTAGCAAGAAAACGCTATCGGTACTTGTGAAATGCCCCGGCTTCTTGTAAGCTGGGCAAGGCTGACAAAGGAGCCGCTGATGACGGAGCCTATTGATTTGGACAAGGTCCGAACCTATCCGCTAAAGCACCGAAAGAATCTCGTGAAGAATGAGTCCTTTGGCAAGGTGTTGCCGCCGGAGGGCAGTTTCGTACGTTTCCTCGAATCCCTGCCAGATATTTTGCGGGCTCGCGACCTTAAGGACATATGCTTACGCATCGTTGCAGCGTCTCGGGAGAGCAAGGAGATTATCCTCGCTACAGGCGCTCACCAGATTAAGCTCGGCATGGCACCTTACATCAGCAAGCTGATTGATGCCGGCCTTATTACGTGCGTAGCGATGAATGGGGCGGGCGTTATCCACGATGTAGAGCTTGCGATGATCGGGGAAACGAGCGAAGATGTCACTGAAGCAATACAGGATGGCAGTTTCGGGATGGCCAAGGAAACTGCTGAGTTTCTTAATAACGCCATCGCTGAAGGCGCAAGCAGCGGCGAAGGCATTGGCGCCGCCGTAGGGCGCAAGATCGCAGAAAGCGAGCTGCCGTTTCGTGAAATTTCGCTGGCGCACTTCTGCCACGCTAAAGGCATTCAGCTCACGGTACACGTCGCTTACGGGACTGACATCATTCACATGCACCCGAGCGCTGATGGCGCTGCGACAGGCAAAGCGACGGAGATTGATTTCCGCAGGCTTGCAGCGGCTGTTAGTAAGCTGGAGGGAGGCGTGTTTATCAACGCCGGTTCGGCCGTGGTGCTGCCCGAGGTGTTTCTGAAATGCCTGTCGGTTGCACGCAATCTAGGCCACGAAGTCAAGAATTTCACAGCCGTGAATCTGGATATGATTCAGCACTACCGACCTCAGGAAAACATCGTGCGCAGACCGACGCTGCCCCACGGCAAAGGATACGCGCTCACCGGCAACCTGGAAATACTGTTCCCGCTGATAACGTATTGCCTGCTCGACCTGCAAGCCCGTGAGGATAAAGCGTAATGAATTCCGAGATACTCAGAGCGGAGGATTTGCGCTTATCCGTGCCTTCATCCAATAATGCTGCGGGCTTAACAACGGTCCTGCTGAACGGCATTAGTTTCACCTTGAAACAAGGAGAGATTTTGGGGCTTGTCGGCCAGTCCGGTAGCGGCAAATCTACCTTAATGCGAGTGCTTTGCCGCTTGCAGGAACCCGATGAAGGGAGAGTGTGGTTTTCGGGCCGGAGCTGGGACGAAATTGACATGCGGGAGTACCGGCGTCGTGTCTGTCTTATCTCGCAGATTCCGGTAGCACTGGCCGGGAGTGTCGAGGAGAATTTGCGCTACGTTTACAGTCTGCACCGCGACCTTACGCCTCCTAATGATATAGGCACACTGCTTGACAAAGTAAGGCTTCCGCGCACCCTTGCCGCCAACGATGCCGGGAGCTTGTCAGTTGGCGAGAAGCAGCGCCTGGCTTTGTCTCGCGCGCTGGTGCTGCAACCCGATGTAATACTTCTGGATGAGCCTACTTCCGCGTTAGACCCGGAGAATGCCGAGCACATCACAGACCTCATCGCTGAGGTGTGCCACAATGAAAAACTGAGCGCCATAATGACCAGCCATATAGAACGCCACCTTGAAATCACGGACCGGCTTTTCCACATGCACAACGGGAGGTTAGAAAGCGTTGCCCGCTGATTTCATCAGTGTAGGCTGGTTGCAGGTAGGATACGCGGCCGGATTCGTGCTTATTGCCCTTATCGTGTCCCGGTTCCTCCGGCTGGGAGTTGAAGGCGGCATCATAATCGGGGGCGTGCGTGCTTTCGCCCAGCTTGTTCTCCTGGGCTTCGTTCTGGACCTTGTTTTCGAAGTGCAGAATCCCTGGGTGACGGGACTTGTGTTCCTTTCGATGATAGTCGCTGGGGCCGCCAATGCGTATCTGATAGATTCGCCGCGCAAGGGAAGCACGTTCTGGCTGTTTGCTGCGGTTCTTACAGCCGTTTTTGTAGCTCTGACACTTCCCATCGGCAAGTGGATTCTGGCAGCCAAACCATGGTACCAGCCCCAGTACATCATCCCTTTCGGCGGGATGCTAATAGGCAACTCGGTCACCGCCGGACTGCTCGTCCAGCGTAATCTAGGAAAGCTACTACACGATAATTTAGCCATCGTGGAAACCAAGCTTGCTCTGGGCGCGAGCGCGCGCGAAGCGGTTCAGCCTGCACTCGTAGAGGCTGTGCGAACTGGAATGGTGCCAACCGTAACCTCATTGGCCATGGTGGGACTTGTGCACATACCGGGCATCTTCGGAGGCCAGGTGCTTGCCGGTTTGCCCGCGATAGAAGCCGCCAAATATCAGATAGTAGTGATGTATATGCTCGCTGCCGGAGCCACGCTTACGGCCGTAGCAGTGGCCTTCGCCCGAATACGCAGTTTCTTCACGCCCCGCCATCAATTAAGATACAGTGAGTTAGCGAGGCTGCGCTGATGGCTCTTTATCCCACAGCCAATCTGCCCTTCCTGGCATTGCCGGAGACCGTGTTCTTTCCGCACACTTTTGTGGACCTTGAGCTGGGGCTGCCGCACCACCAAGAGCTGTTCAGCTCCGCTCAATCCCAGGGATTACCGGTAGGAGTATTCCTTGCCAAGCGTTACGTCTCTGAAGCAGAACCTGAACCATACGCCCGGCTCGGCTCATTTGGCCGCATTGTTGACATCACGACCAGCGAATCCGGAACGAGCAGTGTTACTTTGCACGGTCTATTTCGCGCACGGATCAAGCGCGTAGTACGGCTACGCCCGCACCCGATAGCGGATATCACAGTACTGACAGATCATCTGCATGTAACATCCACCCAGCAATTCCGCAGAACCCTGGCGGACCTCGTGGAGCTTGTGCAACGATTCAAACTCACCGAAGAGCGCCCGGTGGTCACGCTGCCGAAACCGGAAAGGTGGAGGGAGTTCTTCGGCACTCTCGTAAACGCCGTAGCTACATTCCTCCCCGCTGAAGCACACAGGAAGCAGGAATGGCTAAAAAAAGACGACCTTATCGAGCGTTACGAGCTTATGCGCCAGGAGATGGTGAAGCTTTGGAAGCTTAATCAGGTTCTCTCACAGGTGCCGCCCGCTGATAATCCGCACCTGAATTGACAGTCCCCGTTCAGCGCCGTTCTGCCTCGTTATCCTGAGCTTCATGATTAACCAACCTAGCCAGCACAAACAGCAGGTCTGAAAGCCGGTTGATGTACTTCAGGACAGCCGGGCTAAGCTGACTGCGCTCGTGCAAATCGACAATCCGCCGTTCGGCGCGACGACAAACCGTCCGGGCGAAATGCAACGCAGCCGCCGCAGGTACTCCGTTAGCCAAGACGAAGGACCTTAGCTCTGGGAGAAGCTCTTGACAGGAATCAATCGCTAGCTCCAGCTCCTTGGTGTCAGCCTCCACGATACGCTGTTTCACGAACGACGCAGATGAACCACCTGCAGCCACCTCGGCTGCAAGTGCAATCAGCTTCTCCTGAACAGACCGGAGAATTTGTAGATGCTCGGACGGTCCCGCCAGCGAGTGTGCCAATCCGACGACTGCGCCAAGTTCATCAATCGTTCCGAGTGCTTCCAAACGCAGGTCAGCCTTGCTTATCCTGCCGCTACCCGGAGTAGAAGTGCTTCCGTTGTCGCCGCCACGGGTGTAAAGCGCCGTCACTTAGGACTCCTCAAAGCTGCCCGTATAGTGGTAGCCGATGTAGCTTACATCCCGCTCGTCAATCCGGCCGTCATCGTTAGGGTCAAGATAACGGTGATAGAGCGGACTCGCGGAGGTCAATCCGAAGTGAGAGCTGATTTGGTCAATGTCAGCATCGTCCACAACGCCGTCCCCGTTGGTGTCCCCGGGAAGCGTCAGTATGTCGAACAGCAGGAGCGCGTATGCTTTCTCGGCACCCCGGTACGCCGCCGCTCTGATGTAATAGCTGCCGTTTGTGTAATCCTGCGGGTCTAGCACAAAGGAGAACTCCGGACCCTCAGCGTCGACATAAAGAGGGCAGTTGGCTGAGCCTAGATAGAACTCCACACGCGTGACATCGGTCACCGAGGTGACCGCAATTGTCGTGGGAGCCTCCAGAGTTGAGTTCTGGGCGGGAAAGAGGAAACCTATGCTGAGCGGCTCGAGCATCGCCACCGTGTAATTATCGCTCCAGTGCGATCCGCGCCTAACCGTGATAGCAGGCATTTCGCCGTATAGCATAAACGGCACGCGAAACACTATCTCGTAATTGTCCCAGGAAAGGATGTGCGGATCGGTCACCTCGACCGGTGCAACGGGATTTTCATCGGAAACATCTACAATGTATAGTCGACCGGATACAATATCGCCCAAATTGAGACCTACAAGAAATACCTTTGTAGGGGAACCCGGAACCAGCCTCCTCGGTGTCACCGCGCTAATGTAAGGCCGAATGGAAAATGGCAGCCCGTTAGTAACCTCGCCATCTACCGTAGCGGTTATTTCCCCCTCCGCATCTATCACCGGCGGGACACGAAGGACAACCTCCGTATTCGACCAAGATACGAGATACTCCGAGCCGTATTCAATGAATACGTTGCCGGGGAACGTTACCCCGTCATCGGCTTCGGGCGAATCGGTGAGATTCTCGCCAGCAAGCCGGATTTCCTCATTGTAACTCGCATACTTCGGGGTAACGGAAATAAGAAAAGGATTCAATATCACGAAGTTCTCATCGCTCTTAGCCACCGTGCCTGCAATCTGAACTTGAATCGGCCCGGTAATCGCATCCGTCGGCACAACGCATTGAATCTCGGTATCCTCCCAGGACAGTATTTCGGCCTCTACTCTATCTGAAGAATCCGTGGGGAAGAAAACGTGGTCATCATCTATGTTGTGAATGCCGAAATTCGTGCCACCAATAATCACCGTATCGCCGTAATAGCCGGAAGCCGGCTCAAAGCCGGTTACTTCCTGAGTGGAGATTTCAATGCTAAGCTCATTGCTCAAGTCGCTTTCTTCATCGTAGACATCCACGACAGAAAGACGGTAGTAGTAGGTCTGCCCCACCTCGGGATAGAACTCGTCGTAAAATGTGACCGTTGCGCCAGAGCCGGGCTGGTCTATCATATTTCCACCGTTAGTGCGCAGCGCAGGATCAGCGGCGGTAATATGCTGTGTATCGCGATACAGGTAGTAGCCGACCGCTAGCGGATCTTCCACGCGCTCCCAGATGACTATCACGCCTGTGGGGAGCCCGGAAATAGCTTTTCCGCGCGCGTACTCAACACCGCTCAGAACCGGCGCAGCTATATCCGACCCCGGGCTGACGGTGCGCTCCAAGACCCCGGCGCTACCGCCACCACAAGCGGAAAGCAATACCAGCACCAACGCAATAAGGCATAATTCGTGCGATCTCATTTAAATAATTCCCGCTCCTAGAAAGCGCTAAAATTCTAGCACACCACGGCACCGGGCCGCTTTGACCTAATACTGATTTAGTTCCCCCAAATAAGGCGGTGGCAATGTAACGGTAAGCCAAACTCTGTTACTTTCGTATGTGCCGACTGCCACATATATATCGCCCGTCTCCGCGCCGTTTGGCACGAACACGCCTATCTGCGTTGCCTGCCAGACCGTATTAGTCCCCGGCACTTCAACGCCATTGTGGAACCACACGGAGCCTTTGCTCGCATCACTGCCAAAGCTAGTACCGAATATCGTCAGCATCTTTCCTATGTAGGCCCGGCTGGAGGATAGCATGGTGATATGGGGCACCGGCGTAAAAGCGACCCCGTTACTGACACCCACTTCGGTTTTCACCTTCACCGGCCCCGCAGTGACTCCGTGCGGAACGACGACCTCTATTGCCTGAGTGCTCCAGGTACGCACGTTCGCCGCCTGTAGCCCGTTGAAAGTGACGTTACCGTCTGCCTGCTCGGAAAGGAATCCGCTCCCTTCAATGAGGATTGTTTCATCCACAATCTGGGCATCAGGATTCAGGATATCAATCTTGGGCTTGATCATGAACTCCTCGTCCGAGGCCACGGAGGAACTCCCGATTACCACATATACCGGCCCGATTGTAGCTTCGGGGGGCACAGTGCAGGAGATATAGTTCTTGGCCCAGATGCTGACTTCCGATTTACACAGACCTCCTTCACCCGCGAAAAACACCTCGTCGGTGTCCGGATTGTAGCCGTCATCACCATCCGAGATGAAGTGGCTTCCATTGATATCCATAGCCGTGCCTGCCGTGGCGCTTTGGGGCCAAATTGACGTTATCTGCTGATTCTGAACGATGAGATTCACCTCGTCGCTCACGGTCAGGGGGAACTCGTCGTATGCGGTAACGCGGAAAGCGTTGTCCCCGCCGTGCAGGACAAGCGTGTTGAACTCGAACGTATAGGGCGGGATAGAGTCGCTTCCGGCCAGTTCATCGTTTACATAAAGCTCTACCTTGCTGATATCAACATCGTCGCTTGCGGTTGCCGTTACAGTAATCGTCCCGCTCACAACATCGTCGTTCTGATGCGATGTGAGGGCGACAGATGGCGGATCTGTGGATTTCACGAGGCGGAAGTCGTCGATGAACCAACCCTTGCTATTAACGGTGTTGTTGGACTCCATCAAGAAAACAATCTGGATGGATTTCCCGAGATACTCGTCAAGCAGCAGGTTTTCGAGCTTCCAGTCATATTGATTGTCCGTGTATGATGCAAGCACGTGGTACTCGCCATCACCGGTATTAACGGTTACATTGCCGGTATCCCAGGGGCCCACCAAAAGATGGCGGTGGTAGAACTTAACTCTAGCGTGCTCAATGCCTGAGAGGTCAAATACGGGAGAAAATAACAGGTCATATTCGCTGTTCCCGTAAGAACCGCTGCCCGTATCACCCATCTTGAAGGAATGTGTTGGGCTGTAGCTTTCCTCAGTAGATAGATGCCAGCTCGTAGGCCCACTCTCGTCCAGATGCCACCACCCGCCCGTTCCGCTCTCGAAATCGATGAAGTAGTCAGGCGCCAGAATAGTATTGGAGACCGTGACGGATATCGTATCTGAGGCCCGTTGGGCTTGGTCATCGTAGGCTATAGCACAGAGGTCGTAGGTCGTGTTTGGGAACTTGGTCGTATCCCAGGTGATCGAAAAGGGCGTCGTGGTGTCAATCGCTAGAAGGTAGTCGCCGACGTAGAAGTAGACTTTGAGCACGCTCCCATCGGGGTCCGTCACATTCACGCTGTAGGTGACCATCCCGCTAACTGTGGAGCCGTTCTCCGGAGAGGTGATGGTTATCGTGGGAGCGCTGCCGAGGTTGTAACTCAATGCGGCCCCCGCATCAAGGCGGCGTATGGTTGTGTTGTCCCACTCCGAGTCTTCCAGGTCTACGCCCGAAGCCTCAAGTGTTGCCCGCACCTCGCCAACTGACAAGTCGGGATTAGCCTCCATCAGAAGCGCACCGGTGCCTGCAACGTGCGGGGCAGCCATGCTCGTGCCTGACAGAGACCAGTAGGACTGAGAGGTTGTTGAGTATGTGGACTTGATTTCGTAGCCTGGCGCGGCTATGTCCAGCCATGGACCATAATTACTGAAATCGGAGCGATGGTCCAGGGTTCCTGTCGAGCCGACAGCCATAACGACCTGGTAGCCTGCGGGATACCACGGCTTCGTCAGAGCCTTGTTGCCCGCCGCCGCTACCAGCAAGATCCCCTGGTCGTAGGCATCCGTCAGCGCCTCGCTCAGTGTCCGAGAAAGCCAGCTGCCGGTGAAGCTCATGTTTATGACGTTTGCGTCCAATTCTGTCGCCAGCGTAATCGCCTGTATGGCGCGGGAGTAGTAAAGCTGCTCGTCGGAAGAGAATATCTTGATGGGGATAATGTCTGCCTCGTACGCCACGCCAACAACGCCCTTCCCATTGTCTCCGACGGCAGCGGCGGTTCCGGCAACGTGCGTCCCGTGACCTACTGTATCGTTTGGTATGTTGTCTTCGTCCACCAGGTCAAGGTTTTCATCTGGCCAGTAATCCGGCGGATGCATCACATTGTCCTTCAGGTCTTCGTGGTCAGGCACTGACGAGGAGAGATTGCCGCTATAGCGGATGCCCGTATCAATTACGGCTATCTTTATTCCATCGCCCGTGGCGGAGTCCCACGCGTCCTCGGCGTTTATCTTCTCCATTCCCCACATGCTACCGGGATAAAATGGGTCGTTAGGGACGAAGTTTGGCTCAAATCGCCCGTCGTACTCCGCATACTCCACTTCAAGGGGATAGGCTGCGGGGAGTCTCTCGAGCAGATGCGATGCTAATTCAGCGGATTCAGCTTTGAAACAGGCCCAATTGACCTCCCGCACATAGGCCTCCTGCTTGATAGCCAAATCAAACCGCTCTGCGAGATAGCGCGCAAAGAACGCCGGGGCGGTGTTTTGATACAGCACCGACGGGGGCAATCCGGCGCTGCCTGTGTCGACGCCAGCCGGAGGGGCTGCGTCTCGTGCGAACTTCACGATTATCCTGTCGGGATAATGGTCTATATCTGCTATACGCGCAACGCTACGCTCTGGCGCCACACGCGGAGGACCCGGCACAACATTCCCGCGCTCACCGCAGCCGGTCGCCAGTATGAGCCCTGAAAGGACTCCCACAGCAAGCGCAACGAACCTTCGAGACGTTTGTCCCCTTGGTGCACTCACTTTCATTTCTATTATACCGTCTGGTCGCTTCCCTTGACGCCCATTGCTTCGGGGCAAAGAGTGCTTCCAAACGGCTCAAATTTGTATCTTAGGGATTCTCCAGACCGTCTCATCGTGGTCCGGCCCCAAAGACAGCATTCTAATGGGGACTCCTACTTCCTGTTCGACGAAATCTACGAATCGCACAAGCTCAGGTGGCAGCTCTTCCTCAGAGCGCGCACCGGATATCGGGCCTTCCCAGCCCTTGAACTCCTCATATACCGGCTCGCATTGCGAAAGCTGCCGGTCCGATATTTCAGTGATGGTCGAGGTGCTTCCATTCTTGCGGTAACTACCTACCACCTTCACTGTCTTCAAGCCGTCCAGCACATCTATCTTCGTAAGGGCCAGTTCGGTGCATCCATGTATCTTAAGGGTGTATCGCAGGAGAACAAGGTCAAGCCAGCCGCACCTTCGGGGACGGCCGGTTGTGGTTCCGTACTCCAGCCCCCGCTCCCGCATATGATTGCCGGTCTCACCGGTGAGTTCGCTGGGGAACACACCGTTACCCACCCGAGTCGTATAGGCCTTGGAAACTCCAATAACTTTGTTTATCTCGCTGACTGAAATCCCGGTTCCCAAGCAGGCACCGGCGGCCACAGTATGAGAGCTAGTCACAAAAGGATATGTGCCATAATCGACATCCAGCAACGCTCCCTGCGCCCCCTCGCATAGAACCGAATTCCCTTGCTCAATATGTCCGCGAACCGTTTCCACAGAGCTGACTACCAGAGGTCCGAGTGTTTCGGCTGCTCGCATAAGATTGTCATAGAGGCCATCCACCGAGTATGGCTCATCGTGGTTGTAGACGCCCTTCAGCATGGCATTCTTCAGCTCCACGACCGTGCCAAGGCGTTCCCTTAAAGCCGAGGGATGCAGCAAATCACCTATCTGTATTCCCAGGCGCGCGAACTTATCCGCATAACACGGCCCGATTCCCTGTTTGGTCGTGCCGATTGCACGGCCCCCCAGGCGCTTCTCCTCCAGCTCATCCAGAAGGATGTGGTAGGGCATAACAAGATGAGCATGGCTGCCGATACGAAGATTGTCGCCCCACAGGTTCTTTTTCTTGAGAAACTTTATCTCATCGAGCAGCCTTGCCGGATTGACCACCATGCCATCAGCCATCAGGCACGTACGGTCGGGATACAGTATCGCCGAGGGCAGCAGGTTGAACTTGTAGGTTTCGCCATGGGTCTTAACCGTATGCCCGGCGTTGCTGCCACCTTGAAAGCGCACTACGAGGTCGAAGTCAGGACCCAAATAATGTGTCAGTTTGCCCTTGCCTTCGTCGCCCCATTGTGAACCTACTATAACGACTACGGTCATAGGACTTTCCTCCCTGCGATTTGAAAATGATATTGTAAATGCACCGCATCGCCGGGTCAACTTGCAGTGCAGCCAAGATAAGCTATAATCGATGAAATTATGCATCCTAGAGCATTTCCGGCGAAGCTTCTGCGTCTATCATTTTGCAGCGGGAGAAGGTAATGCCACCGTCAGGTGTTCTACGCCAAACATACCCCCAGCAGGAGATGCGCGACGACTTCAAGGCGGAGGTGTTGGTCTTTTCCCCGCACCCAGATGACGCCGAGATTGGCACCGGCGGCGTTTTAGCTAAGCTGAAGGCTTCCGGCGCCACGACCGCAATTGTGGACATTACCGAAGGCGAGATGAGTTCCGGCGGCACCCTTGAGCAGCGGAGAGAAGAATGCAAGCGGGCTGCAGGCATACTCGGGCTGGATTTTCGCGGGACGCTGGGACTTCCCGATTGCGGTCTGGACGATACGACTGAGCACCGCCTGGCGCTGGCCCGTGTGATTTGCAGATTGCGTCCTCAGATTATCTTCGCTCCGTATTACGGGCAGGCGCCCGGGCGTGGGCGCGGACACAATGACCATATCAAGACGGGGCTGCTGGCAAGCCACGCTTTCAACTACGCGCATTTAGAAAAGCTGGAACTGGGCTATCCTCCACATCAGGCAGAAGCGCTGTTTTACTATTTTCTGCCGCCGCAGGTTACACCCACTTTTATCGTGCCGGTAGACGATTTCTACGACCGGTGGATAGATTCTGTTATGGCTCACAGCACCCAGTTCGGTGATCCTAAGAAGAATCCCCAGATGAGGGCATTTTTTGAAAGCGTCGCCCGCCAGTACGGACGTCTGGTAAGGTGCAAATACGCTCAGGCGTTTCTAAGCGAAACTCCGCTAACGATACAGGACCCGCTGAAGCTCGTCCGGGACTGGTGTCAGCCCGGATTCTAGAATGCCGGCATACGCCCGACCTCGCGCAAGTCAACGATTTCCACGCCCGTATAGTAGTGATGGATTATTTCCCGCCAGTCGGATCCCTGTTCCGCCATATACTTGGCGCCGTACTGAGACATGCCCAGACCGTGGCCGTACCCCCCGCCAACGAACCGTACTTTCTCTACCGTTTGCACCCGCGACAGCACATAGTGCGTGCCGGTTAGCTTGAGCGCCTTTCTCCCGCTGGTTACCACGCAGCCACGCACTTTAACCTCGGTTTCATCTTCGGCCGATATTAGCGTTGTGCGCATCCAGTGCTTAAGTTCGGCAAGTCCTTCGGCTTCCCCGACCACAGGTTCAATTTGGAAACGTGGACTGCGGAATTTGTCGCGACCGAGCAGATTACGCACCTGCGATGGGGTAAGCTCCACGCGCGCCCGGACGCCGGTGAATGCTACACGATACCCGTCGCTAACATCAGGTGCGGATACAGTCTGAATATCTCTCAGGCTTCCCACGTCAAAGCCGCTTGCGTCCAAGATGTTAGCCAATTCATTCAGCGTAAATTCCAGTTGCCACTCGTCGTACGGAGAATCCTCCGGGCTTTCCACACCCACAAGATAAGGATGGGGCCCGTCGCGCGTATGACCCCCTGAACACGCATGGTAATAGGCGATGATTGGCTGGCCGCCGTGCACAACAACCATCCGGGCTGTCGCCGCGACAGCCGAATCGGACGCGGGATGCTCCCTGGTTACACCCAAGTAGAGCTGATCGCTTACGTCAGCGGTTACATCGTACGGCGCGCTCTTCCTACTGCACGCCCGCTGAAAGGCGTAGGTGCGTGCGGCTACTGCTTGCGCCTTCACGGCCTCAGCCGGCCACAACGCGGGGATTTCAGCGGGCACAACGCCGCGAAGGTAGTCCTCAAGCTCAACGATATTTATTAGCAGCACTTTGCCAGGTGCATTCAGGCTCAACTGTAATGCTCCCCGATAGCTATTGTTCTGAAAGCGCAGCAGGCCGCCCTGCTTCGGGATTAGTTTCAATATATCGCCGGTAAAGCTGCTTGACACGTCGTTGACCGTTATCTGTGCCGCCCTAACAGCTACCGTTACTGGCGGAATCAGCCAGCCAAACTCAGTTCCGTCCGGCTCGCATACGGAAATTCCAGTATCGCACCCGATTGTCAGACGCGGGAGATGTGCACTCAGCAGAACCCGAATAAACACTGGCTCGCCTTTGCTGCTTCGCGCCTCGCCCGCGGGGCCTGCTTCGGCCGCGTGCGCAAACGATGCGCAAATGAGCGCAAGGCAAAGCGCAAAAACAACAACAGGCCGCATACGAGTTATTCTAGCAGGCTGCGGCCCGCAAACACGATGGTATAATCTCATACCGAGTCTGATTAATCCTGCAATCCTCAAGGCAATGTTGACTGGAGCAGTAAGGCTGATGGCTGTTCTGGCACTGATGTGCGCCGCGCTCGGCTGCCAGAAGCCCGACCCGTACAGGGAGCTTTTGACGGACGAGAGTTTCGGCCTGGGCACGCCCCTGGGGAGCGATTATCGTCTGGTTAAGGACGGGATAGCTGAATCGCTTGGCGAGCGCATAGCGGATAACAACGTCTCCCGGGATCCGCGCTACCTTGAATTTAAGGACGTCTACGGCAACTACAGCTTCATAGTCGGTGACATCAATCAGGACAACAAAGTGGATGTAATAATGCTGGTCATCAATGATCAGATGAACATGAAATACTTCGCCGGTCAGTTTTGCACCGAATTCCCCAACATCCAAACAAAGACGGGAGTTACGCTCGGCACCAGTACGCGCGAAGTAAGCCGCTATTACAAATTTGAGGAACGAGGTCAGCGCGAAATGCTCCTTGAAACGCACGACAGGCACCTGCTGTTCGACACTGAGGGTGGGATAGTCGTCGGCCTTCAGCTGGCGAACGATTTCGCGTTCCAGATGCCCCTGTTCATGCTCAAGAGACGTCATCAGCCCGAACCCTAGCTTAGTACTGCTGGATACCGCCCAGTACTGGCGGGGAAAGGATGACTATCAAAAACTCACCTTCCGAATCAACGCCGTCAACGGTCACCACCACGTCGCCCCGCTTCGCGCCTTCCGGCACCTCTACAACTATTTCCGAATCACTCCATTCTGCGGGCTGCTCCACTTTCGGCTGAGCCGGCCCCGCAAAAGTAACCGTGCTGTCACCTGCTTCGTCGCCGAAACTGACTCCCGTAATCGTTATACACCTGCCCGGCCATACCCGATCAGGATCAATCCCTGTGATGTTCGGCTTGGGCTTGAAGACAACTGCGTTACTCGTCCCCGCCGTCACGGTAACAGTTAGGTCCGATTTAGTGACACCGGATGGGATGGTTATCTCAACTTCAGTGTTGGCCCAAGATATAATCGTCGGCTTCAAGCCGCCGATGTCCACGGAGCTGTCCTCGTTGGCCGATGTGCCAAAGCCGGTTCCCTCAATGATGATGTTAGCTCCTATCTCCTGGGCGGGAGGATTCAGCGCGTCTATGTGCGGGAGAACCGGAAAATCGAAGCTGGAGGTGACTTCCGCCCCGTTAATGTCCACCTTGACCGGACCTGTTACCGCATCGTCGGGAACGACCGCCTCGATTTCTTCCGCCTGCCAGTCAGTCACCGTTGCCACGCTCCAGCCCGAAACTCCGCTAAAGAAAACCTTATCGGTCGAACCGTTGTAAGCATCGCCGTCTCCACCCAGGAAGCAGGTTCCTTCAATGGTGACCGTCGCTCCCGTAATTTCGGATTCAGGATTGATACCGGTGACCGTGTGATTTTCAACATAAACGCTTATCTGCTCCTCGTACCACACGGAAGTGTCATCCTCCGCGTAGACCTTTAGCGTGTGCGCGCCGCCGTGATAGTCGGTCGTGTCCCAGGAGTACTCGTACGGCTCGCTGGTGAAATCGGCCACCATTTCACCATCAATGTACATTTCAACAAGCTCGACTGCGGTGTTGTCCGTTACGTCCGCGGCGAAATCGGTCGTTCCCGAAACCGTGGCCCCATCCGACGGCGCAGTGATGGTTATGGACGGGGGCTGCAAGAACCGCTGGCGAACATCCTCGTCGAAAGAATCCACCATCTTGCAGCAGTAAATCTGCGCGCCGCTGTAATTCAAAAATGTTTCGTAGCCAATCCACAGGTAACCGTTATCGCCCCAGTCAGCACCCCAGCTATTGCGCACCTTAAACGCTTCTATGGAATCATCATAGCCAACGACGCACATCGCATGCCCGCCAATTGTAGGCCCTGTGTAGTTCCATACGTCACCAGGCTCGTAGCCAAATATCCCATTATCCACATTCGTGCGCATCACCAGCACGCGCTCTTCATTGGCTAATACATCTTTGATAGGAGTTATTTCATCTTCGGTCCAGTACCGGAATACGAATGACCAGCTGTCAATCTGGAGAAGCTCCGCGTCGTCGTATGCGTCCTGGCTGGTGCAGTCGCTACCGCATACGTTCGTATACGGACAGTTCTCTTCGCTGGATGTGCCATCCGTCTCCAGAAAATCCACCACTTTCCAGGTAGTTCGGCCTGAAGTTGGGCCACAGCCCGACCCGGTCTTGCGGTAGAGCCACTTCGGGCTGGACAGGTTGAAGTCGTTGCTGAAATCCCAGCCATAGTAGGCGTAGATGCTCCCCAGCTCGTAATCGTAGGCGCCGGGGCCGACCGCGAACGCGGTGCAGGAGCCAATCCCTCCCTGGTCTCTCACCGGAGAGCAGCCGCTGGTAAGGTCAACTGACGCCGGCAGGTCCGAAACCCGGCGCTGCGCGTCTCTTTCCGATGCAGAGGCCCAGCGCTGCGCGTCGATTTCAGAGATACTTCCTGACCATTCATCGCCCAGGGCGCGGATTTCGTATTCACCCACAGCCAGTTGCTTGAGCGTGAACTCCATTGTGTCATCCAGCACAACCACTGCCAGCACATCGCCGTCAGCCGCAGTGTAAGGCTCATAGGACTCAAGCGTCAGGACGTCGTCGCGCGGCCCCTCGTACCATTCCCACGTATCGTCAGAGAAATTTCCAAAGCCGACCTGAAACTCAGGCCGGTCAATCCCTCATCCGCTCGGGGGGAGTCCCCAATCAAATCCCATCGTCTGACTTCCGTCGTAATCCGCAACTGAGAAACGGTACGCGGCGAACGAAAATTCGCAGGATAGCGCAGACCTGTCGTCGCCGGGTTCGGCATTGAATACGAGATAGTCGCCATCCCGCGAAATCCTGCTATGCGGCAAAGCTTCCTCGTAGGAAGAACCTGAGCGTATCAGTGCTTCCTCAATGGTTGAGCCTGCTTTGGCTTCAGGCAGAAGCCCGAGAGCCTCCGAGGGTGATGGCAACGGCAGCCCCGGCCCGGCCTCCAACGGCTCCTGCGGCCGCATCGTCACTTTCACCAGATGGGTATATTCGCTGCTCTCATCTTGCCCCTGGCTTTGCGCATCCGCCTGTTCAGACTTAGTGGAATCTGCGATATCGGCAGTATCAACAAGCGTGGGCGGGGATTTGCCGCTTCCGCCGCAGCCAACGAGCGCCAAAGCGCTGACAACCAGCAGCACCCGCAGGATTTGGCGTATGCGGGTTCTGTTTATCCGTCCAGTTCCGGAACCGCACAAATGAATCATGTTGCGCCGCCTGTCCTCCCGAATACGAGTGTAGTCTGCAAAGCCCTTACGTTCAAGGTTCCGCCGCCCCGGCGAGGAATCGCCGCCTGGAGCGACATCTTAGTACTGCTGCAAATCGCCCAAATCGGGCGGGGGCAGTATTACTATAAGGAATTCACCCTCGGAGTCAACGCCGTTTACCGTTACGACCACATCGCCCCGTCCGGAATCCTCGGGCAAGACCACCACAATCTCGGTTTCGCTCCAGCTAACAATGTCCTGTTCCCCGGCTTCAACAGGGCCGGCGAAGGTAACATTGCTACTGCCCTGGTCATCCCCGAAGCTGGTTCCGGTAATGGTTATCTCGTTGCCCGGCCAGGTACGGTCGGGGTCAAGCCCGGTGATATTCGGCTTCGGCGTAAAGACAACGGCGTTACTCGTCCCCGAGGTTACGGTTACTGTCAGGTCTGACTGCGTCACCCCAGAGGGGATGGTAATCTCGATTTCTTCTGTGCTCCACGACACGATGGCCGCTTCAACACCGCCGATGTCCACCACGCTGTCCTCGTTGGCCGACGCCCCGAAACCAGTGCCCTCGACAGTGATATCGCCGCCGACAACCTGGATGGCCGGATTGAGCGCGTCTATATGCGGGAGCATGGTGAAGTCGAAGCCGGACGTAACTTCGGCGCCGTTTATATCCACCATCAGCGGGCCGGTAACCGCGCCGTCGGGCACAATCACTTCAATTTCTTCCTTCTGCCAGTCATTCACCGCCGCCTCGCACCAGCCCGACGCGCCACTGAAGTAAAGCTTATCCGTAGAATCGCTGTAAGTGTCGCCGCTATCAGCGATGAAATACGTGCCTTCTATAGTTACGGTATCGCCAGCTATGCCCGAAGTGACATCGGCTCCAGTGATTGTGTGGTTCTTGACCGTTGCGTTTATGCTCTCCTCGCTGGAGGTTGGCCATTCGTCCTCGGCGTAAATCTTCAGGCTGTGCAGTCCGCCATGGTAGTCGGTCGTTACCCAGGAGTATTCGTAGGGGCCATCGTCGGTGAAATCGGCCTTCAGCTCGTCATCTATGTACATTTCCACCAGCGTAACCTCAATGTCGTCGGTTACGTCAGCGGCGAAATCCACCGTGCCACTGACCTCCGCATCCGCGTCCGGCGAGGTAATGTCTATGTCGCAGGGGTCGGTTTTCTTCTCAATCGCGAAATCGTCAATCCACCAGCCGGCGGCATAGCCTCCTCCGAATTCCTCGAAGAGGAAAACTACCTGGATGCTTTCGCCGATGTAGTCGTTAAGGCTGTAAGTTTCTTGCGTCCATGATGGGAGCGTTCCGGGACCGAAGCTGTCCAAGAAGATAAAATCGTGGCTGCCATCATTCACCATAACATAGCCGTAGTCGTAGCTGGCGAAGGCGTAGTGGTGCATAAACTTCAGGCGCACCGCTTCCAGCCCGCTCAGATCAAAGACCGGTGAGAAAAGGCGGTCGAAATCTTGGTAGCCGTAGTTGCCGCCACCCGCGCCGCCCTGGTGGAAGCTGTGCGTTCCGCTGGCGCCGTCATCGTCCACGAGCTGCCAGTAGCCGGAGCCGTCCTCGTTGGTGCTCCACCAGCCAGTGGAGCCGCTTTCAAAGTCAATAAAGTAATTCGGAGTCTGGACCGTGTTGGACACGTTAACCGAAACCGTATCCTCATCGGTCATATGCTGATTATCCAGCGCCACGGCTTTCAGCGTGTAGGCCTTGTTCAGATACTTAGTAGTATCCCAATCGCAAGTGTATGGCTCGCTGTCATCGGTGCCCAGTTGAGCGCCGTCGGCATAGAAGAACACCTTCAGTATCGAGCCATCGCTGTCCGATGCGCTGGCTTCAATCGTCACGGTGCCGCTGACTGAAGAAGTGCCGTCGGGGCTGTCAATGCTGACCGTGGGCGGAACGCCGAATTCGTCGCCGATTACGAAATCCAGCGCCGCGTCCACATCAAGGCGCTCAATGTCGGGGTTGCCCCACTGGGAATCGCTGAGATCCGCGCCCGTGCTTTCCAGCGCCGAGCGCAGCTCGTCCACCGTGAGCGTGTTGTCATAGCTGAGGAGCAGGGCCGCCGCGCCTGCGACGTGGGGCGTGGCCATGCTGGTGCCGCCCCACTTCATGTACGCTGAAGTCGATGCGCAGCCACAAGACTTTATGCTAACGCCAGGAGCGGCAATGTCCACCCACTGCCCGTAGTTGCTGAAGCTAGCCCGGCTGTCGGTGCTGGTAGTAGCGCCGACGCAACAGTTGACCTCGTAATAGCCGGGGTAGTAGGGCTTGTCTGTGTTGGAGTTGGCAGCGGCCACAGCAAGAAAGATACCCTCGTCGTAAGCGTCTTCGCAAGCTTCCTTCGTCGCCAGGTTGGGGAAGGTGCCTCCCAGGCTCATGCTGATGACATCGGATTCTATCTCCGTCGCCAGCTCAACCGCCGTGGCTACCCAGCTATCAGGACAACCACCGCTGGGCCCGAACACGCGGATCATCACCATTGTTACCTCGTAGGCGACGCCGACGACGCCCTTGCTGTTATCACCCACAGCGCCAATAGTGCCAGAGCAATGAGATCCGTGGCCGTGTGCGTCCTCCGGCACGTTGTCCTCATCGTAAATATCGAACTGCTCGTCGGGCCAGTGGTCAGGCGGGTGCAGGTAATTATCAGCTAGATCCTCGTGGTCGGGCGCATCGCTCTCGGTATCGCCGGAATAGCGCACGCCGGTGTCGATAACACAGACCAATACTTCGCTGTCGCCTTTCTCGGTATCCCACGCGTCTTCGGCGTTAATCTTCACCATGCCCCAGAGGTTATCTGGATAATCGGGATCGTTGGGGACGTACTGCAGGTAGCGAATCCCGTCGTATTCAATATATTCGATAGCGTCGGCGTAATCCGCCTGAATCCGCTCCATTACGCTTTTGGCGCACGAGCCGTCTTTTGTTTTGTAGCTTGCGAAGTTCACCCCGCGAACGTAGGCTTCCTTGTCCAGCGTCACATCGTAGCGGTCGCGAATCTCCCGCGCCAGCGACGCCAGGCTCGCATTGGCATACAGCCTTGAGCTGGGATTGTAGTCAACCTGCGCGGGCGAGCCGCTTGTGCGCTTGGCGCTACCTGTGAAACCGACAACAAACCTGTCGGGATAGTAGTCCACTCCCGGGACGAAGCCTTCCGTGCCGAAACCATGATTGTCAAGCCGCGAAACTTCGCCGGATACGGGAGCGCCTTCCGACAATGCGGGAAGGACGCCCGGGCTCTTATGTGAGGATTTGCCGCAGGCGACAAAAGCTGCAAGCAGCGAGATTAGCAGTATCCAGCCGCTGAGGAATCTAACAGACATGAGAATTAGTCCTCATATTGAAGTGCGCACGATACCGTAGCGCTAAATCATCCAACACTCATTATACCGCCGCCAGAGCATTCTTCAGGTAACGCGCGTTTCGCCTTACGCACAATCACTGCGACCGTCGATAAACTAAGCCTCTGATATAATCGCGCCGATGCCGCGTTGGGATTTCACTAAGCTTCCAGCGTTTATCGAAACGAACCTCCCGTC
>JAOZQG010000003.1:2789-9480 GCA_029932365.1 bacterium | reverse complement strand
CCGAGGTATGTATTCAGAAGCAGAACGTTATCTCCTACGCGCTCAGGATTATCGACCAGGTCAGCAGGCTTGCGGGAAGCATGGAAGTGAAAGCGTACCTGGTCGGCGGTGGTGCGCGTGAAGTAATGCGAGCCTTCGTCAACCAGATATCCACAGATAAATTGCAGCACTTCGTCTTTGACATTGACATCGCCGTGGAAGGAGACGCAATAGCGCTCGCGGAAGCCCTCGCCGATGAGTACGGCGGGGCTCTCATACGCAACGACCGCTTTCGTACAGCCAAGTGGATAAAGGAAACCGGCTACAGCATTGACATAGCGATGTGCCGCCGCGAGGAATACCCGATACCCGGCAAGCTGCCGGAGGTGATCGGTGAAGCCGAGATTTACGAAGACCTTCTCAGGCGGGATTATTCGTTTAATGCAATCGCCATATCAATCAGCAAAGACGACTTCGGCGTCCTCTACGACCCAACGGGAGGCGTCGGGGATATCTTCAACAAGACGCTGCGCGTGCTTAAGCCGCTTTCGTTTTTCGAGGACCCTACACGGATGATTCGCGCCATCAGATATAGCGTTCGCCTGAACTATAAGATCGACGAAGAAACTTCGCTACTTCTCCTCCAGGGCATTGAGGAAAGCTACATCGACCAGGTTAGTCCGGAGAGAGTGCGCTACGAGCTGGAGTGTATTCTCAACGAGGATTTCTGGTTCGGCATTCTCTGGGCAATGCACACGAGCAACCTGCTAAGCGCGCTGCACCCCGAATGGAATCAACTTCCTACCGTATCGGGATCCGATACGGAAGTCCTGGAATTAGGCATCCGCAACCAGGAGGAACTGCTGGAACAGGACATGGTACCCCCGTGGCTGGTGCGGCTCTCCTGGTCGCTGGTAAGCGTCCGTATTGAGGCGCTGTGGGACGTGTTGAAACGCCTGGGTGTTCACAAACGCCTTGCTGAGAGTATGCTGGAAGCCCGCGAAAAGTTTGACGAGGTGGCGGCACGGATGAATCATGCTGGCTTCAGCCCTTCACGTATCTACCGCGTCTGCCAAGAATACGCGCGAAAGACGCTCTTGTTCATAGCGTTCAATAGCTATCTGGAGAAGAACACCGAACCGCTTAGGTCCAACCTGATGAAACATCTGCGCGAGCTATCGCCAAGCCGTACCGTCCTTCCGGGTGAACGACTTATCAGCATGGGCCTGCCAGCCGGCCCCCTAGTGGGCAAGGTGCAGGAGGAGCTCTGGTGGCGCAAGATTGACGGCGAACTGCCCGACGACAACGCGGCAGAAAAGGCGGCCCGCGAGTTGATTGAACGTTACTTATCTCGTCCAATCGTTTAACTGGAGATTGCACTCGGCTGCTCTGAGCTTTTCAATGTTTTCACTATTTCGCTTTACGGCGGGATTGTGCTACAATTCGGCTGCCCGCAGTGGAATCGGGCGAGAATATGGCTGTCCGCACCAAGGAAACGCCAGAACTGCCCCGGATTAACATATCACGTGCCATGCAGTCTCTGGCATCCAAGATTAAATCGGCCGTCCGCGCAAGCCGCAAAGGGAAAGTACTGCTAAGCATATCCGGAGGCATAGACACATCGGTGCTCGCCGATATTTGCTGCCGCGCGATAGGCAATGACAACGTCTACGGCCTGCAACTTACCCAATCGTACAGCGAGGAACTTCAGGTTAAAGACGGCGCGATACTGGCGCGGCATCTGCGGATTCGCATGCGCATGATCGACATAACAGCGCCCGTAGAGACGCTGGCCGAGATGCTGAGAGTTCCCTTTCACGGCGAGGAGGCTGCGCTACGGAGATTCCAAATTATGGACCGGCTGAGGATGATGTTGGTGCTGGACATTGCAGAACAGGAAAGTATGGTTCATCTGTCCGCGCTAAATCGTACCGAAAAACTGCTGGGACTGGGCCTGCTCTGCGGCACCTTCGCGCCGGTGCCCCAGCCTATGGCGGAGCTCTACAAGACATATATCTTTGAGATTGCCAATTACATAGAGCTTCCTGAGCAGATCCGCATACGCCAACCGAGTTTTGAGCTCTGGCGCAATCCCGCTGAAGGCTCGGAACCCCGTGAGGTTATACAGGAAATCGACAAGATCCTCTATCTTCGCACCGAGAAGAAACTAACACCCAGCAAAATCAAGCGAGCCGGCTTCGCGCCTCGCTTTGTGTCCGCGGTCTTGAAGCGGCTGGACGAAGCCAAAGCGCTTCAGTAATTTATCATCCAATTCACCCAGAGCAACACTGCCAGCACCATTATGCCGACTATCAACACGAGGTTGTGGTTGCGCTTACGCTGCTGCAGGTCACTGCGCTCCTCCTGCTTGGCTGCCAGCTGTTCCCGGCTTCCCTCCAGGCTTTCCCGCATCTCTTGAAGTTCCTGAGATTTCTCCACGGCTTCCTGTGCGGTCAGTTCTTTTCGCGTCATCTCCAGCAAGGTCTGTTCCGTGAGAAACTGCTGCTCTTTTACAGCGACATCGTGCTCGAGAATCGGCATTTGCTCGTCTAGAGTGCTAATCCGTCGATCTTCGGCTGCCATTAAGGCCAGCTGCCATACTGCTACAACAATGTAGGCGACAATTAGGGCGACATTGACTGCTAGCCGAAGAGGTCGGTTTCTTTCGTGGATCTCACTCATAAGCGTCGCTCTTATTATTGCATAAAAAGCAGGCGACGGCGTGCGCCGGATCGCTACTGTCAGATATGAGTTTCGGCTCGGCTTTATGGCATATCGCAACAGCCTCGGGGCATCGATCAGCGAAGCGACAGCCATCGGTCGGGCTCGTTGACCAAGCAACCTCCTCATCAATGGGCGGTGCTGACAGTTTTATAGCTGGGTCCGGCACCGGCACGGCAGATAGCAGCGCCTGTGTATAGGGGTGCAGTGGACGGGCAAAAACGCTTTCAGTATTTCCTGTTTCAACAATGCGACCCAGGTACATTATAGCTACTCTATCACACACCGCACGCACCACTGATAGGTCGTGCGCAATAAGGAGCATTGCAAGTTTGTAAGAGTCGCGCAGCCTTAAAAGCAGGTTAATAATTTGCGCCTGGATAGAAACGTCAAGCGCGGATACCGGCTCGTCGGCAACAACCAAATCGGGCCGAAGCATTAAAGCGCGCCCGATGCCGATGCGCTGCCTTTGACCACCCGAGAATTCGTGAGGATACCGCCCCGCTGAATCAGGCGGCAGACCGATCTCACTTAGTATCTCCGCAAGACGCTCACGCCGCTCTCGTGTGTCGCCTATACGGTTTATTATAAGCGGTTCCTGAAGTATGGCTCCGATTTTCATGCGGGGATTTAGTGAAGACATAGCATCCTGGAATACCATCTGTATTTGAAGACGAAACATACGCTTCTGCCTTGGAGCAAAATCCGCAGTATTTTCGCCTTTGAAGAATATCTCGCCCTTTGTCGGGGTTAATAGGCCGGCGATCATCTTCCCGGTCGTTGTCTTCCCGCAACCGGACTCACCCACGAGACCCACAACTTCCCTGCGGCCGAGCGACAGGCTCACACCGTCCACGGCCTTGAGCATAACCCGGCGCGAAAACAAACCATGGCGGCGCGCTAAGTGGAAGTGCTTAGCAAGACCCCGCACTTCCAGTAGTCTGGCGGTCCCGACCATATTTCAAGATAATTCTAACACTCATCGAGCGCCCTCTACTCTGAAACTCATTTTGCAGTATAATGATTGATAGCCAAGGCCCATTGCCAACGCGAGGTGGGAAACCATGAAGTCAAAGTGTTTTCTGACGCTTACGGCACTGCTGGGCGTTCTTGTCGGCTCATGCAGTGATGCTAATCGTCTCGACCACCTTCCGATAGTTGACGTAGGACCCGTTCAGGTCAAGAAGGAGCGCCCCTGGTACCACGACAAACCCCTCTACGCCCGATCGCTGAGTGATGAGCAGGCCAGGGCAGCCGTGGCCAAAATTATGCAGTCGTTTGAGATGCCGGAGGATTTCTGGGACAAGTGCCTTACAGCCGAGGAATTTATCCCTAAGAAGCTTGAACGAAAGCACTGGTGGTCTGAAGAAGAATACAAAGAAAGACTCCAAGCAGCGATTATAAGCATCTATACTCGAACTCAAGGTCCCCCCACATACATAGGCAAAGTCCGGATTCCCGGCGTAAAGTTTTGCAGGCGATGTAAGGCGTACGATTCACTCACTAAAAAAGAAAGGCTGCTGTTAAAGCGCTACTACCCCTTCAACATTCTCCCGGAAGACGACCTTCAGTATTGGGAAAGCGACACGCTCTTTACGGTCTTCGCCGCATTAATGCGGAACTACTGGAAGAACCGCAGCAAGACCACGATAGAGCGAATAGACCAATTGTTTGTGGACTACTACGATATGCGCTACCTGTTAAACCCACGCAGTGATATGACAAGCTCCGAGTGGCAAAGCTGGCTCCAGAGATGGATGTGCGAGTACACGAGCCCGGTATCAAACCGCATATTTGAGCCCTGGCATAAGGAATTTTCCGCGGGGAACGGCTACTTCCAGCTGATCAAGGAAGACAGCGTCATAGACGAACTCTGGCGCCAAATACCCGAACGGAAGCAAACTAAATTTCCACGCAAGGATACGTACTTCATGTATTACCGCATTTACGGCGAGACTCAAGTAATCGCTGAAGGATTTTACGCCGCCTACGTGGGAGTAGATCCGATAGAACGCGAGCCGCTCCGCGAAGAAGTCCGTGGACTGGGAACCGAACGTCGCGGAACGCCGCTTTTCCCCGGCACATAAATGGCCGACATTAGGCGGGCTTCGCTCAACGGGCAAATAGTCCCGCGAATTCCGCCGGGACAGCCGCCCACCCCCGCCGGGAACTTAGCGCCTTATGCTAATATCAGCCCGTGCTCGATTTTGCGAATTTATCGCGCGTCCTCCGTCACCATCCGATAATTTTGCCTATCAGCCAGCTCGGTCTGGACGCTATCCTCGTAGGCGGCTGCATCCGCGATGCGCTGCTCGGTCATACGCCGACCGATGTGGATATAGTACTGGGAAAGGAATTCGAATCAGGTGTTGCGGCGATAACTGAAGCCCTCGGCGAAAAGGTCTTCTCTCTTGGAGACCGTTTCCAAACGCTTCGGATGGCGCTGTTCCACGGAACGCTCGATATAACGCATCTCGCGAATCCGAGCTGGGAGCAGGACCTTCTGCGCCGCGATTTCACGCTTAATGCTATTGGGCTTCCCTTCGAGCGCTTCTCCGACGACGACATAGCCAAAGCGCTGATTGACCCCACGAGCGGGCTGGGTGACCTGGAACACCGTCGAATCGTCGCAATTAGCGAACGCAACCTGCTGGAAGACCCTCTCCGTATTCTTCGCGCATACAGACTGTCGGCCCAGCTAGGATTTGAGATTGAGGATGTGACGGCCACCTTGCTCAGCTTGCACGCAGAGACGATAAAGCAACCAGCTGGCGAGAGAATCCGGGAAGAGCTGATGCTAATGCTAAGGTGCCCCGGTGCTCATTCCGGCCTGGTTTCGATGGACGAATCAGGTGCGCTGACGGCGCTTTTCCCTGAAATTGAGCCGATGCGCCATTGCGCACAGAACGGCTTCCATCATCTGCCGGTTCTGGCACACACGCTGGAGGCCGTGCGGGAGCTGGAGCATATTCTCGCCACGGGAGATGGGCTGGCCGACGATGTCCGCGAAAAGGCGCTTTCGGATATGCGCCAGATTGTAGCTCCTCCCGCCACGCGTGCCGCTTTGACCAAGCTGGCGCTGCTGTTCCACGACCTGGGCAAGCCGCAAACCGCGCAAACTCAGGACGACGGCAAGCTCACTTTTTACGGGCACCAGCGCGCGGGCCGCGAGATCGCCCAACCGATACTCGATAGGCTACGCTTTTCCAACAGGGAAAAAGACTTGCTACTACTGCTTATCGAAGAACACCTTCGGGTGGGCTTCTACTGCAACGAGCCGCAACTGCCGGCTAAACTCATTTACCGTTACCGGCGCAAGCTCGGCGACGCGACGGTAATGAGTTGCCTGCACGCCCTGGCGGACGCCAGAGCGACCCGCGGCCCCGACGCCGGAGAGGAGTTTCTAGAAAAGCATGAAGAAGTGGTTAATGCGATACTCTGGCACCATTACTTCGGCGCGGAAGTGGTGGAGCCCGTTCCGCTGCTCGACGGCGACGCAATAATGGCGGTTACAGGCTTGCCGGAAGGGCCAAAAATTGGGCTATTAAAAGAAGCGCTGCTGGAAGCACAGGTTGAGGGCAAGGTGCAGAACGCCGATGAGGCGAAGGAGTTCGTACGCCAGTACGCCAGCAAAAACCTCGAGACGGTATAATAGCTTAGAGGTAGTGCGTATGATATTCTTCGAACCAAGAATAGTAATCGCCTGGTTCGCCACGTTCTTCGCGCTCTTTTTCGGCTTCCTCTTGATAGGCTTCTTCATCCCCGCCTTGGTCACGGTTTTTGTGTTCGGCGCAGTATTTGCCACCGCCTACCACCTATATATGCTGATGCCCGGGCGCAGTGAAGAAAACGAGCGGTTTATGCGTGAGTGGAAGGCGAACCTTGAAAGACGATGGGCCGAACGTCCACCTATGGTCCGTTCGGCAACTCATTATCTGCGAAGAGCGCCTTTTGATCCCGGCGCAGCTATAGCCCTGCTGGTCGCACTGGT
>JAOZQG010000003.1:0-2779 GCA_029932365.1 bacterium | reverse complement strand
CATCGTCGATGTCCTATCCTGGCCGCGCTGATATAATTGGCGCACCGATATGGCTGACATAGGCTGCGACCTGCACCTTCATTCAACGCATTCAGACGGACGTTATAGCCCCGCCAAACTGGCGCGCCTGCTTCACAGCCAGGGCGTTCGCGTGGCAGCGCTAACAGACCACGATACTTTCGGGGGCGGCCTAAAGTTTTTTGTAGAAGCGCACCGACTGGGCATCGCCACGATTCCGGCGCTCGAGCTGACAACCTGGCTCGAAGCCGGCACCGGCGAAGAGGTCCACGTTCTGGCTATGGGCCTGAGCATTGATGAGGAGCTCGCACGCGGTCTCGAGCAGATTAAGCAGCAGCGAAATGAATTGCAGGTAAGAATGTGCGAGCGGCTGCGCAAGGAGGGCTACAACTTCGATTTCGAGCGACTGCGGCGAAGAGCTGAGCCGGACCCTGTAATGGTCGTGCATTTCGTCTGGGACTACCTGATGCATCGTCCCTTCTGGTCAGGATTGGGCTTGCTCACCGGCAGCGTAAGGCGCTGGTTCGATTATTTTGAGGAGGAAATATACGGTCCCGGCGGCAGAGCGTATCTGCCACCACCGATGCCTTTTTCCGAGGGAATTACGTGGGCAAGACGACACGGCGCACTGGCGGTGGTCGCTCATCCGGGTAAAATAAAATCTTCGGATGTTCGCGAAGCGGCGCTCTCGGCCGACATCGATGGCATTGAGATATTTTACAAGGGACAGGAGGAAATGCAGGATGAGCTTCTGGACCTCGCCAGGTCACGCGGCCTCGCCGTCACTGGCGGCAGCGACTACCATGGATTTTCCGGCGGACCTTATTCAGGCTGGAAGATGCCGCAAGAGCACGTAAACAACTTGCTCAAGCGATTAAGGCTCCCACCTATCTAGCGCGGAAGCCTCTCCACCGGGAAATTCATTCCGGGACAGCTAGTGCGCGAGCCCGGCACTTCACGATCCAGCACAACCCGCGCCTTTGGGTAGTAACGGAGCAGCAGGCGGAGCAACTCCGTCAGCGACGACATCTGGGCATCAGCAGGGGCAGACCGGTTGAAGTCACCCACCAGGCATATACCAACGCCTGCCAGGTTCGCTCCTCGCGCATGGTAGCTTATGGTTGAAAGCGCATTGGTTTTGAATACGACTCCGTCGGGAGAGATTACGTAGTGGTAGCCGATCCCGGGCCATCCCCGCGTGTGGACATGATACCAGGCGAAGTCCTTCGGTGTACCGCCACGCGTTCCCGAATGGTGTACCACAAGCTGCTCAATGCTACGCAGGTGCCTTGTTGCATACTTCCGCGAACGGCTACGCGCGAGTTCATCACGAACATCGACAATCCGCATTCATTCACCTTTCGTTGGCCTTACGCCCGCGATCGAAACGCACCAGCAGGTCGTTATTGCGCTGGATAACCGCGCTCAAGCCCGAAAGTTCCCCGGACACACACTTCGCCGACCGCTCGCCGCTCTCCTTCAACTCACGAAGTGCTGCGATGAACTCGCGCCTTTGCTCCTTCAGTTCGTCGAGGAACGCCTGCCGCTGCTGCCCGTTTTCCCTCGTCAGCGAGGGAATAACCAGCCGCACCAGGTACCAGGCGAAGAAAAACGCAAGGCCTCCGCCCACACCCAGATTCCCAATGATGGTCGGCCAGTGCTCCATAGCTAAGGCTTGCCGATTACAACCGCCGCTTCAATCAAAAGATTGAGCAAGCTATCTCGCAGTTCGTCTTTGTAACGCTCGCGAAAGCGCCTGAACGCTTCGTGCCGGGCCTCTTCGCCGGTTAACCCCTCGCCTCGTACCTCGGCGACTATGGTCATTACCAGCTCCGATTCCACCTCGTAAATCGCAAACAGCAGATTAAGCACAAACGCAAGTATCTTCTTGCTAATTCGCTTAAGGTCCATATTCTCCTCCTTTTCGTTTATTTCTAGTCAGCTTTGAGTTCTGTCCAGACTATAGCAGTACACTCAACACTAAGGTCTGAATCAGGTAGGACTGCGGGAAGCTCCGATGCGCTCCCGCTTTGGTAGGTACCGGAGCCCGGATAATGGGCACCGGGAGCCTCGCACACACCAATCCGGTAACCGTCCGCTCCAGCATACTTGTAGAGAAACGCTAGGAAATGCTGCCCCATCGGCAGGAGCGCGCCGGAATCCAGGTCATACCTGTAAACATTCCCCGCCGCCAAACGGACGAAATCATCGAACGAAGGCGTGCCGAAATGAGATTCGCGTATGAACCCATCACCATTAGCGTTGCGCTTGTATACCGCAGCCTCGATAAGCGCGGCCTGGTCGTCGGGACTACCGTCCTTTTCCACTTGAAGGTAGAACGACGCCATTTGCATGCTGCCGGGCAGTTCTATCGGGTGAAGATATATGCTGTTTCCGGCCAGTGACGACGCGGTCGTTAAGGCGAGCGGCGTGCGCGGATTCGCGCAGTACTTCAGGCGCGGAGCGGCAAGCGTGATGGTGTCGCCGGCTTGGCTGGCAACAATGCCTTCGCCGCCGGCTAGGTCAACATCACCCTCGAGGCCGCTTTCCCCGGGAACCGAAAGGCTGCTCACTCCCCCGAGCTCGAAGTCGTCGCCGCCGCCGGGGCCGCCGAAGTAGGCCGAGCTTGGCTTCAGCTCGCTTTCCATTCCCCTGACGCGCCTTTGCTGCGCAGCAAGGCGCTCATCCACAAGCGACTTCAAAGCCCGCGGAAGGCTAGCATTCTTCGTCATCGCAGCACCTCCGCGTTGTAATCCGTCCC
>JAOZQG010000111.1 GCA_029932365.1 bacterium | reverse complement strand
GCAATTGCGATTAGGACGATGCCTGCGCTGCGAATAATGCTGTTGATTATCACGACGCTCCCTCCGCTAACCGACCGGCTCAGGCGGCCACGAAACCATCGGCGGGCTGCTCTCGGAGTTGCCGCACGAGGCTGCAAGCCACACGACCATTACCACTAGGGCAAGACACAGCACACTAAAGGCGTCTGCCCCTCCGCTACTATGATTTGTCTTTATCATTTGCCTTAACCTCTTAGTCCTTATATTTATAATAAGCTACGCGTATATTATAAAACAACCCATACGTTTTAAGCAGCCGCGCGTTACAGGCAGACGGAACATCGGACAGGTAACCTAAGTTCCCAACCTTTAGCTGCCTAGCCGCCGGGATAGCGGCGAACCTCCTGCTCCGGGTGCTCGGCGCACGCGAGCTCTATCCATTCCTCAATGGCGCGTCCGTTGATAACGAGGCCCGCTTCGATTTCGGAAAGCGGCACCAGCACGAACAGCCGATTGGTGGCCTCCGGATGCGGGATGACAAGATCGGGAGTGAGCAGCGTAAGCTGCCCGTAGAGAATGATGTCAATATCCAGCGTTCGATCGCGTGCTTGCCCCCCCCTGCCCGCATCGCTTTCGCGGCCGAATTCGCGCTCGATGCGCTGGCACTCCTCCAGAAGCTTTGGCGGCGGAAGGCTCGTGCGCAGCTTCACCGCGCAGTTGAGGAATAGCTTGTCTGAGCTAAATCCAACGGGGCTGGTTTCGTAAAAGGCGCTTACGGCGGAGACTTCGGTGTGCTCAAGCTCCCCCAGCTCGTCTATCGCGCCGCGCAGCGCCGCCTCGCGGTCGCCCAGGTTCGCTCCCAGCGATAGGTAAGCCTCGTGCATCGCTGAATGATAGCACGCGTCGGGTAGAATAGCGGTGTGAGGAAGCGCTGGGAGAGCATTTTGCGCTCCGTGCCGCACGCGCCGGGCGTCTACGAATTCAAGGACGAAAATGGCCGGCCGCTTTATATCGGCAAGGCGGTTGACCTGCAGGACCGCGTGCGCCAGTACGTTTCGCAGACCGACAGCCGCGCAGCGATGGTGCGCCGGCTGATGAGCAAAGCGCAGGACCTAAGCTTCATCGTCACCGACAGCGAATACGACGCGCTGGTGCTGGAAGCGAACCTGGTCAAGCAGTTCAAGCCGCATTACAACGTGATGCTCAAGGACGACAAGTCGTTTCCCTACGTGAAGCTCACGCGCGAAAAGTTCCCGCGCATACTGCTGACGCGGATATGGGTCGCGGATGGCGGCGAGTACTGGGGGCCGTTCACCAACGTTCGCGCTGTGCGCTCCACACTCAAATTCGTCGCCGGGCTGTTCAACGTGCGTACCTGCAATCTGGAAATTGACGGCAAGAGACGCTACCCCAAGCCGTGCCTGGACTACCACCTGAAGCTGTGCAACGCGCCGTGCGTGGGATATGTGAAAGCCGAGGATTACCAGGCGCAGTGCGATGCGCTGGCGAAGTTTTACAGCGGGCATTTCAGCGAGGTGCAGGCTGAGCTGAACCAGCGGATGCGGCTGGCGTCGGAGCAGTTGCGCTACGAGCAGGCGGCGCGCTACCGCGATTTACTGCGCTCGCTGGAAAAAGTGATACACAAGTCTCACGTCGTCGCCGACCGCGACGTGGACGCGGACGCGCTGGGCTTCGCCGCAAGCGGCGACGCGCTGATGGTGCTGCTGTTGCAGGTGCGCGACGGTCGGCTCATCGGCGACCGCGAATTCTCGCTGGCAAACGAGGCCGAGCGCACGCGCGAAGAGCTGCTCGCGGACTTTGTGAAGCTCTACTACTTCCACCCGACGAACGTGCCGCCGGAAATCATACTGCCGTTTATGCCCGCCGAATGGGAGCTGCTCACGCGCTTTATCAATGAAAAGAAGGGCAGCGCGGTGAAGCTAATTGTGCCTAAGCGCGGGCGCAAGCGCGAACTGGGGGAGCTTGCCGCGACCAACGCTGCGGAGCGCCTGCGCGCGCGTCTCGTGCTGGCGCCGAAATCTCGCGAGCCGGGCAACGCGGCGCGCATCATCGCAGAAACGCTCAGCCTGGAGCGCCCGCCAAGGCGCATCGAAGGCTACGATATCTCCAACATCCAGGGGCGGCAGGCCTCGGGCGCTATGGTCGTGTTCGTTGACGGTCGGCCTCAGCCCGCGAGCTACCGGCTGTTCAACATCAAACTGAAGCAGACGCCGGACGACTTCGCCATGATGCGCGAGGTGCTGCGCCGAAGGCTGCTGCGGATGCTCACCGACGACAAGTGGGCGGAAGCGCCCGATTTGATACTGCTGGACGGCGGCAAAGGGCAGCTTTCCAGCGTGCTTTCCGTGCGCGACGAGCTGGCGCAGGATTTGTCGTTTTCCACCGAGCAGCGCGACAGCCTTGAGCTATTGCGCATCGCCGCGCTCGCCAAGCGCGAGGAAACGCTGTTCACCAGGCAAAACGGCGCTTTTCGCGAAGTGAAGCTCGACGAAACGAATCCGGGGCTTTCGCTGCTGATTGCCGTGCGCGACGAGGCGCACCGGTTCTGCCTGAAGCAGCATCGCGCGCGGCGGCAGAAGGCGGCAGTGCATTCGCTGCTGGACGAGATTCGCGGCGTGGGGCCGGTGCGGCGCAAGCGGCTGCTGAAGCAGTTCGGCTCGCTGGAGAAGATGCGCGAGGCGGGCGTGGACGAAATCGCACAAGTTCCGGGCGTGAGTCTTTCGCTGGCGCAGCGAATCTACGCCGCGCTGCTGGAGGACGCGTTCGTGGAAATCGCCGTGGAGGAAGCCTCCTTCCGCCGAAGAATGCGCCTGAGGCCCGTGGAACCGGATGTGGAGGGGTGATAAGCTTAGCAGCCAGCAGTCAGTTGTCATTTGTCATCAAGACTGCCACCTACCAGCTCTCAGCTTCCTGCATGACATAAGATCGCGCATTGCCCCTACCCGCATCCTCTCTTGCTGAAGGCTGGAAGTCAAAGCACAAAGAGCCGTATAGGCGAAATTCTGCAGGACGATTATGCCCGGAAGCATGCAAGGTGCATCTATTTGCCGTTCTCGCAGAGAAATGCCAACAATGGTGTTGCGCCGGCGGGGGCAAGCAGTCGTCAGTCAGCAGTCCCGCCAACGCCAAGGCTACGGCGGGCAAGCGTCAGTCCTCCAGCGACGTTCAGCCAAAACACCGGGTAGCGCCGGCCCTCCCTCATCCTGGGTATCCGCCGGCTCGCCATTTAGGCGGGTAAACTTCCCAGCCGGCAAATAATCCGTTGCTCGAAGAAGCCCTGGCGGAGCTTGCGGCGCATCCCTGCCTGGAAGGCGTTGATGGAGCGCTTTCAAATGAGCTGAAGTATGCGCCGGAAGAAGGCGCTGGCTGACAATCCCCCGGGCAATCCCGCGTAACGCGGGATCACAGTCCCGCAAGCGGAAGAGCGGGGCTGGTTAGCCGTTCGGCGGTTCGGCTGAGCTCACCGAAGTCTGAACTCAGGCCGAAGCCCGGCCTACCTACAGGGGAATCCTATCCTCCAACCCCTAATCCCTCACCCCTAATCCCTAATCCCTTACCTCTCCAAATGGCGCGCGTCCGGTCATGTGGGACCAGCACCGGTGGCGGGTGGCAGAGCCTCGCCCTTGCTCCGCGGAAGCCGCGCTTTTAGAGGATGGAGCGTAACCGGGTCCCGAGTATTGGGCACTAGCACGGCCGTAGATTAGCGGCTAGAGGTCGTCTTGCGTCTTGCCCCAGTTCAGCCCGATGAGAAAGATATCCAGCTCATCAATGACATCGTCCTTATTGGTGTCCGCAAGCGGGCTGTAGTTCGGCATTCCTTTTCGGACACCGTAGAGATTTTCCAGCGCCTCAACGTCGCTGTCTTCAACTTTGTTATTACCGTTGACGTCGCCCACAAGCTCGGGCTCCGCCGGTTCGTTCTCGCGTAACGCCTTTGCCATATCTATGCGCCCGTATCCGTAATCTTCATCGAAGCCGGGCGTTCCCAGGTCCACCACTGACTGGCGCATAATGGAGCGCAGCTCCTGGTTGGATTTTTCCGGAAAGCAGCTTGCCAGCAGTGCGGCAAAGCCGGAGACGATCGGAGTGGCGGCGCTGGTGCCCTTAAATTGCACGTCGGTGTCGGTGGTGTAGCCGGACGAGCCCAGAAGCGTGATAATGTGGGTTCCGGGCGCGGCAAGTTCCATCTCTGGCCCGACCTTGCTGTAGTCGGCGAGCGTTTCATCGACAATCGGAGTGCCGGGCAATACCGTGCGGCTGGGGAAGATGGTCGTTGCGCCGACGCAGATAACCTCGTCAAAGCCCGCCGGCAGATCGATGCCGCTTTGGTTGCCGTGTGGATAGTTGCCCGAAGCGGCGACCAGCAGCGCTCCAGCGTCCCAGGCGCGCGCGACGGCGTTGGCTTCCGGCGTCCCGCCTGATTCCCCACCAAAGCTCATATTGATTATCCTGGCGCCGTTCTGCACGGCGTAGTCCAGCGCGGCAATCTCGGCGTCAACCGTGATATTAAGGTTCGTGCCCACGCGCAGTATCATTAGCCTGACACCGGTTTCGCCGCCTTTGCCGCCTCCCGCAATACCGGCGATGCCCTGCCCATTGTTGGAGGCTGCGCCGATGATGCCCGCAGTCTGGGTGCCGTGGGCGTCACTATCCGACTGCGTGTCGGTGGGATCGGGGTCGCCGCCGGTCTGTTGGTCAACGTCATAGGTGGCGAAGTCGTAGCCGTTAACGTCGTCCACCCAGCCATTGCCGTCGTCGTCTATCCCGTTGGCCGCTATCTCGTCTGCGTTCACCCACAACCGGCCTATTAGCTCCGGATGCCCGAATTTCAGGCCCGTATCAATCATCGCCACGATGACGTTGCTTCTGCCCGTGGTGTAGTTCCACGCCAGCGGCGCGTTGGTCCACAAAAGCCCCCACTGGCAGGCGCGCGGATTCTCCCACGCGTCCGCAAAGGACGAGAAGGGGTTGAGCAGGTATGTGTCGTTGGGGATAAACGCCGGGCCCGCTTCCAGCTCCGCCAGCGAAGTTACGGTCTTGACGACATTGGGGTAGGCGAACTCCACCAGCCCCGAAGCTTCAAGTTGCCGCGAGAACTCAAAGGGGTCCTCCCCCTCAGGCACGCGCACGATTTCGTATGTGTCGTAGGAAAGCGGCAGGCTGCGCACGTGGCTCACTGATTTTGCGCCCCGCGTTTCCAGGGCCGAGACCTGGCGCCCGGCCGCCATTTTCACGATGAGCTGGTTGTCGTGCACCCGCACCGGCCCTGCCAGCGCCTGCAGGCTCAGCAGAGCCGCCACAAGCAGCGTCGTCAGTACAATGCGAACGAGCATAGTTTCCCCTTTTGGGTTTGGTTGCTTCTATTATACCCGCGCCTGCCCCCCGATTGAAGGAGCGCAAATCAGAAGCTGCGACTAAGGCTTTGGCTTAGTAATAAGTGGCGAACTTGAACTGCTATAAACTCCCAAAATAGCTGATGGCGGGGCAGCCGCTGACGATTTTAAGGGAAGGATAACCGAAATTCG
>JAOZQG010000110.1 GCA_029932365.1 bacterium | reverse complement strand
CTCGAAGAATTTCCCCGCTTCAAGAACCTGCTAAGCTCGCGCGGGAAGTAGGGCTACTTCCGCGGGGCGGAAGGCACCGGTTGTTGGTTGCTGGTTGTTGGTTGTTGGATTGTAGGGGCACAGCATGCTGTGCCCGTTGTAGGGCGGCCACTCTTGCCCGCAACGCCGTAGGTGCCGGAGGGTATGGCCGCCGTTATACAGCCAACAAGAAGAGCGGCGGGGATAAATCCCCGCCCCACACGAAGAATCGCCCCTACTTCAGCTTTCCGGCGGTGTCCACCAGTGACTGCACCAAAGTCTCCACGGTTTCGGCGAGCTTATCGTCGGTAAGCTTGCCCTCGTTGTCGAACCGCTTTTCGGCGAAGCGCAGAAGCACCCAGGGCCAGGGCAGCACCAGACACGCCAGCCGCGCCAGTATCCAGCGAAGCTCGCGCTGGGCGTGAACCGTGCCGTCAACGCCGGTAGTGGCGCCCATAATCGCCGCGACTTTGCCCGCAAGCACGTTGTTTGGCGGGCGGCTCAGCCAGTCAATTGCGTTCTTCGTGGGCCCGGAAACCGAGTGGTTGTATTCGGGCGTGGATATCAAAAGCGCGTCGGCAGCGGCAACCGCGTCGCGGAACTTGCCGACAATCGGCGGCGGGCCGCGCGTTTCCATGTCCTCGTTCATCATCGGCAGCTCGCTTAGGTCGTATTCCTCGACCTCATGCCCCATGCCGCGCAGGATTTCTGCGGCGAAGCGCAAAAGCTTCTTGTTCCACGAAGCTTTACGCAGGCTTCCGGCGAATGCGAGTATCTTCATAATCCCCCTCTCACGAAACGCTTTCAATAATACCCTATTCAGCGGCCAAGCTCTACTTATATGCCGGCCCCGCACGCTTGTCGACCCACGGGCTTAGAGAATGTGTTACAACAGCAGCGTAGTGCAGTATCTAATCTTATGACTCAGGAGGGCAAGTATTATGGGTAAGGCAACAAATGGCAGCGGGGGCAGGCACCTTTAGGGCGCTGTGTCCTGGGCTGGTCGTAACGGTCGTGTTGCTTGCCGCCTCGTGCGGCACCGCTGAGAATGAAGCGTGAAGGGAGGGGCGGATATGTCGGCGAGACTTACAGTGGTGGTCTTGCGGGCGGTGGTTGGCGCCGTTTGGATGCTGGGCACGTGCGGCGGGGGCAAGCAGTGATCGGTCCCGCCATCGCAAAAAGCACGGCGGGCAAGCGTCAGTCCTTCAGCGTCAGACGGGAGCGGCGGCCAGCCGGACGGGCTGGTAAACTTCCAAGCCGCCGAAAACCAACAGCGCGTAGCGCCGCCTCTCCATTCCGGCGGGCAAGCTGTCCAGGCGGCGGGCGACAAGGCCCTGTGCCTTTTGGCTTTACTCTTGCCGGCGACTGATAGCTGATACTTGGCCGCTATCACGCGAATCGCGTGACCGGCGGGGATGGAAGCTGATCTAGCTACATCCTGCCCACAAGGTCCGTCAGCGTCTGCACCATCACACCGGTTGCGCCCGCCTGCAGGAAGTAGCGCTGCTTCTTGTCGTAATCCGATGTCCCCGCGATGTCCAGGTGCGCCCAGCTCACGCCTTCGCCGACGAAGCGCTGCAGGAAAAGCCCCGCGGTGCTGGCGCCGGCGTAGGGGCCGCCGATGTTTTTGATCTTGGCGACCGGCGAAAGCAAAAGCTCGTCGTATTCCACCGGCAGCGGCAGGCGCCAGGTTTTCTCGCCCACGCTGGCGCCGCTTTTTTCCAGCCGCGCGGCGAGCTTTTCGTCGTTGCACATCAGCCCCGTGTAGTTCAGGCCCAGCGCGCGCAGGCAGGCGCCGGTGAGCGTGGCCACGTCCACGATGGTTTTGGCCTCGAACTTGTCCTGCGCCCACAGCAGCGCGTCGGCCAGTATCAGCCGGCCTTCGGCGTCGGTGGAGTGCACCTCCACGCTCACGCCGTTTTTGTAGCTTATGATGTCGCCCGGCAAATACGCTTTGGCGTCGGGGCGGTTCTCCGCGCTGGGGACGATGCCCACCACGTTTTGCTTCAGGCCCAGGGACGCGATGGCCTCCATCGTGTGGATGACCGCGGCGCAGCCCGCCATGTCGCCCTTCATCTCCCACATATTGCTCCAGGGCTTCAGCGAGATGCCGCCGGTGTCGAAGCTCACGCCCTTGCCGATGAGCGCCAGATCCACCTTTTTTCGCCGCGCGCCCCGATAGTTCAGGGCGAACATCACGGGCGGATGCGCGCTGCCCGCGCCCACGTTGAGCAGCCCCACATGGCCGCCCTTCTTCAGGTCGTTTTTGCGCAGCAGCGTAAACTCCATCCCGTGCTTCTTAGCGACTTTGGCAGCGTGCGCCGCGATGCCTTCGGGCACCAGCGAGCTTCCCGGGCGGTTGACGATGTCGCGCGCGTGGTTCGCCGCCTCGCAGACAATGCGGCGCTCGTGCGCGATTTTTTCCGCCTCCGGCTCCGCGCCCGGCGCGACGAGAAGCTCCACCTTCATCGTCTTGATGGGGTAAATCGAATCCTTGAACTCGGTGTATTCGTAGGCGCCCAGCATCACGCCCTGCACAATCTTGTCCACAATGCGCAGGCCCGGCTTGGGCTCCAGGATGAAGGCGATGCTGTCGATGTGGTGCTTGCGGGCAAAATCCAGGGCTTTCGCCGCCGCGGTGCGCACCTGGTCGTCCTCGTCCTGGAAGAATCCCAGCCGAAGCGGCATAAAGGCGACGAACTCAAAGTTTACGCCCTCGGCGGCGCCGAACGTGTAGTCCCAGATGCGCTTTTCCTGCGCGCCCTTCAGCCAGCGCTCGGCTTCGGGACGCAGCGGGTTGCGCCTGGTCAGCGCGTATCTCAGGTCGTCGTCAATGAGCACGGCGAGCACCCCGCCTTTGGCCTTTTGCAGGTCGGCGGCGCTTACGGTTAGATTGATATCCATCGTTTACCTCCCGGCGCTAGTGCGCGATTACCACAGTTGTTCTTCTTCCTTTTCGGGCGGTTGGGCTCCGCCCTCGTCTTCGCCATTTTCCAGCTCTTCAAGGGCTTCGCCGGCGGTGCCCTGCTTCATCTTCTCGGCCACGCCGGTGACCTTCTCCGCGCCCTTCTCGGCCGATTTGCATGCGGGGAGAGCCAGCAGCAGGGGCAGTACCAGCAGCGCGCCCAGCAAGTATCCCCAGAATCTCTTCACAGCGTTACACCTCCTCTAAATGAAATAAGCTTCCAGTTTATCCTGCAGGAAGCGGCGCAGTTGCGAAATTTCCACGCGCTCCTGCACCAGTGTATCACGGTCGCGCACCGTGACCTTTTTATCCTCCAGCGATTCGAAGTCAAAAGTCACGCCCCAGGGCGTTCCCACCTCGTCCTGCCGCCGGTAGCGCTTGCCGATGCTTCCGGTTTCGTCGTAGTCGCAGGCGAAGAACCGGCGCAGCTCCTCGTAGATTCTGCGCGCTTCCCCGGCGAGCTTGCGCCTGAGCGGCAGCACCGCCGCCTTCACCGGTGCCAGCAGCGGGTTGAACCGCATAACGACGCGCTTTTCCTCTTCGGCCCGTCCGCCCTCGCGCGCTTCGGGGCCGGTGGGGGCCTCGTCCACGAAGTACGCGTCGCACAGCAAGGCCAGCATTATCCGGTCCAGCCCCGCGCTGGTCTCGATGACGTAGGGGGTGAAGCTTTCCTTCGTCTCCTCGTCAAAGTACTCCAGGCGCTTGCCCGAAGCCTTCTGGTGCTGGCGCAGGTCGAAGTCCGTGCGGTTGTGGATTCCCTCAAACTCCATCCAGCCGAAGGGGAAGTTGTATTCGATGTCGGTTGCGGTCTTGGCGTAGTGCGCCAGCTCTTTTTCGCCGTGCTCGCGGAAGCGCAGGTTTTCGCCGCGGAAGCCGATTTTTTCGTACCACTCCCGCCGGTAATCCTTCCAGTGGATAAACCACTCGTCGGCGCTTTCCGGGCGGCAGAAAAACTCCAGCTCCATCTGCGAAAACTCGCGCGAGCGCGCCGTGAAGTTGCGCGGGTTTATCTCGTTGCGGAAGGCCTTGCCGATCTGGGCGATGCCGAAGGGCACCTTCGCCCGCGCGCTGCCGCGAATGAGGTCGAAGTCGGTGAATATCGGCTGGCACGTCTCCGGGCGCAGATACGCCACGTTGGATTCGGTCTCCGCCGCGCCGACGAAGGTTTTCATCATCAGGTGGAACTTGCGCGGCTGGGTGAACTCGCTTGCGCCGCACGCGGGGCACTTCCCCCCGGCAAGCTCGTCGGCCTTGAAGCGCTTCCGGCATTTCTTGCAGTCCACCATCTCGTCGGAAAAATGCGCCAGGTGCCCGCTGGCGTCCCACACGGCCGGATGCGTGATGATGGCCGAATCCAGCCCCACCACGTCCTCGCGGTTGCGCACCGTATGCTGCCACCAGGCGCCGCGGATGTTCTCGCGCAACTCCACGCCCAGCGGCCCGTAGTCCCAGAAGCCCGAAAGCCCGCTGTAGATTTCCGCGCTGGGGTAGATGAAGCCGCGCCGCTTGGTGAGCGACACGATTTCGTCCATCAGTTCGCTTGGTTGTGAAAATTTCGCCATTGGCGCTGCGCCGAGGAATGAATTATAGCATCGCGCATCGGCGCCGCCGCGGTGAAGCGGCCCGTTGTTGGTTTTTGGCCCCGTCACGTCGGGCAAATATAGGTTGCTGGAGAATGCGTTGTGGGGCGGGTGGCTCACCGCCTTCGGGGAGAACTCCCGGGGTGAACCCCGCCTTTTGCGGCGCGCCACGCCGCGCTCCGCGGGAGGCCCTGTAAAAGAAAAATCCCCACCGAGCACGCCGGGCTGATAAGACAAGCGGCAGGTAGCGGGGTGGAACTCCTGACAGAGCAGGCTGGACTGACTGGCCCGGCGGTTTAGCGTCGGCGCTGGTCAGTCCTCCGCAGGCGGGTAAACACCGCGCACTCCCGGGGAGCTTTCTTTTGCGCGAACCTGCGGGCAATCCGCGTTTCGCGCAACTGACGACCGACGACTGAAAGCTGGCAGCCGAATCGCGGGAGAGGGACGGGATTACTTGCCGGACTTGCCGCGCTGCTCGGTGAGGTAGGCGTCGATGGCGCGGGCGCCTTTTTTGCCGTGACCCACCGCCATAATCACCGTTGACGAGCCAACGGTGGCGTCCCCGCCGGCGAACACGCCGGGCACGCTGGTCATCATCGTTTCTTCGTCCACCATTATCGTTCCCCACTTGGAAATCTCCAGCCCGGGGATGGAGCGCATGGCGATGGGATTGGGGCGCTGGCCGATGGCCACCAGCAGCGTGTCGCATTCAATCTCAAACTCGCTGTCGGGTATCGGCACGGGGCGCCTGCGTCCGCTTTCGTCCGGCTCACCCAGCTCCATCTTTATGCACCGCATTCCGGTAATCCAGTTTTTGTCGTCGCGCAGGATTTCTATGGGCTGCGTGAGGTACTTGAAAATCACGCCTTCCTGCTCGGCGTGCTCGATCTCTTCGCTTCGCGCGGGTGCTTCATTACGCGTGCGCCGGTAGACGATGTAGCTTTTCTCCACGCCCGGCATCCTGAGCGAGACCCGTGCCGAGTCCATCGCCGTGTTGCCTGCGCCGGTGGTGACCACGTTTTTGCCCACGAATACCGGCGTGTCGGCGTTGGGGAAGTCCCACGCTTCCATCAGGTTCACCCGCGTGAGGTACTCGTTGGCGGAGTACACGCCGTTGGCGTTTTCCCCGGGGATGCT
>JAOZQG010000109.1 GCA_029932365.1 bacterium | reverse complement strand
CAAGGAATCCGCAGGAACCACACGCCGGGTCGTAGACCGTTTCGCCTATCTTCGGGTCAATCGCGTCCACGATAAAGCGGATGACCGGACGCGGAGTGTAAAACTCGCCAGCGAGTCTGTTCTCGCTACCGAGCTTCCTCAGAAGATCCTCGTAGATGTGGCTCACCGTGTGAATATCATCCGTGTTGAGGAAGTCAATCTGGTCAACGATTGCAATGACATCGCGGAGGTTATAGGGCGACTTCATTCTGTTGCCGGGAAGCTCGGTGAAGATGGTGCGGATGATGTCTCTTTCAGTTGAACCGCGAAGCTCTCTGAGATACGGGAAAAGCTCGGTATCCACATAGTTGACTATCTCGTCACCTGACCAATCCGCGTGAGCCCACGTGCGCCACCGATGCCTTTCTTCAAGCAGCGGAGTAGGCTCGCGGTGACCAAGTCTGGCTCTCGTTTCATCGTCCTCTTGATAAGCGTCGAGCCATTTCAGGAAGAGCATCCAAGAAAGCTGCTCCATATACTCCATGACGCCGGAAGTGCCGTCATCCCGGCGCATAATGTCGCAGGCTTTCCAGATTGTGTTGGACAAGGATTCCTTGTTCACGCGGCTTCACCTCCATCCTCGTAGAGCAACTTCTTCAGGTGGTTGATTGCTTGCGTCAACTGGTCTTCACTACCGAACCGCTTAACTACGCCGGGTGTAAAACCCATCTCAGAAAACGGATAGACTCTGAATACCTCCGGTGAAAGGTCCTCCACTCCGCCGATTCTGTACTTGTCTATCAGGTGTAGAATCACCTCCCTAGCATCGGGTCCAAACGCATCGATGAACTCCTTGTGCTTTTGCGCAATTGAATCAGCACGGTCGTCCCTATCCCTGACTTCGAGTCCAAACGCTACCTTCACAACGATGTCGAAAGCATCGGCGTCCGACCTGTCGAGGATCGCTCGAAGAACCTCGGGATGAACGCTTTCGCTCTTAAGCGCTTCGATGAACTCCTTGCGTCTATCGTCATCGAGCCAGATGTTCCGCAGCGTCGTGGGGTCGGTGACTCGCTTCAGAATGACCCCCTGCGAGTAGTCTATGTATTCCTGAACCGTCAGTTGCTGTCCAGTGTGCTCCAACACGAGATACTTCTGGTCTTCTACTTTCACCGAAATGCCCTTCACCAACACCATTCCGCGAACTGGATCATACGGGCTCAGCTCTATCGTTACCTCTTCATCTTCTGTGGGTTGGGTTTGGAGTTTCACGCGCCTGTTTCGGTAGTCCTTTGCAGATAGGAAAACCTCGACGACCTTATTTGGCAGGTCCCTAAACGACAACTTACCTTCGTCGTCAGTGCGCTGTGTATCTCGCTCATTGGCGGCAATCTGCACTACGACCTTCACATTCTCAATCGGCGTTTGGTTGCCAACGTCTACGACTAATACGTTCAAGTAGTGGTCTCTCGGCCCCTCTTCGGGTGGTGGTGGGGGTTGAGGCGGCTTGTCCCAATCGTCGAAAAGCCGCGTGGCGTTTGTATAGTCGATTGCCCGGAACCAGAACTTGTCCCTGCTTTCATCTATACGGGAGCCACGCCCCACAATTTGCTTGAAGGCAACTTGAGAACCAACGCATTTGATGAACACGATGTTTCGCGCGCTGGGTACATCCACGCCTGTAGCGAGAAGGTCGACAGTGGTGGCGACGACTGGAGACACTTTGTCCGAGTCCTTGAACTTCTCCAGAAGCCTCTGGCCTTCGGGCTCTTCTGAGATGATTGGAACAGCATAGTCAGAATATCCAAGGCTGCTGAACTCGTCTTGGAGCAAGCGAGCCACATACCGTGCATGCGCTTGGCTAACGCAATAGACAATCGTGCGTTCGGTTTCGCCGAATCTCCTCAGCAAGCCTGCAAGGTGCTTGACGATTGTCTCTGAACGGTCGGGTAGCTCAATTCTCTTCTCGAACTCGGGCATCCGGTAGACCTCTTGTTCGTTCACTTCCGGCGGCACAAAGATGTCGGCGCCCCGCGCCCTTGCTTCGCTCAGTATCACTCCTTCCTTGTCGACGTTCGTTCTGACCGCGTGCACCTGATACGTCGCAAGATACCCGTCCTCGATTCCTTGACCTAGACTATATGAGTAGACCGGCTCGCCGAAGTACTTGTAGGTATCGATGTTGTCCGTGCGTTTGGGTGTTGCAGTCATTCCGAGGTGGATCGCGTTTGGGAAGTGGTCGAATATCTCCTTCCAGTCGCCGTAGATTGACCGATGGCATTCGTCCACGATGAGAAGGTCGAAGAAATCAGGTGGATACTCCTCGTACAAGCGCCTGCCCTTATGGGGCGAATAGAGGGACTGATACAAGCTGAAGTAGATGTCCCTTGTCTTTGGAACCTTACCTTCCGAAATGACGTCTCGTGCATCTCCGAATGGACTGAAGCGCTGATGCGCCTGGTCACGCAGGAAGATTCGGTCCGCGAGGAAGAGAACGCGACGAACCACTTTGGCTTGCCACAGCTTCCAGGCTATCTGAAAGGCGATGTCTGTCTTGCCAGTTCCGGTTGCCATGGCGAGAAGAAGCCTCTTCTGTCCGCGGAGTATTCTCTCGATCGACCGATTAACGGCAACTTCCTGGTAGTAGCGCAGCTTGTTTACCCCGGGCTGGTCACAGTAGGGACCAGTGAGAGCGTGGATTCTATCTGATGCAATCTCGGCAAGATGCTGTTGCCTCCTTTGCCAAAGCTCTTCTGGCGTAGGAAAACGCTGAAGCGAGGCTTGTTTGTTGGCATCGAAATCGAATTCGATTATCTCGAGACCGTTTGTCGCGTATGCGAATAGGACATCTAGCTTCTCCGCATAGTCTTTAGCCTGTGGAAGTCCCATAGAGGCTTCGTATCCTTTGGCTTTCGCTTCAACGATGGCAATAGGATACGTTCCTTGATATCTGAGAACATAATCGGCCCTTCTAGGCTTTCGGCGTTCGTGCCTATCACCTATGATGAGCACGCGTCCGGCTGACACGGTGTACTCCCTACTAAGGAATTCTTCCTTCCAGCCCGAATCACGAAGCTTCGGCTCAACGAGCTTCGCCTTTGTATCGGCTTCATTCATCTTGTCTGACACCTCACTGCTCCACAGTTAACTTACAGCTACCCCCCTCCCTCCATCTCCAGCCCGGCGGTGAATTGTTGTTCCTCCTCGGCGAGGTCGGATTCAAGGGTGGGATGGCCGCGGGAGCGGGCGAGGAGGAAGCCCAGGGTGATGATGTGCAGCAGCACGCCGCCGCCGAAGAATACCAGCGCCGTCCAGGGATAGCCCTCGTAGGCGGTTTTGAATTCGCCGAACCACCCCTGGTAGAAAATCAGCGTCAGCACCGCGGGTATCCAGAACTTTATCAGTATGGCGTATTCCGCGTTGCCCGGCGACGCCAGCCCCCAGCCGAACAGCGCCAGCGCCAGCACCACTATCAGCGCCGGCACCCACAGTGCCGCCACGTGCGACGCCAGGCTCAATTGCCCGCCGGACTCGCCCGACGCCGCGAGGTCGGAAAGCGCCCCCCGCAGATTTGTCTGGCCGAGAAACCACGCGATGGTCAGCATAATCAGCGGCACTATGTAGGTCACCACCGTGCCGAACAGCGAGCGCAGCTTCAGGCCCGGCTGGCGGTCGAGGTGGGCGATGAGCTTGTCCACGCCCCAGACCCAGCCGACGATGACGCATTCGGCCACGCCCACGAAAAGCAGCACGTACGCCGTGATGTAGTGGTCCACGATGTCCAGGATGTAGAGCCCGCCGCGGGTGGCCAGCACCAGCCCGATTACGAACGCGCTAAGGCACACCGCGGTGACGATGCGCGTGCGCGCCGCGCGGAACTTGTCCCAGAACGTGGCGACCACCGCTTCAACCAGCGATAGCGAGCTGGTGAATCCCGCGATGAACAGCGTCAGGAAGAAGAATATCGCGAACAGCCAGGGCGCGAACGGAAGCTGGCTCAGCGCCTCGGGGAACACCACGAAGGCGAAGCCGATGCCGCTGGTCACAACCTCATCCATCGGCTTGCCCGTCTTCATAGCGAGGTAGCCCAGCGTGCCGAAGCTGCCGAAGCCCAAAATTATCTCGAAGAAGCCCGAATTGGCGAGCGCCACCGTAAGACCCGCGCTGACGACGTTGGTGCGCGGGGGCAGAAACGAGGCGAAGGCTATCATGATGCCGAAGCCCGCGCTGATGCTGAAGAACACCTGGCTGAAGGCGTCCACCCACAATCTCGGCTGCCCCAGCTTTTCCCAGTGCGGCGTAAGGTAAGCCTGGATGCCCTGCAGCGAGCCGGGCAGCGTCACCCCGCGGATGATGAGGATTATCGCGAGCAGCACCAGTATCGGCATAAGGAGTTTCGCGTAAAACTCCATGCCGCGCTTCAGCCCGCGGATGATGACCACCCAGTTGAGGAACCACACGACGAACAGCGTGAGCAGTATCACCGGCACGATGACTTCCAGGCTCCACACCGAATCTGAAAGCTGCAAAAAGTGGGTGAAGAAGAAGTTGTTGGTGTCCTCGCCCCACGCCAGGCGCGGCGAGAAAAACAAATAGTTAAGCACCCACGCGAGTATCACGCAGTAATACACCACGATGAAGAACATCTGCACCGCGGGCAGCCAGCCGATGACCTCCAGCGGTTTGGCGATTTTGCGAAAGGCCAGCGGCGCCACGCGGCGAAAACGGTGCCCCAGCCCGTACTCCAAAATGAGTATGGGCAGCGCGGCGGTGAGTATGGCGAAAATGTAGACCAGGATGAAGGTGCCGCCGCCCCACTTGTACGCCAGGTAGTTGAAGCGCCAGATGTTTCCCAGCCCGACGGCCGAGCCGATGGACGCGAGCAGAAACCCGAAACGGCTTCCCCATTGCGCGCGGGTAGCTTCCATGTGATCCCTCCCTCAGTGGCGCCCGCGGGTGCGGGCGATGGGGGTATGTTAGCACACGCCCGCGCATCGGTGAACCGGTTGACGCGCCCCCGCCTTCGCCGTTATACTGGACGCGGATACGAACCGAACCTCTGGCCGGTGCGAGATTTGCGCCGGCATTTTTTTTGCGCCACGCACATGATGCGCGCCTAGATTCAGGTGGGAGCGCGGGGCGGGCAGATGCTTTCGGGGGATGAGCTTGATACTGGGGTGCAGGGATTCGAACCCCAATTAATGGATCCAGAGTCCACTGTCCTACCATTAGACGACACCCCAATCTGAGCGAGGCTACATTCTATCGGCGCAGTCCGCTATTGTCCAGCGGATAGCAGCACCGAGGAACCGTGAGTCACCACCACGGGGGAATCCGCCCGTGCCAGCATCCACGCGGCTTTCAGCGACGCTTTTTCCGGCGCAATTGGCTCAAAACCCCACTCTTCAGCCTCGGCCGCATCCAGCTCCGAAACCAGGTTCAGGTCAAAGCGCTTATCAAGCGTTCTCAACGACAGCGCGATATGCCCGATGGGCAGGTAGCTTTGCCTGAGCAGGCTGACCGTTGCGGCGAAATCAAGCTCACGCCACTGCTCAAAATGCGGATGGCCCATTCCCCCGGGGCATTTTGCAAAGAACAGGATGCGGCCCTGCCTGGAAAGCGCGGCTTCCGCGTGCTTGAGCGCCTTGTGCGCCTGGTAAAGGCTGATGTCGCGCGGATGCCCACCTGCGGACAGCAGCATCAGGTCGGCCTTGCGCGGCACAACGCACCGGAAGCGCGCGTCCACGAAATCGC
>JAOZQG010000108.1 GCA_029932365.1 bacterium | reverse complement strand
CGGTCATCGTGGACGAATCGCCTTTCGGCTTTCCCTCCCTCAAGGTCGTGAACGGGTACCCGACCATCAGCTACCTCGGCTACGGACCAGGGCCAGGGAATGTGCTTAAATTCGCCATTTATTACTAGTCCCGTAGCTGCTAAAGGATGAAAGGGACCAGGTCTAGCCTGAGCCGAAGCAGCCGCTGAGCAAGGCAAAAGCATACCTCACTTCCCCTAATCTGCCGCCTGATACGCTTCGCCTACTCAGCCGGGGTGACCACGAAGTCCTTGTCCGGGTTGACGCCTTCGCTGACGGTGAAGGTGCCGGTTTCGGCCTCCTCGTACTCGCCGCATATCTGCGCCAGGCGCAAAAGGTAAACCATCCCCGGCCCGATGTCGGATTCGGCGAACCTTATCTCGTAGCGCCCGTCGGCTTCGGTGTAGGTCAGATTGTGGTTGTTGGGATTGTCCGGGTCGGCTTCGCCGTTGAGGAAATCGTGCGGAAGTGTCTCGCCGCCGTCAACGAGATACAGCATCACGTCAACGCCTTCCACCGGCTCTTCGGTAACCGCGTCGGTGATGACGCCGGTAACTATCCCCGCAGCGTCCCCCGGCAGCGCGCCGCCCTCTGCCAGCAGGCCGTCAAACAGCCCGATGGAGCCGATGTAGTAGGCGATGCCGGTGGTGGGCAGCGTCGCCGTGGCCAGCGTCCCCTCGGAGGTCACCGTGGCGATGGCGGTGCCGAAGCGCAGCCACTTTCCCTCCAGGTCGTCGTAGCGGTAGACCCAGTATTCGGTGCCGTCGGTGAGATCCCCCACCCGGATGTTGAAGGTGACCGTCACGTCGCGCTGGAACTGGTTGTCCTCGGTCGCGGGATTATTGATGGTGAGATATGAGACGAGCCCAGGCGTGCCTGCGGGATACGTGTCAGCCTCGCGCTCCGGCCCCACGATGGTGTCGGAAAACACGATTATCGTCGAGATGTTGAAGCAGCTCGACGGGAAATGGATGCGCGCGCCGCTTTCCAGCGTGATAGTGGCGTCGCCCTCGGGGTCTACCGTAAGCTCCTGTGTGTGCTCGGCGCCGCCGGGAAGCGGAGCGCCGTCGCCGCCACCTCCGCCGCAGGCGTATAAAACGAGCGCGAAAACTAGCGCTAAAACAATCGGGATATATCCGGTATTCATCAATTATTACCCCCTTCCTTAGCCAAAATCAGTCTAGCAACTCGCCTGTGCAAAGTCAATTTACGCCCCCTGACGGACCTGGGGACAGACCAATTGGGTTTTGAATATGTAACTGGCGATGCGCCCGGTCTACTCCGCGCGCATTGCCACGATGGGGTCCAGGCGCGCCGCCTGGCGTGCCGGCAGGGCGCCCGCCAGTATGCCCACGACCACGTTTACCGTCACCGCCACATAAATCGCGGCAGCGGTAATCACCGGCGGCGGGAACTCGTCGGGCAGCGGAAGCTGCCTCATTATTCCGGACAGCAACAATCCGACGGTCAAGCCGATGAAGCCCGCAATAAGCGTTATCAGAAGCGCCTCCAGGACGAACTGCAGCAGGATGCTGCCCGGCGTCGCTCCCAGCGCCTTGCGCAGCCCGATTTCGCGCGTGCGCTCCTGGACGCTGATGAGCATCACGTTCATCACGCCCACCGCGCCGATGGCGAGAGTTATCAACCCGATGGAGTAAAACAGCGCGAAGAACATCAAAAATATCTTCGCCGCTTCCTCGCGCCACTCGGAGTAGTCACGCAACCTGATGGCGTTTTCGTCGTCCGGGCTGAAACCGTGTTTGGCCGCGAGCAGCCGCCGCACCATCACCGAGCCTTTGTCAAAGTCGGCGACGTTATTGAGCGTGGCGTAAATGGTGAGCGCGCCGGAGTTGCCTTCGCCCACGCGCCCGAAAATGCCCTCGTAGACGCTCAGCGGCACGTATACGCTCCAGTCGCTGCCGGTGCGCACCCGCCCCACCTGGCCGATTACGTCAAACACCGTGCCGGAAGCGGTTATCTGCCCGCCCACGGCGTTTTCGCCCTCGCCCCAGAAATGCTCCGCCACCCGGTGGCCCACCACTGCGACCTTGCTCGCGGAGTCGTAGTCCACGGAGTTGAAGAAGCGCCCGTGCGCAGGCTCGATTTCCATCTGCTGCTGGATATCCGGAGTGGAGGCTATGAAGCGGAATCTGCGCTCCTTATCGCCCACGCTCATACGCGCCCAATTCTCCACGCGCGGCACCGCACGCGTTACGTAGGGGCAGTTCTCCACTATGTAGGCTGCATCCGTGATGTCGTGGTCAAGCGGCATCAGAGTGCCGTCCAGGTCGTAGTACCGCTGGTAGTCCAGAACCAGCATGTTTACGCCGAAGCTTTGCATCTGGCGGATGTTCTGCTCGCGAAAGCCGGAGACCATCGCGATGAGATAAACCAAGGTGGCGATTCCCCAGGCGATGCCGAACATGGTCAGCGCCGCGCGGCCGCGGTGGGCCATCAAATTGCTGAAGACCAGTTTCAACAAGTCGGAAAACGTGACCACTATTCAGCCCTCAGGGCAACGATGGGATCCACCGTCGCAGCCTGGCGCGCCGGATAGGTTCCAGCAAGTATCCCAACGACCAGGTTCACAGCAACCGCCGCGTACACTGAAGTCATCGTCACTACGGGCGTGGGGAAATTCTCAACTTCCCCCATCGTGCCGCGCAGCATCCCCGCTGCGGCCAGCCCTAGCGCTATCCCGATGATGCCGCCGATAGTGGTCAGGATGAGCGCTTCCAGCAGGAACTGGGCGAGTACCGACCTGCGGGGCGCGCCCAGCGCCTTGCGCAGGCCAATCTCCCGGGTCCGCTCGCGTACGCTGACCAGAAGTATGTTCATCACTCCGACTGCGCCTATTGCCAGAGTCATCACACCCACGAAATAGAAGACCACGAACATCGCCAGGAACATCGCCTGCCCCCGCTCACGCCAGCGTGCGAAGTCCTCAAAACGTATCGCATCCTCGTCGCCGGGGTCAAAGCCGTGACGGGCGGCGAGCATCCGCCTGATCTCGATCACGGTCTGGTCGTACAGCTTCGGGTCCTTCATCTCAACCATTATGCTGAAGTTCCCGCGCTGGCCCAGCAACCCCAAACTCGTTTCATACGTCTGCAGGGGCATCAGCACACGCCAGCGCATGCGTCCGGCGTCTTCCGGCGTAATCCCGACAACGGTGAAGTTAATACCGGATATTCCCAGTGTCTCGCCCACCGGCACCACGCCTTCGCCCCACAAGCCCTCGGCGACCTCACTGCCGATAACAACGACCTTGCTCGCCTGGTCGTAGTCCACAGTCGAGAGGAAACGCCCGTGCTCCACCTTGAGGTCGCGCAGCTCACGCAAGGGCGGCGTCATACCGATAACACCGTACCAATCGCCTTCGGCCGACCCGGAATGAGATGCGCCAGTAATCGCCTCCATCTGCCGCCATTCTTCCTGCTCAACGCCTGCCCGGCGCACGTTCGCGCTGTAAGCAACGATGAAGTCCGCATCTTCAGCGTCGGCCACAAGGGGATAGCGCGTGCCAGCCACCTCGTAGGAGTCCGAGTAGCGCAATTGCACTTTATCTATGCCCATACCGAGCCACATTTCATCGTTTTGCGCCTTGAAGCCGCCCACTATGGAAACGAGGATGATTACCGCCGCGATGCCCCAGACTATCCCGAACATTGTAAGGAAGGTGCGCGCGCGCTGGCTCAGCAAACTCGCCATTGCCAGTTTAAGGAGCTCAAGCATCGGTGCCTGCTAACGCCGCCTCATCCCTTGACCACGATCCTCCGGCCCCTGCGTTCAGGGGAACCGCTTTCATTCTCGCTGAAATCGCCCATAACTCTGTCGCCCTCGTTGAGGCCGGATTTAATCTCCACAAAGCGACCGTCGGAGATGCCCGTCTCGACAACGATTTCTTCCGTAGCGCCGTTACCGGTCACCTTTTTGGCTATTTTTTCCTCACCCCGGCTGGAGATGGCCACGACCGGCAGCGATAGCACGTCTTCCGCGGTCTCCACTGTGATCCTGCCTCTCGCCGTGCTACCCAGGCGCGGTTCGCCGATGTCTTCCGTTAGCTCCATCTCCATGGGGAACATCACGACGCCGTTCTGGTTGGGGCGGCCAAAGTGCGAAATGCGGGTAATCTTCCCAGGCACCTTGCGATCCTTGATGAATGACAGGTCAAACTCTACTTCCATTCCCTCTCTAAGCACGCCGATAAGGTCCTCGCCGATTTCGCACTCAACGAGGATGGAGGTGGTGTCGCCCACGATCATAATCACGTTCCCCTCGCGCCCCTGCACGGACGGAACCACCGTGTCGCCGGGGTCAAGCTCCACCGCCAGCACTTTGCCGTCCACCTCGCTGCGGATGGTCGCGTTCTGCAGGTCTTCCTGCGCGATTTCCAGCAGCAGCCTGGACTGCTTCAGTTCGGCTTCGGCGATAGCCAGGTCTTCAGGGGAGGCGCCGGTCCTGGCGAACTCCAGGCGCTGCTTGCTGTCGTCGTAGGACGCTTTTGCGCGCTCAAAGCGCCCCCTGGCGTCTTCCAGCTCCTGGTCCGAGGAGTATCCTTTGTCGTAGAGCGTCTGGATGCGGCTCAGGTTCTCCCGGGCGAGCTCCATCTCCACCTCGTTGTCCTTGACCTGGGCTTCCAGGCTCGACACCTGCTCGCGGGTGCCGCCCTTCTTTTGCTTATCGTATTGCGCCAGCGCCAGGTTGTATCTGGCCTGGGCCTGCTTGAGCGCCTTGAGCAGGTCGGTTTCTTCAATGCGGGCCAGCACCATGCCGCGGGTGACGGCATCGCCCTCGTCCACCGTCACCTCCTTGAGTATCCCGCCGACCTTGGCCTTCACGTCAATCTGGCTTTTGGATTCCAGCGAGCCGGTGACGGTTTCCTCGCGGACGATGTCCCGGCGCTCAACCGTGTATTCCATCTCCGCAGCCGCGCCAGGCCCGTCCATATTGGCGCGCACGCCATAGACGAACGCCGCTACCACGATAGCCGCGAAAATGAGCCACCACTTACTGCGGTAGAGCCATAGTGAAAAACGCATGCGCACTCCTGTTATTCAGCCTGCGCATAGTTAGATGAGCCGCGCGGGATTAAAGTTCACTGCCGCTGCAATGACTTTAGCACGCAATTAGCGGATAGACCAGTGCGGGATCCAAAAGCGGAATGAAGAAGCGGCTAAGCTTCAACCACAGCGCAGACCAGCCTCTTGCCCTTGCGGGCGAACTGCACCACGCCGTCACGCCGGGCGAACAGGGTGAAATCGCGGCCCTGGCCCACGCCGTCGCCGGCGTAAACCCGGTTGCCCACCTGGCGCACGATTATGTTGCCGCTGACTACCTTCTGGCCGCCGAAGACCTTCACTCCTCGGCGCTGGCCTTTGGAGTCACGCCCGTTGCGGCTGCTGCCGAGTCCTTTTTTGTGTGCCATAATTAGCCTCTTACGCCTTTATCTTCTCCACGCGCACCACGGTTTGCTCGTCGCGGTGGCCCCAGGAGCGCTTCCAGCCTGATTTAGGCCGGTACTTGAATCCGCGGATCTTGGGGCCGCGCGTCTGGCCCTCAACGACGAGCTTCACCGCGGCGCCCTTGACCACGGGCGTGCCGACTTTCAGCTTCTTGCCGCCAACGAGCAGCACCCGGTCGGGCTCGACCTTTGCGCCGTCCTCCGCCTTGAAGCGCGGAAGGGCCAGCCGGTCGCCCTCTTCCACCCGGTACTGCTTTCCCTTGATTTCGATTACCGCGTACAT
>JAOZQG010000029.1 GCA_029932365.1 bacterium | reverse complement strand
AGATCGGGCCGTTTCTGTTTTATTCGGGAGACCCTTTCGGGTTTTTCCGCCACGTGCGCCGGCTGGACGTGCGCACCGAGCTGCTCGTTATGCCCACTCCGCTTGAAACACGGGTTAACTACCTCAAAAGCGCTTCACTCGTGGCCAAGGACGAGCTTTCCACGATACCGCTTGCGGGCAACTCCACCGAATTTCTGGGAGTGCGCGAATACCAGCGCGGAGACCCGCTGCGCAAAGTCCACTGGGCGAGCACGGCGCGCTTGGGAACTTTAATCACCAAGCAGTTCGAGCGAAACGTCGCGTCGACGCTGAGCGCGCTGCTGGTGAACGACGACAGCAGCGCTCTGGGCAGGGACGAAGAGAACAACCCGCTTGAATACTCCATAACGCTGATTTCCACTCTGGCGCGCGAGACCAGCCGCTCTCATTACTACTTCTCGTTTCTGGAGCTGAACGGCGTCCGGGAGCGCCACAGCTCGGGAATGGGCCCGGACTACTTCCAGCGCATTTCGATGCAGCTTGCCGAAATAACGCCCGGAGAGCGCTTTGACCTGGCGGTACTCGGGGGTAAAATCCTGCGATACCTTCCTTCGCGCTCAGACCTTATAGTATTTATTCCGCATCTTGCCGGCGGCGAGGCAGCCTTTCTGGCGAACCTCAGGCTCAACTACCGCCTGCTTTCGGTTATCACCTTTGACCTGGACAGCTTCCGGCAGGGCATGCCCCGGGCAACTCCCAGGTCTCGCGTAAGATTCGGCCAGAACTTTTTGATTTTCGAGCTGGCCTACGGCGACGACCTGGCCAAACAGCTTGAAACCTTCGTTGAGAAGGTGGGGTTCGTTAAATAAACCATGCACCTATTAGCCTACCAGCCGGTTGCGGGAAGAAAAAGGGAGCGCTTCTTCCTGCACGTGTCCGTCTGCATTGCCAGCCTTATCGGGCTGCAGATATTGGATCTGGGGCTCAATACACCCGCGCTGAAGATGGTTCTGGCGGTGGTGATTGTTGGAGGTTTCCTCTTCAGCTATTACCTGGAGCCGCGCTATCACTCCCTCGCCAGAATCGCCGTGGATGTGCTGGGATTGATATTCGTCGCGTTCTATATCTGGCGGATGATGCAGGACTTCCTTTCCGCCGGCAACTCGCTGGGCACATTGCTGGGGATTCTGCTCGTTTTGCTTGCGTTCATCACGTTTGATCTGCGCGTGCACCGCCAGATGCTGGTAATCAGTGTTGTCTTCATAATCTTCTCCGCAACCACAAGCTACGACCTGCTGATGATGGTTTACGTGCCGCTGTTTTTGATTTTCGGCGGCGCGGGCTTTTATTTCATCAACGCCTTAGAGCTGGAAAAGCGCGTAATGCACGTCGGCAGGGACGAGCGCCTGAGCCCGGAACTGGCGCCGCAGTTCGCGGTGGCCGTAGGAAGCCTGATAATCAAGATGGTGGTGGGAATAATCGTCGTGTCGGTTGTAATTTACGTGCTTATTCCCCACTATGTAAACATTAACCGGCCGGCGCTTTACATCCCCCAGGCCAGCACGCTGGAACGGGCCGCGGAAGACCTCAGGGTCAGGAATGAAGAGGATCCGCTGTCGCTGGGACCGGGAGAGCTGGCTATATCCGGTTTCTCCGCTACGTTCGATCTGGCATACAACCGGTCGGTGTTCGGCCCCACGACGCTGTATTTCAGCAACGACCCGGCACTGGAAGTGCGCAGCGCCTCCAGCGGGTACCTGCGGGGCGCGGTATTTGACCAGTACACGGGACAGGCGTGGGAGCCCTCCCCCATGGCCACCAAGCATTTGCGGGCGGCGGAGACCGGTATGCGCTCTTACCAGTACGTAGCCTTTTATACGCTCCCGCTAATCGATTTCCCGTCGCGCAAGTACGCCGAACGCGAGCTGCAGAAGCGCGGCATTGAGGTGGAAGAGAAGAACATATATTCGCAAAATGAAGCCGAAGGTCTAGATTACCACATCTTCACGCAGGAAGTCGTGTTTCTCAAGGACCATCCGAACGTGTTTTTCAGCTCATATCAGCCCGTCAGGCTGGAGGACATTACCGTTGTGCGGGCGCCCGAGGGCGACGCCTACAATCCGTCGCCGTTGGTGGACGATTTCTCAATTCCCCGGTCGCAACTCCCGAGGCATCCCCGGAAGTTCTCCTACCGCGTGACAGTGCTCGCTCCCGTTGTGCGGCAGCGGCAGATGGAGGAGAGCTTCGGGAGCGCGCCACCGAAGATACTCGCAAGATACACACAGCTTCCCCTTGTGGAGAACGAGGCGGAGCTAGAAGCTGCCACAGAGCATAATGTCGTGCCGGTTCCGCAGAGGGTTCTGGATGCCGCGCGCGAACTGGTTGCAGATGCGACAACACAGCACGAGAAAGTGCGACTGATCTACGACTATCTCAAAGATCCGGCCGAATTCATGTATAACACGGAGTTTGAGCCGCTCGGCGAGCACACGGAAGCGACCGACCATTTCCTCTTCAGTTCCCGAAGCGGCTTTTGCCAGCAGTTCGCATCAGCGATGGCTGTCCTATGCCGCGCCAACGATATTCCCGCGCGCGTCGTGACGGGATACGCGCCAGGCGGGTATTCCATCGTGGGCAACAAGTATATTTACCGTGACCGCAACGCACACGCTTGGGTAGAGATTTATTTTGACGGGCTGGGTTGGGTGCTGTTTGACCCGACTCAGGCGAGCAGCGACATATTCAGCTTCGGACGATTCAGGGAATTCCTCCGCGACACTTCAACCTTTCTGGAAAACCTGTTTGTAATCGACCCTGCCGGAGCGAGGGAGACTATCGGTGCTTTCTTCGCCGGACTATACAATCTCGCAGTTCCCTTTGTCCTTGCTTACTGGCAGTGGCTGCCGCTGGGATTGGGGCTGGTCGTAATAGTCGTGTTCGGAATCTCATTTCTAAGGCGCAGGGCGCAAAAGGAACGGGCGCTGGTGCCGGAAAACGAGATTGTGGCGACCTATCTGGAGCTTTCGCGCCTGCTTTCGGGCTCCTCGCTGGGAAGAGAGCCTTCCGACACGAGCAGGGAGTTTAAGCGCCGGCTATCCGATTACCTAATTGCCAGCAAAGAAGACCTGTCGCGCTTTATCGTGCTCTACGAGATGGCCGCGTTTTCGGGCTATTCGCCCTCGGAAGAAGACGTTTCCTGGAGCCGCGAATTTCTGAAGCGCGTGCGGGACTACGTTGAGCGCAGCAAGAAGGAGGGGCTTGCGTCATCTTGAGGGTTGTTTTCAACGCTGATGACTTTGGCTCTCATCCGCGAATATCTCGCGGTATCATCAAGGCGATGCAGCAGGGTGTCGTCCGCTCGACCACGGTGCTGGCGAATATGGTGACGGATGAGGAGCTGTCGTGGCTGGCAAAGATGCCCGACATTTCTGTCGGGGCGCATCTCAATCTAACCAAAGGAACGCCGGTCACGCCTTTCCCTCGGGATTTTCTAGACGAACACGGCGGCTTTTCAAAGAAACTGGTATTCTCACCTGCAGGCGGGCCTGTCCTGCCCGCCGGCGCGGTGCGGGAGGAGCTGGGGGCGCAGATTGGCCGCCTGGAAGAGAACGGCCTGTCGCCGGACCATCTGGACTCGCACCATCACATACACGGATTCGCCTCAGTGCTGGACGTTGTGGTGCGCCTTGCCAGGGAGCGAGGGCTGGCCGTCAGAGCGATTAGCCCCTGGATGTCGGATTTTCTCGCAGCGGCAGGAGTGCCTCGCCCCGATCGGTTTATTGATAGCTTTTTCGGGAAAAATAACATAAGCCAGGAGCGTCTGGAAAATATGCTACGGGACGCGCTCAAATCGGGGGTTTCAACTGCCGAGGTGATGTGCCATCCGGGATATTCTGAAGGGTTGCCCGAAGGGCATACGATGTATCGCAAGGAGAGGGAACTTGAGCTTGAGACGCTCAGCTCTCCAGAACTTATGAAATGGCTGAAGGACGAGGGGATTGAGGTCACTCGCTATGAGGTTTAGCTGGATACTGGGGCTTTTGCTTCTGGCGCACCTCGTTGCTATGGCGGGATGCGGCGGAAACGGCCGCTTTTATCCGGCTCCGCGTGCTCGTTCCAAGCCCAGCCTGGATGACTATTACGAGAGCAAGCTTCGCTCCGCGCAGCCGCTGGAAACGGGCCAATTTATGCTCTACGCCCTGGACGAAGAGCTGCGGGATGACAGCCGTGTTTTTTCCACGCTGCGCGTCACCGCCGAAAACGGCGCGTTGTCTATCACCGCCCGCCCGGAAGCGCCCGACGCAATGTGCCTCTACGTACGCCTTCCCATGGGAGCGCAGTTCGCAGACCTGAAGGTCTCGGCGCCATCCTCGGTCTTAACGCTGGCGCTGCCCGGAAGGCTAAAGGGCGTCGTGCCCATTGCCCTCGCGACTACGCGCGCGGGAGAGGGTCTGGAGTTCGCGCTTAAATTGCATACCCGGGATGCATCGCTCGATCCCGTAGAAAGGACGCTTGTCTTTCTGGGAGCGGAGCGTCGGGAGCTGGCGGTAAAGAGCGCCGCGCACACCTTCGATGAAGCGGTAACCGATCTGGAAGCGTCGGCCAACGGCACCCAGGTAAGCCTAACCTGGACCGAGCGCAGCACGGGCGACTACGACAACGGAGGCGAAGTCGGGATTTCCGATATAACCCCCCTGGCCATTCACTACGGTGCGGGCTCGGGAATGCCTCCCAGAGAGCTTACGCCGGAAGAGGAGTTAGTTGACGGCAACGCCGACGGCAAAATCACGATTGAAGATATCACGCCCATAGCAATGTACTACGGCTTGCGAATTGACGGCTACAACGTTATGGCGCTGGAGATACCGTCGCTTGGCACCGAAGTGACGGCGGACGACTTCATCGGCGTATCTCCTTATGCCGACCCGGACAATCCCGGGACGCCGTATCCTTCGATAAAGCGCGAGAAGTTCTACGTTGAGGGCCATCCGCCCAAGCATCGCATCGTGTATGACTTTAGCTGGGATATGGACCCGGGAGTGTGCGCCTTTGCCGTGCGCGCCCTGGATTTGGAAGATGGTGACTTGGGCCCGATATCAAACATTGAGAAGGCGGAATTTACGGGTGGGGAGAACCATCCTCCGGCGTGGTCGCTTGCCCCGGGGATTCACTCCGCGACGGCGGGCAAAGCAAGGGTGACCGTGACCTTCGGCGACGCCTACGACCCGGACGGCGACGAGCTTTACTTCGTGGTCTACTATCAGGAGGGCGAAACGGTTAATCCCGAAACGGCGGAAACGCTGGAGGTGGACTACTCCTCGCTTCCGCAGCCCGCCCCTTTCAGCGTCGAGGTCACGGAACTGACCAACAACGTAAAATACGCCTTTATGGTGCGGGTTTTTGATGAGCACGGCCTGCGCGAGGACCCGCCAAACGACTTAGTTCTTACGGCGACGCCGAAGCTTTTTGAGCCCAACGACCTGCCCTGGCCGTTTTTGCACAAGGACGAGCAGCGCACGGGCGTAATGGACGGAGAACTGCGGGAGCCGCTGGCGGAGCTGTGGCATTGCATATATAAAACGTCCGGCAGCTATAACGAATCGTCTCCGGTGCTGGACGATGAACGGGTGTATATCGGCTCCGTGGACGGGCGGGTTTACGCGTTTGACCAGTTCTCTGGCGGTGGCGGAGAAGATTACGCGTCTCCGCTTGAGGATTTCCTGTCGGTTTCTACCGCGGCACTGTGGGATGACTACCTGGTCATCGGCGGCAAAGGGAAATTCTACGGCCTTACGCGCTCGGACGGTGCCGTTATCCGCCAGTTTGACCTGGTTAACCAAACCGCGGTCCAGTCCTCGGCTCTGATAGTTGACGGCATCGTTTATTTCGGAAGCAATGAGGGTGTGGTTTACGCCTACGATTTTGAAAGCGGGGAGGAAATCTGGTCGACGCCGATAGATACCGGCCGAATCAGCAGCAGTCCCGTAACCGACGGTTACTACATATACATCGCCAGCGAGGACGGTTACGTCCACAAGCTCAATATAGAAACGGGCTTTGCGCTCACGAGTTCGCCCGATCTCGGCGACATCCATTTCGCGGTACCCGTGCTCTATCCAGCGGACTCCCCGCAGGCGGTCATCATAGGCGCGGACACGGCGGAGATTGGCGATAGCGCCTTCTACGCCCTGTCGGCGGAGAGCATGACCATCGCCACGACCTATAAGACCGACTACGGGGTGCAGGGGGCACCGGTCGTAGTCGAGCATGACGGACGGACACTTGTTATCGCCGGACAGGGCGTAAACATCCCGTATCTTCCGGGCACCGGCACGGGCAAGGTCTCCGCACACGACTTGGTGACGGGCGAGCTTATCTGGGAGACAGAAGACATCGGACGTGTCTTTGCTTCGCCGGCGGCTTCGGCAAACCGTATCTTCGTGGGTGCTCAAGACGGTAAGTTTTACGTCCTTGACTTCGCCGGCAACATCAAGCAGGAGCTTGACCTCGGGTCGGCTGTCTTCACCAGTGCTGCACTAATAGAAGATCGGGTATACGTGGCTACCACTGACGAGGTGCTCTACTGTCTAGAAGCCCAGGTGGACACAATGGCTCCGGTGTGGCATGGAGTTGAAGGTGTTCGGGCGGCAACCACAGGTTTCAGGGAGGTCACGCTGGAGTGGGACTACGCAACTGACGATTTCTACTCGCCGGTCTATTACCACATCTATTACGATACGGACGAAGACCTCGTTTGGGGCACCCCCCGGATAGCCGATATTGTAGGGCAGGGCGAAGTTTCTCATTCGTATACCGTGACCGGGCTGGATGACGGTGTCCGGTATTACTTCGGGATAAGGGCGTCGGACCGGCCGCTTTGGGACGATCCCAATGTGGAGCAGAACGAAAACATACTAGGCGCAACTCCCCCGTGGAATCTTCATTCCACGCTTACGCTGGGGGATGAGCTGCCGGCGGCGGCCGATACGGCGCTGACCTACACCGGTGCCGCCTGGCTGGACGGGGAGTTGCACGCGGCTTACGCCACCGAAGGTCCGGCGGAGGAAGACGACAATTTGTACTACTTCACCTACGACGGGTCGACCGTCTCCGCAGACAGCGCGATACTGGGGACTCCTTCGCCTGCGGGCTTTGTGGCCCGGTGTCTGGAGCTCAGCTTTGATTCTTCGGGCGCACCGGTCATCTCCTTTGCGGATGTCGACCATTACCGGTACGCCGAGAGGACGGGCGAGGACGTGTGGAGCCTCGCAGAGTTGGCAACTACCGACGTTCCGGTCGAGCCCGCGTTCTCCTCGGCCTACGGCGCGGATGTGCGGCTCCAGGCACTGCTGGAGGAAGTAACACCACCTCCATCATTCGTAGAAGTGGAGCTCTGGACACGCCTCTGGGACGATGTTGGTGGATGGGGGAGCTTCGAAGAACCGGACAACGACCTGAATAAGGGAATGGATGTTAGGGCGATGCTGGCGGACTTCGGCGAAGGTGACGTGCCCCTTGTCTTCTACGAAAGGGCGTCGGAATACAGTCCGGGCAGTCCATTCCCTTCCATAGGTGAGTTGTGGATGGCCGAGTATTCTGAAGCGGAAGGTTGGGCTCCGTCAGTGCTGGATGAAGGCGGATCGGGGCTAAGCAATACAGGCCGAAATCTTAGCGCAATCTGGGCAGGGGACAAGGCTCATCTGGCTTATTACGACCTGCACTCCGCCGGCTGGCCGAGCGTCGCGACTCTGCGCTATGCGACCTACGATGAGTTGTCCTTCACCGCGGAGGACGTAATGAGCGTCGCGCTCCCCGACGGAGGGCACGATGTGGCCAAGCATTATTACCACACGCCCGGGATAGCCCTGGCCGGCGGCAATCCCGTGGTCGCGACCTTTTCCCGATTGTCCAACCCACCCGCGGCAGATGTTCCTTTTCATCTGGCCGATCTGTATTACTGCCGCTTCGACGGCGATGCCTGGGTGCATGAGATGGTCGCTGAGGATGTGGCTATGTACCTGCATTTCAACGTTGCCGTCCAGGTTACGGGCGACGGTTTTGATGGGTATCCGCTGGTGATTTTCCCGACAGGGCCGGAAGAAGCCGGCTTTGCCGACCATCTGGAAATCTGGCAGCGCGGGCCATTAGGCCCGTAAAAATGCCTTTACTTACCTTCTGGCAGCACCTATACTAGAGAGGGCTAATGGGGTACGTTCTCAGTGTCTTTGATTTCCTCGGCGCGGTCGTTATTTATGCAGTTCGCACGTTCGCCTACCTGTTTACCGGACGTTTGAACCTGCGCCTGACCGCGCGCCAGATGGAATTTCTGGGGGTTAACACCATTCCGCTGGCGGTAATGGTGCTTTCCTTCGTCGGTGCCACAATCTGCTATCTGCTCGCGGAAGAGCTGGGCAAGCGCGGTGCGGCCAATTACACCGGGGGTTTTCTGCTGGTGGCGATGCTGCGCGAGTTCATACCGGTGCTTACGGGCGTGGTGATGGCCGGCAAGGCCGGCGCGGCCATTACCAGCGAGATTGGCTCAATGAAGATAAGCTCGCAGATTGACGCCCTGCGAGCGCTTTCCACCGACCCCCACTGGTTTCTTACAGCGCCTCGGGTGATCGCGCTGTTTATCATGCTCCCGGTTGTCGGGGCGTTCGCCGGCGTCGCGGGCTTTTACGCCGGATACGCTATGGTGCATTACAAGATAGGCCTCAGCTACGCCAGCTTCTCCGCCCATGTCAGCACGTTCACCGTGGCCGGCGATTTCTTTACATCTCTTATCAAGTGCCTGGTATTCGGAGTTGTGGTTGCAGCCGTCGGGTGTTTCATGGGCTATCGGGTGAAAGGCGGAGCCGCGGGTGTCGGACGGGAGGTTACCAATTCGGTGGTAGTCAGCATCGTTATGATCTTCGGCCTCGATTTAGTGCTGCTACCCCTAAACCACTGGCTCAAGGAGATTCTCTAAAGCATGCTCAAACTGGAAGGAATAAGAGCCGGCTACGGAGACACCGAGGTTCTGCATGGCGTAGACCTGGTGGCGAAGGAGCGGGTGACTACGGCGATAATCGGCTCATCCGGCTCCGGCAAGAGCACGCTGTTGAAGGTGATAATGGGATTTTTACGCCCCACCGCCGGGAAGCTGATTATTGACGGCGAGGATGTGGCGCACGTATCGGAGCACGAGTTCGCCAGGCACCGCCAGAAAATGGGGCTGGTATTTCAGGAGTCGGCGCTGTTTGATTCGCTGACCGTGGCGGAAAACGTCGGTTTTTTCCCCTATTACCGCGAGAAGAAGCCCTGGGGCAAGGTGCTTCCATTGGTGCGCGAGATGCTGGAGATGCTGGACCTTCCTGGCATCGAGCACAAGTATCCGGCGGAGCTTTCCGGCGGTATGAGGCGGCGAGTGGCGCTTGGCCGCACCCTGATCTACAGGCCCAAAATCCTGCTCTACGACGAGCCGACGACGGGTCTCGATCCAACGATGATCGGACACGTCGACGAAATAATCCGGGAAATGAACGAGAAGTTTCAGGTTACATCGATCCTGGTATCCCACGACCTTGAAAGCGTGCTGGACGTTGCCGAGCACGTATTTTTGATACAGGACGGCGTCGCTCAGGATGTTGGCGAGCCGTGGAAGCTGCTTACCAGCAAGGATTCGCGGGTAATGGCTTTCACCAAGAGCTGGCGCGACCATGTGGAGATGTATCGCAAGCTTATGCATTCAAAGCTCCCCGGCGCAAATGAAGCTTCTCAAGGAGAGACACCATGAAAGACCTTTCGTATCAGGTTAAAGTGGGCATAGTGGTGGTCATTGGCATTATCCTGTCCATCGCAGCGTACCGGGCGGTTCTTGAGCTGAACCGGGAAACCGGCTATTCCATCACTGTTGAATTCGAGGATGCCCGGGGAATCAAGAAGGGAACCGCGGTGCAGCGCGCGGGTACCGATATCGGCTGGGTATCCAGCGTAGAGCTGGATTCGGACAGGGGGATAGCGGTCGCCGAAGTGAACATATTTCCCGGCAAAACGTTCCCTAAAGACGCGAAAGTCTTCATTATGTCCGAGGGTTTAATCGAGGAAAAGTTCCTGGCCATAAAGGACAATCCTAATCCCAATCCTCTGCTCGGGGACGCCGAGGACGGCGATGTCTTTCAGGGGGTTCCCGATCCGGGCCTGACCGACATGATATCCAACGCCAACCTCGCGCTGATAAAGGCTAACACTTTGCTGGACGTTGTTACAGATTTCGTAAGCGAGGAGAAACTCGGCGGAATCATTGCCGGCCTTGCGACCGAGATGGAAGGAACCATGAAAGCGGCGAACTCCGTAATGCAGCGCGCCGACAGGATACTCGCCGCCAATGAAGGTCGGATTTCGGCGACGATGGAAAACGTGCACGCCATGAGCGAGGATGTTAGCTCCATGACCGGCGACCTGCGCCAGACGCTCGCCGATGCGGACCTCGGTAATCGCCTTACAGGCGTTCTGGGCCAGGTGGATTCGCTTCTCGCCCGGATGAATCAGATATCAAGCGACATCGGCGAAATAAGCGGCGACGAGCAGGTGCGGGCGGACATCAAGGAAAGCATCGCGCTGACCAAAAGCACGCTGGAGGAGGCCGAAGTAACTCTGCGCACACTGCGCGGCACGCTGGAGCGGGTGAACGAGAAGATAGACAACATCGGGCCTGTAGGTGTTGAGGGCAAGGTGAATGTGCGCAACGAGAGCGTCCATCAGATGAACCGCTCCGACAGCGCTTACATTGACGTAAAGACCCGCCTTCGTGTCGGCGATAACGCCTACGACCTGGGAGTGGAGAATATCGGCAGCGAGACGCCGGAAGAAGTCGGGGTTAATGTCCAGGCGGGGCGCTATCTGTCGGATTCGGTGCTGGTGCGCGGAGGAATCTTTCGCTCGGAGTTCGGGCTGGGATTTGATTTTATGCCCACCGACGGATTCAGCCTGATGGGGGATGTTTACGACCTGAACAATCCGCGAGCGAACTCCTACTTCTCACTGCCTATAGCGGACAGGTACAATTTGCTGTTCGGCGTTGAAGATATCGGTGACGAAAATCAGCTGAATGCGGGAGTTCAGCTATCGTTCTGAAGTGAGCAGGCAACGCAAAGCCCTTTGGGTCGTTATCCTGGTGGTGGTCGCCCTTTTGGTGGCTGCCATCTGGGCTATGACCTACGGCAAGCGGATTCTTATTTCACGCATCGCCGACGCCATCCGGGAAACCCCGATGGGGAACCTGGAATTCGGGAGCCTGGAGGCAACGGGACAGGGGATAGAACTCGTCCAGCCGCGCCTGACACATCCGGCGACCGGCAAGCTGGTAGGAGAAGCCGAAAGAGTTGTTCTCAGCCTGACCCTGCGCGACCTGCTGAAAAGCTGGAGGGAAGTTGCATCAGTCACAGTGACCATAGATGGGCTGAGGATTTATCCCAGGTACGCGGGGAACGGCCACTGGGACCTGGAAGAGATGCTGCGCGAGGTGCCCGAACGCGAGATGGGCAAGCTGCGCGAGATTCATCTCAGGCTGAACGACGCGCGCGTGGAGACGGCCCTAAATCCCGAGGACAGAGAAGACCTGTCATCCTACATTGAGAGCTTCATCGCGCCCCACCGAGACAAAGCACGAAAGGGTCTTGCGGACTGGCTTGAGAGCGCGGGAGCTAACCTTCAGTCCGGTTTTAGGGACGACCTGGAAGGTTTAATCGCCGATGCGCGTCTGGAGGCTCCGGAGAAGCTGGAGCTTGCGCTTGACGGGCGGATTGACCTGGGCCTGGAGGGAGGAAGCGCAAAGGGTGACCTGGAGCTGACGAAGCCGTTTCCCAGCTCCGTTAACTTCCGCTGGAGCCGGGAAGCTGGCAACGGCCAGATAATTCTGAATACGGGAACGGCGAAGCTGGAACTTGGGAGGATGGGATGGCTTCAGCAGGAAACGCGCTTCTGGGACCTCGGGGATGCAAAGGTGGAGCGCTTTGAGCTAGTGCTCGTCATATCGCCCGGGTCACGAGTGCGGGCAGCTTCCGCGAATGGAAAGATTGCCGGCATCGTGCTTTTTCCTAGGCGCGCGCATGAGCTGGTGCTGGAATCGGCCAAGCTATCGTCTGACGAATCGAACTGGCGGGCTTCTCTTGATATGAGTGCCGGCGGTTCCTCTGTTAGCTTGAACGTTGATACCGGTGAGCATCTGCACGTTCAAATGGCCGCTTTACCTCTGTCCCGTTTTCTGGCGGAGGTGAAGGGCGTTTCCGCGAGTACGCTGAGCGGCGATGTTAAGCTAAAGCTGCCTTTATCGAGTTTTACCGAAGTGGAAGCTGAAGGGAAGCTGGAGCTTGGCGGCATCAGCCTGCCCGGGGCCGAGCTGCCGGGGAGCGTAAAGCTGGACGGGAGACTAAGTGGCGGGAACGGCCAGGGAACGCTGGCGTGGCTGGTGGACGGGAGAAAGCTGGTATCCGGGCGCGTCAGCGGTGATGCTTCGCGGCTGCGTATGGAAGTCACCGCCCGAATCAGGCGCGGGGATATCCCCCCGGGTCTGCTGCCGGAGGAAGGAATGCCCTCGTGGCTCAGGGAGGCGCACGTTGAGCTGGCGGCATTCTACGATGTAGAGCAGCAATCCTTCGCCGGAAGAACCAGTCGCGCCGAATTTACGATGGAAAGCGCCCAAGCCAGGACGCTCGCCGCTTCATTTGAGTTTAGACCAGGCTCCTTCGCATTCACTGTTCCCCAGCTTGAACTGCTCCCATCTTATCCGTCCGATGCGGCCTACAGGGAGTTTGCTCCCGAGAAAATCGCCCTGTCTCTTTCGCTTCGCGGCAGCGCAGCAGGGCGCGGCTGGAGCGTGCAAACCGAAAGCCGCGGCAAAGCTCACTTCGCGGACGAGCGGGTGTATTTTAACGTCACCGGAGGCGGCTCTCCAGAAAATCTGACGCTTGACCTGAACGCGGGCGGCGTGTTGCTGGATTCACCGGCGGGTCTATCGGCCAGTGTAACGGTGCGACCCAACAGCGTGGCGGTATCGTCGCTGGACGTGCTCTTTGCATCGTCGCGAATCACCGGCGAGGGAGACTACACGCCCGCCAGCGGGCGCGTTCGCTTCGCCTACAAGGTTGATGATTTGCCGCTGCATCTGTGGATTCCGTTCCTGCCGATTCTCGACCCGATTGACGGCAGCGGCGTTGTCTCGGGCGTCCTCAGGGGCCCGGAGATGCGGATAGTATCGTTCATCGACCGTGTTGGTGTTGAGGTCAACGGGAGAAAGATGCTCGCGCGGAATATGTCGGCGACGGGCGCCTTTGAAAGCGGCGTGTTTCGCATCGTTCAAGGCAGCGCGCAGATAGGAGGGGAGATTTTGTTCTTCGAGGGTTCCCTCGGCGAGGGTGATTTTTCGCTGCGCGCCGGGTCGGACGATTGCTCCCTTTTCGGTATGGTGCCCCATATTCTCCCCGAGATAAATCTCCCCGCAGCAGGGGAAGGAGAGCTGCGGCTCAAACTTAGCGGAAGCTACACTCATCCCAAATACGAAGTTTACTACAGGCAAGTGGCGGGCTCTCTGGCTGAAGAAAAAATCAGAAAATTTGAATTCGAGATGCTGGGTGACGCCGACAGGGTGGAAGTAGCCAAGACGCATCTGAGTATGGGCGAGGGCTATCTTGACGCGAAAGGAACGTGGTGGCTGGGTGGCGGCGGGGAGTCTACATGGTCAGTGGTTATGACGGACTTTCCGGCCGCGCCGCTAGCCTATGCGTACCCCGGCCTGGAGAAGCTTCAGGCTTCCGGCCTGGTCAGTGGTGAAATCAGGCGCATCACGGGTGATGATTCCCAAGCGGTGGCCCAGGGATACTTCGTGCTGGAGGACGGAATGCTTCTCGGCACAGGCGTGGATGCCGCCGAGATAGCGTTCAATATACAGCCGGCCGGAATCTATATCGACAAGCTGGAGATGTCCAATCCGGAATATATCGTCTCCGCGTCAGGTTTCTGGAGCCGGACTCCGGGGGAGACGAGCATCAACCTCAATATCCCCTATCTGGATCTTGCACTGCTTTCACCGCTGGTGCCCGAACCTTTGCAGCCGCTTTCGGGGGAAGTTGGCTTTCTTTCGGAAGTTACCCGGGATGAATCGGGCACACCGGTGCTCGTGGGCTCATTTCTGACAGCCGGGGCAGCGGGTCTGCGCGCGGGAATGCTGGAAGTGAGCAGCATAACCGGCAAGCTGGAGATAGCACGCGGCATGATGCGCCTGAAGGCGACGCTGTTGCAATCCGACGAGTCCAGAATGATTCTTGAGGGGATTGCTCCGTTTCCCGGCTCCGGCGATGAATTTGATATGGCGGTGCAGTCGGAGGGCTTTTCGCTGGAGTTTCTTCGTCCTTTCCTGAAGGACAGCGACTGGGATTTCGCGGGTCATCTCACCGCCGATCTGAACGTGACCGGAACATGGGGAGTCCCGCGCTTCACCGGCTCGGTTCAAGCGGAGCTGGCAGACATCGCCTTTGGCAGCAACGTGATATTGGGAGGGATAACGGGCACTGCGGAGATGGACGGCAACGCTATGCTGAGCGGGGAGCGTGCACAGTCCCTGGCGCTGGATGTGAACCTCTGCCCGGATAGGATAAGTCCGGACAGTCCTCCGCGAAACTTCGCCCGGCTGACCGGAACGGCGATGCTTACGCCGGGCGCCTGGAAGCTCGAAGTTGTGGACCTGACAGTGGACCTGGCCAACCTCAACCGGCTCGAAGTGGCGGGCCTGTTTAAGGGCGGTCTTAAAGGCGCGCTCGGCATAAACAAGTCGTTTGCTGCCCAGCCGCTAGTCGTTACCGGGGAAGTCATGGTTCGTCCGGGCGCCACGCTGAAGCTACCGACTCTTGGTGCGGTTGAGCCGACGGAGTATGGATCCGAGGTGATGCTGGGCGCCTACGGTGAGCCGCTAAAAATAATAGTGATGCCCGACTGCTGGGTGCGGCACGCTCCTTTGATGATGGATGTCGCGCTCAACGGGGAGGTGGAAGTTAGCGGCACAGTGGCTGACCCGCGCTTTGAGGGGGACCTGACGGCACCCCGCGGTTCTTTGGTGATGTTCAACCGTATCGTGCGACTTACCGGTCCCGCCACAATCAGGATGCGTCCCGAGGATGAGTACCAGTATGGGCGAATGCCGCACCTTTTCGGGACGGCTGCGGTTGAGCTTCCGGGGGCGCTCGCCACCTCGCACGGTGAGCTTCCCGTGGAGATACTGCCCTCGGACCTGCCGCTTGCGCCTACGGAGGAGGATCTCACCGTTTTCTTCGGCTTCAACGACATGCCTCTAGACGCGCTCACCGACGAAGAAAGCCTTGACGAGATTAACATGTACTCCGAGCCCCCGCTTTCGCGTCAGACCATAATGGTTTACCTGCTGGGCGGACAGGGGCTTGACGTATCGCCCACTGGCCTGCAAACGTTTTTGGGGAGCGAGGCGCTGGCTTTTTCCGGCAGCCGCCTTTCGCGATTCCTCGAAGAGAGCCTTGATTTCAAGCGGTTTGAGATCCGCGCTTTGTCTTCCGACGAAGGCACGCCGTTTTACCTCAATATGGAGAAAGAATTCGCGCCGCAATTTACGGTAAGCTACCTGCGCACCTTCCTGGAAGAAGTGGACGAGAGGCAGGAAGTCTCAGGCAAATTCTACTTCGATGAGCGCTACGGCGCTAAAACTTACGTTGAGCTGATGTGGCGCCGCCGGGGCCAGCAGCAGGAAGAAATCGTGGGCAATCTGGGATTCAACTTCCGCTTTTAGCGGTGGAGAGTGGAGCATGGGTGAACTTGACGCAAATTCCGTCGTGGACAACGATTACTGCTTCGCCTGCGGGCAGCAAAATCCCTTCGGCCTGCATCTTCGCTTTAAGCCTGAAAAGGGCGGCATCGCCGCGTTTTTTACTCCCGGGCCGCATCTTCAAGGATTCGCCGGGGTGCTTCACGGCGGCATCGCGGCAACGGTTCTGGACGACGTGATGAACAATCTGGTTACGCGCGTCCGGGGAAAGCTCGTGGTAACGGCGAAGATTGAGGTGCGCTTCCGCCGGCCGGTGCCGGTAGGCAAGCCGCTGGTGTGCCGGGCGCGCATCACTGAGGAGCGGGGCAACTTCTTCCGTGCGGAGGGTGACATCCGCCTGGCCGACGGCTCGGAAATCCTGGTGGAGGGAAGCTGCCTTCTGGCAGAGGTTAGTTGACCGGCAAAGCGCGGCGTTTAGCCCAGAGATAGCTGGCCGCGCTCGAGCAAGTGAAGCTGCTTGAGTTCGTTGATTCCCCGGTGATGGAGGTAGCGCAGGTAGATATTCATAATCTTCGTGGTGGCCAGCGCATCGCCCATCGCCCGGTGGCGGTTCCTGATGGCAATGCCGAAGAAATCGGCGATGGTTGAAAGGCTGTGGCTGGGAAGCCAGGGCAGGAGTTGCTGTCCCAGCCGCCGCGTGCAGATAACTCCGTTGGGCAGATCCCGGTTCATCGCGGTGCGTATCGCCTTGCGCAAAAAGCCGGTGTCGAAATCGGCGTGGTGGGCCACTATGACCGCTTTGCCGACAACATCGAGGAAATCGGGCAGAATCTCCGCTATTGTCGGTTGCTCGGCAACCATCTCGCCGGTGATTCCGGTAAGGCGGCGCACGAAAGGCGGTATGGGACGTTCCGGATTCACCAGATGCTCAAAGGTGCGGACGATTTCGCCGCCTCGGGTTATGCAGGTGGCTACTTCGGTGATTTTTTCCTCTTCGGGGCTGCCGCCGGTGGTTTCGAGGTCCACCACTGCAAACTCGGTGTTGTGGAGTTCACCCTGCCCGTCGCTCTGGGGCACGAGGCGGAAACTCCTGCGAGCTGGGTTCATCTAAAAGATTGTAACACAGTCAGCTATAATGTCGCCGTGAAAAAGCCCTCCCGGAAACACGTTCTCGAGGTTATACGAAGGCTTTCCGCCACCTATCCTGAGCATCCGCTGAAGATAAGCGACAAAACGCCCGCTTTTCGCTCGCTCGTCTCGACCATAATGAGCGCGCGCACCAAAGATCCCGTAACGGTGGAGGCGACGCGCAGGCTTTTCGCAAAGTATAAGACGCCGCAGGCAATGGCTTCAGCCGGTCCCGAGCGCATCGCGCAGCTCATCTACCCCGTGGGTTTCTACAAGACCAAGGCGAAGGCGCTGGTGAAGGTGGCGCAGATAGTTGTGGAGCGTTTTGGCGGTAAGGTGCCGCGCACGCGCGAGGAGCTTATGGAGCTTCCCGGAGTGGGGCGCAAAACCGCCAACCTCGTGCTTTCGTTGGCCTTCGGCGTGCCCGCGATTTGCGTGGATACGCACGTGCACCGCATATCCAACCGGCTGGGCTGGGTGGAGACAAGAGATCCCGGCGAGACTGAGGAGGCGTTGATGAAACTGCTGCCAAAAAGCGAATGGGCGGCTCTCAACCGCATTATCGTTAATCATGGCCAGCAAATATGCCACCCCACATCGCCGCGATGCAGCGAGTGCATCATTGCTGAGCTGTGCCCTAAGGTGGGAGTTAGCCGTCACCGGTGATGTAAGAAAGGCGCGCTTCGCGTTAGCCCGTGCCCGAAGGTGCGCTTTCCGAAAGCTCCGAACCACCGGGCACTTCCGGCTCTTCGCGGCGCAGCGAGCTGGGGAAATCCTTGTACTGCTCGTATTCCTTTGCTGTCCCGAAGTAAAGGTACCAGCGCCCCTTGACCTTGACCCAGCGCATCGGCGGGCTGTCCGTGAGCGGCTGGTCGGGGCGGCCCTCCAGCCAGGTGAGCGCAAAGTCGCCTTCGGTTATAGCGCGCACGTCTTCCAGTTTGGGCGCGTCCAGCTTGGTGCCGGACGCAGGGCGCAGCGCCATCGTGAGCATCTCCAGCCGCGACTTTCCCTGCTGGGTGGTGATTTCGCTGCGGAACGCGGGCGAGATGTAGTCCTCGAAGCTGTCAGACGGCCGGTGGCCCGTCAGAAAGCTGTAAAAGCCATGCGCCCTCCGCTCGATCGGCTGCGCGGGTGTACAGGCGGTGGCAAAGACGCCTACCAGCAGAAATACAGATAACCACGTTAGGGCGCGACTCGTCATTCCATATTCCCCGAAACTCGCAACTGGTGCTTCTTCGCGGCGTCAATGGCTTCTTCGTAGCCCGCGTCGGCGTGGCGCATTATGCCCGTGCCCGGGTCGGTCGTGAGCACGCGCTGAAGTTTCTCCGCCTGCGCGTCCGTCCCGTCGGCCACCACCACCATTCCCGCGTGCAGGCTGTAGCCGATGCCCACGCCGCCGCCGTGATGGAAGCTCACCCAGCTTGCGCCGCTCACGGCGTTCAGCAGCGCGTTGAGCAGCGGCCAGTCGGCGATGGCATCGCTGCCGTCCTTCATCCCTTCGGTTTCGCGGTAAGGGCTGGCGACGCTTCCCGCGTCCAGATGGTCGCGCCCGATGACGATGGGCGCCTTCACTTTTCCGCTCTTCACCAGGTCGTTGAACATCAGTCCAGCGAGGTCGCGCTCGCCGTATCCCAGCCAGCAGATGCGCGAGGGCAGCCCCTGGAACGCCACCTTCTCGCCGGCAAGTTTCAGCCAGCGCAGCAGGTGCTCCTTTTCCGGGAACAGCTTCGCCAGCTCGCGGTCGGTCGTGTAGATGTCTTCGGGGTCGCCGGACAGCGCCACCCAGCGAAAAGGCCCTTGCCCGTCGCAAAAAAGCGGGCGGATGTAGGCGGGGACGAAGCCAGGGAAGCGAAACGCGTCGTCCATATCGCGATGCGCCTGCACCTGGCCGCGAATGTTGTTGCCATAGTCAAAAACAACCGCGCCGCCGTCCAGCATATCGAGCATCGCGCGCACGTGTTTGGCCATCGAGTCCCACGCCATTTCGCGGTAGCGTTCGGGATCTGAGCGGCGAAGCTGCAGCGCTTCCTCGTAGGGCATTCCCGATGGCACATAGCCATTTAGCTCGTCGTGGGCGCTGGTCTGGTCGGTGACCACGTCGGGCTTGAATCCGCGCCGCACCAGCTCCGGATGCGTGTCCGCGGCGTTGCCCAGCAAACCGATGGACAGCGGGCGCTTCTCCGCCCGCGCATTCTCCGCAAGTTCCACTGCCTCGTCCAGCGATTTGGTCATCGTGTCGAGATACTTTGTCGCCAGCCTGCGCTCTATGCGCTCGCGGTCGACTTCGACGATTAGCGCCACGCCGCCGTTGAACGTAATCGCCAGCGGCTGCGCCCCGCCCATACCGCCAAGCCCCGCGGTGAGCGTGATGGTGCCTTCAAGGCTTCCGCCGAAGTGCCGGTTCGCCAGCGAAGCAAGCGTCTCGTAAGTTCCCTGGAGGATGCCCTGCGTGCCGATATAAATCCAGCTTCCGGCGGTCATCTGGCCGTACATGGTCAGGCCCATCCGCTCGTATTCGCGGAAATGCTCCCAGTCGGCCCAGTGCGGGACGATGTTGCTGTTGGCGATGAGCACGCGCGGCGCCCATTCATGGCTGCGGAAGATGCCCACCGCCTTGCCCGACTGCACGAGCAGCGTTTCATCGGCGCCGACTTCCTTGAGCGCGTTCAGGATGCCGTCAAAGCACTCCCAGTTGCGCGCGGCGCGGCCTGTCCCGCCGTAGACGATAAGCTCGTCGGGCTTCTCCGCCACTTCGGGGCTGACGTTGTGCTGGATCATCCGGTACGCCGCTTCCTGCACCCAGCCCTTGCAGGTAAGCTTCGTGCCCGTGGGCGGCCTGACAACGCGCGAGGCCGTGCAGATCGCGCTGTTGAACAACCGGGGCCTTCAGGCGGCGTTCCAGCAGATCGGCGTTTCCCGGGCGCAGGTGGTTCAGTCCGGCCTGATGAGCAATCCGTCCCTGGGGCTCAGCCTGCGTTTTCCGGAAGGCGGCGGGCGATCGAACCTGACCCTCGCGTTTG
>JAOZQG010000107.1 GCA_029932365.1 bacterium | reverse complement strand
AACTAATAGCCTAACTTGCAGTGAATGCTCTGCTCCAGTTCCAGAGGACGCCAGATTCTGCCCTCAGTGCGGCGCAAAGATCAAGTATTCATCGGAGGAGCAAGGGAAAACGTGCCTGTCCTGCGGTACCGTCAATCCCATGGGCGCGAAGTTCTGCATCGGATGTGGACTCACCATTGATAAACCTGCTGAGAAACCTAAGCTATCTTTGGGGAAGCGATTTATGTTCTCCTTTCTGCGAACTTTTATGTGGCTTGCCCTTATCTGGTTTCTCCTTTTCATCGTTCAGATGTACTTAAGTTATAAAGTACTGCGCTATGAACAACAGGCTACCGAGGCAGAAGCAGATTTCTACCGGCATCTTGATAATGCGAGGCGTTCACAAGACCAATGAAAAGGTTACTTGATTCTTATCTCGACTGCCCACCTCAGGGGATTACTTATAGCGAGGGTGAAAGCGATGTGCCCACTAACATCGCCAATCCAAAACCTTCGCTCATGGGAGGAGTAGTCAGCTGAACCAATAGGAGCAATCGAATGACTGAAACTAATAGCCTAACTTGTAGCGAATGCTCAGCGCCACTTCCAAGCGACGCGAGGTTTTGCCCTCAGTGTGGAGCAAGAGTCGAGGCGCCATCTGAGACGCAAGAGCAAAGGTGCATTTCCTGTGGTGCGGTTAGCCCGGCAGGCTCAGTGTTCTGCTCTAGTTGTGGGTTTAAGTTGACGTCCTTACCTGAGGAGCTTGGCAAGTTGGAGATCGACAGTGTTGACTTCAAGCTCATTGAGGCAAGCGAGTACACTGTAACGTTGTCTTGGAAAGCAGTGATTAGCAATCACATGCTTTTGCCCGTGGCTTTTAACCTCGAGATACAGTTCCTGGATTCCGATGATTTCGAGCTGTCGTCGGACCTCACTTTGGGCGTCGTAATCAGAGCAGGCGACACCAAGACAATCCAGGATACGGTTTACGTGAATACCAGTGTCGCCAACCAGATTGCACAGATTATTGCAGGGATATCCGGGATTGAGTTTCTGAAGTAATGAAAAGGACCGAGAGCATAATGCTTATTCTCCACTGGGAGCAAATGCAGGCGACGTGCTCGTATGGCATGGTAGTGCGTTCTAGGTCATTTCAACTGAAGGAGTTACATTGACTTAGTGTATTTATACGGTTCATCCGTGGGACGTGAATCAATGAATATCGGGAAACTTGAACCGGTGAAGCTGGAAGAGCTATTCAAGAATGAGGCGCTGAACTTCACGCCGTGGTTACAGGACAACATTGACGTGCTGTCCGAGCGGCTGGGCATTGAGCTTTCGGTGGTGGAGCGCGAAAAGCAGGTAGGCAGCTTCAGCCTTGATCTGCTCGCTGAGGGGCCAAACGGTGAAATGGTCATCATCGAAAACCAGCTATACCGCACCGACCACGATCATCTGGGCAAGGTGCTGACTTACCTCGTGAACCTCGACGCCAAGACCGCCATCTGGGTTACGCCGGAAGTGCGCCCGGAGCACATGCGCGTCTTCCAATGGCTGAATGAGAACACACCAGAAGACGTGCAATTCTACTTAATCAAGGTTGAAGCTTTCAAGATTGGAGGCTCAGATCCAGCGCCGCTTTTCACCGTAATGGCAGCTCCGAGCGAGACGGGCAAAGCTGGCGGCGGAGCCAAGAAGGAACTGGCTGCAAGGCACGTGAAGAGGAAGAAGTTCTGGGAGCAGCTACTGAAGAGGAGCAAGGGTAAGACTCACCTGTTTGAGAACATCAGCCCATCGATTGACAACTGGATTTCTACCGGCGCGGGCCGAACCGGTTTCTACTTCTGCTACATCATATACATGGACAAGGCGTGCGTTGACGTAGAGATAGACTTCGATAGCGGAACTGGTGAGGCCAACAAGGCAGTCTTCGATACATTGCACGGAGAAAGGGAGCGGATCGAAGCTGAATTCGGAGAACCACTCGAGTGGGACAGGAAGGACAAAGCGCGGTATTCCTGTATCAGGAAAACATTCCCTGAAGCAGGTCTTCGCGACGAGGACGAGTGGGACAGTATCCAGGAATGGATGATCGACGCGATGATTCGTCTGGATAAGGTATTCCGCCCACGGATCGCCAATCTGAAGCTCTAGCATTCTGAAGCTGAACTTATCTGCCCCGAAAAGGGGCTTGCAGAGGTTCTCACTCTAAGGAGCGATGAAATCACCATTGACACAAAAGCTCCCACATGGTAGGTTTTATCATGTAATGGGACACGCAGAAGCAGATGGATGCGCGGGGGCGCAGGTGGAATTCCAGGAAGTGCTGCAGGCGGCGGGCGTTCGGCTGACACAGCAGCGCAGGCGGTTCTGGGAGTGGGCGGCCGGCCAGAAGCGCGGGTTCACCATATCCCAGGCGCTCAGTGCGATGAAGCGCTGCGGCATCGGCCAGGCCACGGTCTACCGTAATACAACCACGCTGGAGCGCCTTGGGCTTCTGCGCCGGATCGGAAACGGCAACGGAAGCGATAGGATGTACTGCTGCTGCAAGCCGGGCCACCACCACAGCATCGTGTGCGCCAGTTGCGGGCTGGTGAAGGAATTCGACACCTGCGGCTGGGCATTGCTCAAGGAGCTTCTAAGCCTGCAGACGGGCTTTGAGGTGGAGGACCACTACATGGAAGTGCGCGGCATCTGCCCCGAATGCCAGGCGGCTAAACGATAATAATTATCATGTAGCGTTATTAGGAGTATGCGGTAGAAAGCGTTATGTGCGGCAGGACGAAATACTGGAGTGTCTTACTGGGGGGCGTGGCGGCTGTGGCGCTGGCACTTACGGGTTGCACAGAAGAAATGAGCCAAGACGCGCAGCGTTCCCTATACGTGACGACGATACCGCCGCTGGCGGCGATACTGCGCGAAATCGTGGGCGAGCGCGGGGAAGTCAAAAGCCTGCTTGCGCCCGGCGCTTCGCCGCACACTTACGAGCCGAAACCTTCGGATATAAAGGCGGTTGAAAAGGCGACCGGATTTTTCTTCGCGCAAAAAGACCTTGACGGCTGGGCGCTGTTATTTGACCAGCCGAACCGCGTTGAGATGTTCAAGCTTATTCCTGAGGACATGCGGCGCGAGATGACCGTTAGCCGTACCCACAATGCACGCCATTCGGGGGATTCGCCGGACGGGCATTTCTGGACTTCGCCGCGCACGGTGAAGGCGGCGCTGCCGGGACTGGTTAGAGAACTCGCCAGGCTGGATCCTGAGGGCGCGGCGGCATATGAAGCAAACGCCGAGAGATTCGCGGATAGGCTTGACGCGCTGCACGATGAGGTAGCGGAAATGCTGGAGCCTTTCGCCGGAGAGTCTCTGCTGCTGGTGCATCCTTCGTTCCTTTATTTCATGGCGGATTACGGGCTTGAACTGGGCGGGGTGGTGGAGCCGGCGCCGGGAAAGGAGCCGACGCCAAAGTCCATACTCGGGCTTATTGAGACGGCGCGGGAGCGTGATATTAAGGCCATCTTCACCGAGCCGCAGTTGCCCGAAGAGCCAATTCAGGTGCTGGCGGAGGAAACGGGCCTGCCGCTATACGTACTTGACCCGCTGGGCGGTGCGCCGGGGCGGGCGACTTACGAAGAACTGATACTTTACAACGCCGGGACTATTGCGAAGGCGCTCGGCGGTTGACCTCACGTGGTAGTGCGACCATGCCTGAAGCAGTAGAGGTAAAAGGACTGGGGATACAGCTCGGTGATTACCGGGCGCTTACGGACGTGAACTTTGCCGCGGAGCCGGGGGATACGGTGGCTATCCTCGGCCCCAACGGAGCCGGAAAAACCGTTCTGATAAAAGCGATACTTGGCATCCTCCCCGCGGCCGCCGGAGAAGTGCGGCTGTTTGGGCGACCGGTAAGCGAAGTGCCGCCTGAGTGGATAGGATACGTCCCGCAGCAAAAAACGCTGGACCGGTCGTTTCCTGCCACGACCTGCGACCTGGTGGTCAGCGGCAAGCGCCGTAGCTGGCCCGGGCAGATATCCAGCAGCGAACACAAGATGGCGGACAAGGCGCTGGCGGCGGTCGGCGCAGGGCACTTGTGCCATAAACCGCTTAGCTGGTTATCGGGCGGCGAACTGGAGCGGGTGTATCTGGCGCGGGCGCTGATAAGGGAGCCGCGCCTGCTGCTGCTGGACGAGCCGGCCACCGGCATTGACATCGTCGGCGAAGACGACATGTACTGCTATATCGAGGATTACCAGAAGCGCAGCGAAGCGGTGGTGCTGATGGTCACCCACGACTGGATTGCCGCGCACCATCACGCAAGCAAGGCGCTGCTGCTGAACAGGGGAGTAATTAGCTTCGGCGCGCCGGAAGAATCTCTGAGCGATGAATCCATGCGCGCCGCATTCGGACATGTGGGACACATCCACGGGCCGTGCCCGGAGGCGCCCGATGCTTGAGCTGGTGACGCTGGGCTTTATGCAGCGGGCGCTGGCGGCGGGAGTGGTGACCGCAGCCGTCGCCGGCTACTACGGCGTTTTTGTGGTGCAGCGCGGAATGTCATTTATCGGCAGCGGGCTGGCGCACGCGGCGTTCGGCGGAGTGGCGCTGGCACTGCTTTTAGGCGGCGAGCCGCTGTGGATTGCCGTGCCGTTTACCGTGGTCGCCGCGCTGCTGATTACCTGGGTGCGCGACCGCACGGAGCTATCGCTGGACGCGGCTATCGGGATACTTTTCGCCACGGCGATGGCGCTGGGCATTATCTTCATATCGCGCATCCCCACGTACACCACCGACGCTTTTACCTATCTTTTTGGCTCCATACTCAGTGTCACCTGGACCGACCTGTGGGCGGTTTTAGCGGTGGGTGTCATCGCGGCGGCAACGCTGCCGTTGTGGGGGCGCTGGGCCTACGCCACGATTGACCGCGAAGCGGCTCGCGCCGACCGGTTGCCGGTAAGGCTGGACGACTACCTGCTGTCTGTTCTCATCGCCGTGACCATTGTCGTTGCGGCTAAAGTCGTTGGCATCGTGCTAATTAGCGCTTTTCTAGTCATTCCGGCGGCGTCCGCGCGCCTGCTCTCCCGGCGCTTTCTGGCGATGACCATCATTTCGGTGATTCTCGGCGCGGGAACGGCGGCGGTCGGGCTGTTCGCCTCGTATTTCATGGACGCGCCCAGCGGAGCGACGATAATTCTCGCCCAAACGTCGGCGTTCATCATATGCCTGGCGGGAGCGTCGCTCGCCGGCCGGCGCGCTGCCGGGAAATGCCCGGAGTGCAGTTGAGCAACGGTTATCCGCGTGGTAAACTTGAAGTGCTGCTTTCACCTGCGGAAGTGGTGGAATTGGCAGACACGCAAGGTTGAGGGCCTTGTGCCCGTTTTCGGGCATGGGGGTTCGAGTCCCCCCTTCCGCATTCAGGATTTCTTGGCCAGTCACTATGGTTACTCTCTATGTACTGAAGAGCCTGGTAGACGGCAAGCGATATGTCGGTGTCACCAACAACCTTAAGCGAAGGCTTGCCGAACATCGACGGCTCAACACCAAAGCAGGCCAACTTCTTGGCAAGTTCGAGCTGCTGCATTCAGAACAGTTCGAAGACTACGCAAAGGCAAGACGGCGAGAGAGGTTCTTGAAAGGCGGTCATGGCCGTGCCTGGCTTGACCGGCTGGAGAAGAGCATGGGGCCCGCCCGTCACGCGTAGCGCGTGATGGCGGGTAAAGCTGCGCCCCCGATGGGGGCTTGCGCGCCCGACGCTCTGCGTCGCTGGCGCGTTCGAGTCCCCCCTTCCGCATTTCAGGATTTCTTGGCCAGTCACTATGGTTACTCTCTATGTACTGAAGAGCCTGG
>JAOZQG010000028.1 GCA_029932365.1 bacterium | reverse complement strand
GCGTGATGGCGGGCAAGCGCCCGCGCCACCAATCTATCTCTGGAGCCGGGCTGGTGAGCCCGGCCTACCCGGTGGGGATTGATCTACCGCGGGCGGTTGTCCACGATGCGGAGTTCTTTGGGGGCGTCGTCGAGCTTGAGGAGTTTCGCGATGTCTTCGCGGCTGTAGAACAAGAAGCGGTCGAAGTGCATCTCGTAGCGGTTGTGCATCTCGTCGTTTATCCGCCGCTCCATAAACTCGGGATCCACGCCTTCTTTGAGCGCTAGCTTGAGCCACATTTCGTCCAGGCCAAACGGGTCATCGTCCCGCTTGCGAAGCTCCACCTGCCATTCCAGGATTTCCGGCATTCCCTGGAGCATCAGGTGAAGCTCGTTTAAATCAAGCAGCGTGTCCTTGACCTTGCGGATTTCGCTGGCGCGGCGGATGTCGGCGCCCACCATCGGCGCAACCCGCCCGATAGTGTCGCAATGCTCATACACAATGCCCTCGGTGACCAGATCGCCCGTGCGGTAGCGGACAAATACCGAGCCGCTGCCGTCTAGCATGGTGAGCACAATCTCGCCCGGCTCGCCCTCGGCAACCTGCTCGCCGGTTGCGGGATTTACCACCTCAAACAGCTCCACGTCGGGGTAGGTAATGTAACGCCCGCCTTCGGCGCACTGGATCCACGCCTTCTTGGCTTCGGTAAGGCCGTAGGTTGCGAGCACGTTGACTTTCGGCGCGTCCAGGTCGGCGAGATGCTCCTTGAGCTTGGCGCGGTAGGCTTGGTTGACCCGCTCGGCGCCAAGCGCAACCGTGTGCAGCTTGGGAAGTTTCATTCCCAGCGCCTTGGCCTGCTGCACCAGGTGGTAGACGTAGCCCGGCGTGCCGATGATGAGCGTGGGCTGGACGCGGTCGAGCAGGCGCAGGATGGCCTGGCTGCCCATGGAGCGTCCTCCGCCGGTGGAGACCACGAGCAGTCCCGATTCCAGCCCGCAAAACACCACCTGCCAGAACGCCAGGTGCGGCGCAAAGGGGAAGACGCTGACGCCGGTGTCCTTGCCCCGGGAGATGCCGCTCAGGGCGAAGATGCGCTTCGCCGCCAGCTTCAGGATATCCACGTCGCGCTTGGTGTAGACCACCGGCGTTACCATCGCGCTGCGCCCGGTCGTGTAGGTCAGGTGTACCGGCAGGAAGTCGTCGTAGAGCTGGTCGCGGAAGCTCTGCCCGTGTCCCAGCCGGCGCCAGAGCATCGCCGCCTTGTCGCCGAGCGTGAGCGATTCCTTGAGCTGTTCTTCCGTGGGCTGAAGCACGATTCGCCGGTAGCGGTTGGGATTTTCGGCGTCGGGCGCGATATCGGCCTTGCCCATCAAAGGCAGGCGTTCCAGGTCCTTGAACTCCCTGAGGTCCTCCGGACGGACGCCCGCCTGCCTGAAGCGTTCGCGGTAGAATTCGCTAAACGGGAGGACGCGGCTGGCTAAAAAGGCGCGCAGCTTCGCCAGTTGCCGCTTTTTCAGCTCGTCGCGGCCACTCCTGCGCCAGAAGATGTCGCCCGGCATGATTTCCCTCGCATCGAGTCTATCACGACTCCGCGGTTACGCGGCGGTACGACGCGAGCAGGCCTTCGGCGAATTTCGCCCGCGTTAGCCGCCTGGCCACCAGGCGGCCGAAGCTGGCCACACTCGCGGCGAAGCTGCTGTCTTCAACGACCTTACGCATAAGCTGGGCCAGCGCGCTTTCGTCGCCGGAAGAAAACATCCCCGGGTTTGCCGCGTCGCCGATACGCTCGTAGGTTTCGCGCAGCACAGCAATATCGCTGAGAATAACCGGCAGGCCCAGGCTCATTGCTTCCAGCGGGGGCAGCCCGAAGCCCTCGTGCCGGCTGGGGAAGAGCAGCGCCGATGCGCCAAGGTAGAGCGGCACAAGCTCTTTTTGGTAGTCGGCGAACTCCACCGATTGCTGCACTCCCAGCCGCTGCGCCAGCGACATAAGCTCAACCGCGTGTTTTGTGCGCTTGCCCACGATGACCAGGCGGGCTTCGCTTCTTAAAGGCTCCGGCAGTTGCGCCAGCGCGGAAACGGCCGTGGTGAATCCCTTGCGCGACTCCACGGTTCCGACCATAAGGAAGCGCGGCGGCCCCGCGGGCGGCTGCCATCGCTCAGGCGAATCTTCGTATCTGCTGTAAAGCGGCAGTACCACCACTCGCTCCGCCGGTATGCGCAGCCGCTCGGTAACTCTGCGCCGGACGTATTCGGTGTCCGTGAGCACGAGCTTCGCCTGCCGCCACCCGGCGGGAACGAGTCGACGGAAATATTCGCGGGCGAACACGCCGGGGACGTCTTCGTCGAGCAGAATAAGGTCGTGCACCGTGCATACAAGCGGCAGGGGAGAAAAGAGCGGCGCCCCCAGGCAGGGCGAATGAAGCAGCGCGGGCCTGGGCGCTTCACCGCATTTAGAGCGCAGAGTAAACTGCTCCCACAGCACTCGCCGCCACACGCTGGCCAGGGGGCGATCTTCGGGCTGGGGCTTGACGATGGTATGTGCAAATCCCGATTCGCGCCGCTGAAGAAACTTTAGCGCGTCCGCAACCAGTTGGGCGTAAACGCCGAAGCCGGTGGGTATTCCCCCTGCGAGCGCCTGACCGTCCATCACGACGTGCACAGCGCAAGTTTAGCATGGAGCCACCTGCGCCGGTATAATGTAGAAGATGTTTTCGCAGCGCGGCTTGCGGGTGGTTTTGGTGGCGGTGGTGTTGATAATGCTGATAGTTACGCCCGCTCACGCCCGGATTCGCCCTGCGCCCGAAGGCGGCGCTTTTTACTACCCGTTCCCTTACTACTACGAGCCCGACCTGGTGAAGGTTTTCAGCGGGATTGCTCCCGGCACGACCACGCTGGAAGAAATGCTGGAGCGCCGGGGCAAGCCCAAGGCGGTAATCAACAACCGCTACTTTTACTACGAGTGGCGTGACTGGGTTGGTGGCGAGCGCGACTTCCAGGAAGTCTACATCGAGTTTCGCGAAAGCAAGCGGCTGGGCCGGCGGCGCTTCAACGAAGAGGGGCTGGACCTGACCGCGGTAGTTTCGCGGGTATTCGTCTATTCAACGCGCCGGATGGAGCATTACGCCACGTATATCGACCAGATTGCCCGGATTACGCTTTATCCCTACGATACCTACTACGACCGCAAGGGCAGGCTCTACACAATGCTTTTCCCCTACCAGGGCTACGGAATGTACTTCAACGACGACGGGCGCTTCGTGGGCGAAGTGTATTTCGAGCCGGAGCGCTACGAGGTGCGGCGCGGGGTGAGCATATCGGTGGGCGACTTCAGGTTCAGCTTCGTCAAGCGCGAAGAGCTGCCCCTATGGCTCCCATGATGATGCGGTGCCAAGCGCTCCCGATGCTATAATCCAGACGTGGTATCGCTTAAGGGCGTAACGGTCGCTTTTGGCGCCGAGAAGGTGCTGGACGAGCTGACGCTTGAGCTTGAGGAGCCGGGCGCCTACCTTATTTTAGGCGCCAACGGATCGGGCAAGACAGTGCTGCTGGACGTTATCGGCGGGCGGCGGCGGCCCGACCAGGGCAAGGTCCTGCTGGGCTCGGTTCCCGTCTACGGGCTATTCGGCCCGGACCTCCCGCGCATCGAGTATTTGCAGCGGGAAGCCGTGCCCGAAGAGCCGGATACATTATGGAACCTGTTCATTTACCAAGCCCGACAGGACGGGGGTTGGGTGAAGCCACGCGAGCTAATGCTGCGTTTTCACCTTCCGTGGAGCGAAGACGAAATGCGGCGGTTGCGGCTGGATATGCTGCCCCAGAGTGAAGTTTTGGAGTTCGAGCTTCTTTGTGCCTTTGCTGTGCGTCCGGACTACCTGCTGGTGGACGATTACCTGTCGCGATTTTCTTTTGACACCTGCGAGCGCGCTATCGCCAACCTGCGCGCCTGGCAAAAGATGGGAACGAGTACGGCGATACTTACAAGCTCGCGCTTCTTCGGGCATATGGACGGGTTTGCCGGCGTATACCATCTCAGCGGGGGCAAGCTTGTAGAGCTGAGCCGGGCGGACGGAGCAGGAGCTTCCGATTCGGCGGAGCCGCGGGAAGTACTTGTCGTCTGCGGCGAATACTTCTACCGCCATTCAAGGGCGCAGGAGGAAAACGAGCATCTGGCGGTGAAGGCGGTACTGGAAAACGCGCTGCTTATCGAGATAAAGTCCACACTGGACAAGGCGCTGGCGCACCTGCAAAGCATGGGCATCGACCTGGTAGCGGTCGTGCTGGCACCGGACGCCGAAAGCTACGAGTACAGCCATCAGAAGTTCTTTTAGGTTTGCAGGCGGAGTTGTAAGCCCGCCCGCAAAGAGCGGGCAGCCTATTATTCCTCTTTTTCCCCCGCCGTCAGGGCTTCAATCGCTTCTTCCACATCTTCGTAGATGTCCACGAACTTGTCTACTTTGATCGCGGTCAGCAGCTTGCGTACCATCTGTTTGGGCGAGGCGAGCGCTATCCGGCCCTGCGCCAGCTTGACGTTTTTAATGAGGATGACCAGATAGCCCATCCCGGAGCTGTCGAAGAACGAGACCTGCGAGAGGTCTATGACCACCTTCGGGTATTGCGGCAGATTCAGCGCGTCAATACGGCTGCGAATGTCCGCCAGAGTGGTCAGGGTGATTTCGTCGGAGAGTTCTAGAATAAAGACTCCCCTGGTTTTGTAATGGTTAATCATCTTACTCACCCGCGGGTTTTACTGCAGTTTCCATCTCGTACCGTCAGCGGTATCTTCAAGGGCAATTCCCGCTGCGGCGAGTAGACCTCTCAGGAGGTCGGCGGTGGCGAAATCCCCTTCTTTCCTCGCCGTTTCCCTCCGCGAGACCAGCTGCTCGACGAGCCCCGTAAAGTATTCATTTTGCCCTGAGGGCTTGCCAGTTGTCAAGCCGGGCTCGTCAGCCAGGCCGATTGTGGCGGTGATGTCTTCAAATCTGCGGTGCGCTACCGCCAGCGCGCGCGCGTCGCCCGGCTCGTCGAGTCCCTGCTTGTAGGCGTCGCGGATGTAGTCGAAAATCGCGGCCAGCGCTTTGGGCGTATTGAAGTCGTCGTCCATCGCTTCAACGAAACCGGCTTCCAGTTTCTCCGCCAATTTAAGCCACGGCGAATCGGCGCTCGCCGCCGCCAGGTCGCTCACCCCGGGCTCGGACATCTCGTTGCGCGCCAGCGTTTCTTCGACGACCGTGCGGAACTGGCGCAGTTTTTCGTAGCCGGCACGACTGCCGCGCAGCCCCTCCTGCGTAAGGTTCATCTGCGCCCGGTAATGCGTTCCGAGGAAATAAAGCCTAATCTCGGCGGGACGCCAGTCGGCGAGCATGTCGCGGACGGTGATGAAGTTGCCCAGCGACTTGCTCATCTTGGTGCCTTCGACGAGGAAATGCTCCGGGTGCATGTAGTATTTAGCCAGCGGTATGCCATAAGCGGCGTAGGTCTGGGCTATCTCGTTTTCGTGGTGCGGGAATAGATTGTCCACCGCGCCGCCTTTGATGTCGTAGGTGCCGCCGAAGAAGTGGTAGGCCATGGTGGAGCATTCCACGTGCCATCCCGGACGCCCCTTACCCCACGGGCTTTCCCAGCTCGGCTCGCCGGGCTTGGCCGCCTTCCACAGCGCAAAGTCCATCGAGTGGCGCTTGCGCTTGTCCACTTCCACTCTAGAGCCGGCCTGCAGGGCTTCCAGCCGCTGGCCCGAGAGCTTGCCGTAGCCGGAAAATTTCTCAACTTCAAAGAACACGTCGCCGTCAACCACGTAACCGTAACCGTTGTCCACGATGCGCTGCACCGTGTCGATCATCTCCGCGACGTAATCGCTCGCCGTGCAGTCGAGCGCGTAAGGCGCGACACCGAGCGCATTGAGATCGTTGTAGAACGAGCGCGTGTAAAAGTCGCCGATGAGCGTGAACGGCACTCCCAGCTCGTTAGCGCGTTTGATGATTTTGTCTTCGATGTCGGTGTTGTTGATGATGGCATAGACTTCGTAGCCCCGGTATTTCAGGTAGCGGCGCACGACATCCCAGAACAGGTACGTGCGCGCGTGCCCGATATGCATGTGGTCGTATACCGTCAGCCCGCAGGTGTACATCGTTACAAGCCTGTGCTTGAGCGGAATGAACTCCTCTTTCTTCCGCGACATCGTGTTGTATATCTGCAAAGTCATATGGCTTTCAACTCAGGTCTAGTAATATACCCCACTTACGCCCCTGAGCCAACGACAGCCTTCAGGTTTCAAGGATGCGCGCGATTTCCGCGATAAGGCCTTTCGCTATGGGCACCGCCACATCGTGGGAGGAGCCGCCGTTTTCCAGAAACACCACGAGCGACACTTCCGGATTGTCCGACGGGAAGTAACCCACGAACCAGCTATGCGGCTCGCCCATCCACACTTCGGCCGTTCCGGTCTTTCCGGCCACGGGCACCGGCAGATTGCGCAGCTCCTCGGCTGTCCCACCGAGAAGCACCGTGCGCCGCATCCCGCGTTTCATTAGGTCGAGGTTTTCCTGGTCGAACCCGTGTGCCTGAGGGAGTGCACGCCGGGCTGAGTCAACGCCTACGGCGGATTTCGTGCCTTTGAGCAGCGTCGGCTTGCGGGTGACTCCATCATTTACGATGGTGTTTACCATCATCAGCACCTGAAGGGGGGTAGCCAGCAGGTATCCCTGGCCGATGGCGAGATTGGCCGTGTCGCCGTCGTACCATATGCGGTCTACCTCGTTGTAGCGTTCGCCGGCGTAGTGCTCGCGCTTCCATTCGGCTGACGGCACAAGACCGCTGGCTTCCTGCGGCAGGTCAATGCCGGCGGGCTGGCCAAAGCCGAACTCGCGCAAGTAATGGCGCAGGTTCAGGAGGCCCATATCCAGACCTATCCGGTAGAGAGCTACGTCGCAGGACTTGCCGAGAGCGTCCACAAGACCCACAGTTCCGTGCCCGGCGGGTTGCCAGCATTTAAACTTGCGGTTACCGACATCCAAGTATCCCGGGCAGTAGAAGGTAGTGTTAGCGGTGATAGTTTCCGTCTCCAGAGCGCCTAGCACAACAGCCGGCTTAATAGTGGAGCCGGGTGCGTAGGCGTTGCCCGCCGCGCGGTTGAGCATCGGATACTGCTGATTATCGATTATCCGGGAGAGATAATCAGCGCCGTCCCTGTCGCGGAAACGGTTGGGATCGTAGGAAGGCGAACTCGCCAGCGCGAGCACTTCACCGCTTTGGGGCACCATCACTATTACCGCACCGCGACGACCCTGTAGCGCCCTGTAAGCCGCCTTCTGGATGCGGCTGTCAACCGTGAGGTAAAGGTCTTCCCCTTTTGCGGGTTGCTTCTCCACCACAATCCGCTTGAAGCAGCGGTTGCGGTCGACCTCGATGTCCCGCTCGCCCAGCTTGCCGTGCAGCAAACCCTCGTAGCTGCGTTCAACGCCTTCCTTGCCCAAAAATTCGTTGGCCAGGTAACCGGTGATTTTTCTCGACTCGAATTCTTCTTCACTCATCATCGCCGTGTAGCCGACAAGGTGCGCTCCGGCCGAGCCCAGGGGGTAATAGCGCTCGGAACTGTCGGCGTCGACGAAGCAGCCAGGGAACAGCGTCGGGTTTTCCTCGATGTAGGCCACCTGCTCCAGGCTGATTTTTGTGGCGATTGTCACGGGTTGAAAGGAGTACAGCAGCTTGCGCTGCCGGTTCACAGATTCAACCAGCTCTGGCGAGGCAATTTGCAGCCACTGCGCTAGGCGCATGAGGGTTTCGTCGTTATGTGCTTCCGTTGCCGGGGGGAAGTACTTCAGCGTATAGGATGGCCGGTTTACCGCCAGGGGCCGGCCCGCACGGTCGAAGATTTCGCCGCGCGGCGCGAATATGGGAATGGCCTGTATCTTGTTTCCCAGCGACTTCGCCAGATATCGGCGGTGCTGAACTACCTGGAGGTTGGCCAGCTGCGTGACGAGCAGCACCATAAGAACCACCAGAATAAGCGCCAGGCCAAACTCGCGCGTGTTTTGCAGGCCCATGCCCTTGCTACTCCACATCCAGGTCGAGTACCTCCGGTTCTTTCAGGGCGAGCATTAGCCTGCGCCCCGCGAATTGCGCGAGAAGCAGCAGAATGACAATACCGCTCAGACTTACCCGGAAGAGCATCACCGGGCTTACCGGCTGGATAAAGACCAGCGTCCATATATAGGCGAATACAATCTTGCCAGCAATGAGCCCCGCGACCGTTACGACGAAAAGCAAAGCGTGACTTATGTAGGTGTACGGGCGCCTTAGCGACAGCAGCAACGCAGCGCCGGAGTAGAAGACGGTATGCATTAGCGGATAGCCTATGGAAAGCGAGTCTATGAGCATTCCGGCTGCAAGCGCGTATATCAGCACGAGACCCGTGTGGCGGGATACGGCGAGCGCGGCCAGAAACAGCAAAACGAGGTCGCAGGTTCGAGCGAAGCCTGGCAGGTGCTTGAGTAAAACGAGCTGCGCCATAAGCGCTATCAGGAAGATGATGAACAATTTAATGCCCGACGTTTTCACCTGTTTACCATGACGACCACCGGACCGATACTGGTCACGTCTATCGCCGGTCGGGCGGCTACTTTGAGAGTTGTTAAGTTTTCAGTCCTTTTGATGCTCTCCACGTATCCCAGGAGAATACCGCGCGGACGCGGCTTGCCGTCGGCCTGCGGCGCGAGTCCGGCGGTGAACAGCTTTTCTTGCAGCTTCAGCGGCGCGTCCGCCTGCACGTACTCGAAGCTTAGCCGGGCCGGCCCCTGGCCCCTTACCACGCCTCCCACTCCGGAGGTATTGCTCACGGCGGACAGCGCAAAGTCGGGGCTGGTCAACAGCCGCACCCGGGAATAACCCTCGCCGACCTCGGCTATCTCGCCGACGAGCCCCTGCGAGTTGACCACGAGGTTTTGCACGGCGATGCCGGCCTCTTTTCCCTTGTTCAGCACCAGGGCGTCGAACCAAAAGTCCATGCTCCGCGTTACTACTTCCGCGCCGATATAATCGTACTTAGTGTAAGTTGGCAGGCCCAGCAGGCGGCGCAATTCCGCGCTCTCTTTAGCAGCGGAGGCCTGCATCTGGAGTCTGGTGTTCAAAACCGCCAGTTCACCTTCGAGCTTCCGTTCGCGGCGCAGGTGATGCCCGATACGGAAGATTTCGAAGAAGCTAATTGCGCCCTGAACGCCGGTGTCGGCAACATCCGCCGCCACTCCGGTGGTTATCGTCAGCGGGCCGTCAACGGCTTCCCTGTGACCGGTGGTCAGCAAGATGAACCGCGCGGCCAGCAGCGCAAGCACAATCAGAACGGCCCACACGAGCCATCCTTTGCCCTGAAGCGCAGGGAGTTCGGGCGGTCTTCTCTGGATGCTCACGGGGCACATCCGGAGGGGGTACTTGGGAACACCACAATGCTAAATGGTATAACAACACCCCGCAAAAGCAAACTTCCGCCCGACCGGGATGTGCAAGTGCGCTGAAACAGCGGAGATCCACGCTTTCAAACGGTTTTCTCCGATTGCGCTGAGGGCTAGTGGCGGATATCTCGCCAGGCCGATAGGTATGGAGCCGCTATTCCGGTCACAGAGCCCGCCGCAGCTTGGTCAGTCCTCAAGCTGCGCGACAAAATGGGGTGGCCCAGGACATCCCAATACAGTCTCCTATTCTCGTGACTGCCTAGACAGGCAACATTGCGCGAGGAGTTCCCTTCCTACTTCCTGTTTAAGCATTTATAATGGCCGGGCTGTGCGCTTACTGGAGGAGACTTTCGTGTGCCTCGCAATAGCTGCCACCTTCGCCGCAATCGCCTGCGCCTGCGGCGGCGTGTCGCAGGGGCTCACAACTCCGGGCGCGCTCGCCCCGCAGCCGGGCACGACCATAGCGGTAGACGACGCGGTAACCATCGTCTTTCACCGCAAAATTGACGAAGCCACGCTTGCGGGCAATGTCCGGGTGACGCAAAGCGGAAGCGGCGCGCCCAACGTCCGCCGGCTGCGCGACGGGGGGTTTACCCTCGTAATCGAACCGCTTTTCGGATGGCATCAAGGCGAACTTGCGATTACGCTTGTCGGCGGGGAAAGCGGCATCCGCTATGCGGACGGGCGCGGATTTGATAGCATTACTCTCACCTACTTCGTGGGGAATCGATGAAAGCGCTCATTACCGGAATTACCGGCTTCGCCGGAAGCCACCTGGCGGAGTTTTTGCTCACGGAAGGCTGCGAGGTTTTCGGCACCCGCCGCGTGCGCTCGCCTATGGGCAACCTCGCGCAGGTCGCCGATAAGCTCACGCTCGTCGACTGCGAGCTGGCCGACGCCACCGCGGTGCGCGACGCGGTGAAGGCCGCGCAGCCGGACCTCATCTTCCATCTTGCCGCGCAAAGCTTCGTGCCCGCAAGCTGGGCCTATCCGGGATTTACCCTGTTCAACAACATCGGCGCCCAGCTCAATGTTTTCCAAGCGGTGCGCGAGCTGAAGCTGGAGCCGCGCATCCTCGTCGCCTGCAGCAGCGAAGAATACGGGCGTGCCGAGGAAAAGGACCTGCCGCTCAACGAAGATTCGCCGCTCAGGCCGCTTTCGCCCTACGGTGTGAGCAAGGTCGCGCAGGACATGCTGGGCCACCAGTACCATGCAAGCTACGGACTGGCGATAATCCGCACCCGCGCGTTCAACCACACCGGCCCCCGGCGCGGCGAAGTTTTCGTAACCTCCAACTTCGCCAGGCAAATCGCCGAAATAGAACTGGGGAAGCGCGAGCCGGTGGTGTATGTGGGCAATCTTACGGCGCAGCGCGACTTCACCGACGTGCGCGACGTGGTCCGCGCCTATTTCCTCGCCTGCACCGAGGGCGAGCCGGGCGAGGTCTACAACATCTGTTCCGGCGAAGCGGTATCCATCCGCCAGATTCTGGACACGCTGCTTGCGCTGGCGCAGCGCGAAGTAGAAATAAAAGAAGATCCGGCGCGCCTTCGCCCCTCGGATGTGCAGGTACTGCGCGGCGACGCGACCAAGCTCACCCAAGCGACCGGCTGGCGTCCGCAAATAAAGCTGCGCCAGACGCTTGCTGACCTGCTTGAATACTGGCGGGAAAAGCTTAAAAACTAAAATGTCGGTAAAATCGGCGAAATCTTCCGCGAAAAGGGTTGCGGGCTGCGCCGGTTGTGGTGTAAGATTCACTTCCCAAAGGTTCCGCTTTGGGGCGGCTATACGGTCGGGGGATAGTCTGTTCACAGCATTTAACGTTCGTTTAACGTTTTAGTGCTGTTTCACCGTCCGGGGACGGTTGCAGTGGATTTTGCGGATTGTAAGCCGCAGAATCGTTGATAACTTACTGCATTTGTTGATAACTACACCTGGTGGTTGTAGGGGAATGGCCAAAACCCACGCTGGCGAGATACTAAATCAAGTCCGAGAGGAGTTGAAACGCGCCATTCCCAGCCCGAAATTCGAGCTGCTCATTCTGCCGCTCAGAATCGCCGAAATCACAGAAAACACCGTAACCCTGCTCGCCACCGGCGACAAACACATCGAATGGCTGCGCGACGAATTCTGGGACGAGCTGACGAGCGCGTTCTCGGCGGCGCTGGGCGAGAAGGCCGAGCTTGAGCTGGTCGTCGACCCTTCCGCGGGTGAAAAGCGCAGCGCGGGCAAGAGCCAGGCGCAGCAGCTCTCCCAGGCGCTGCCCCGTACCGCGCGCGCCGTGTCAAGGCCCCTGCTCAATCCGCGCTTCACGTTTGAGAACTTCGTGGTGGGAAGCTCCAACCAATTTTGCGCCTCGGCGGCCAAGGCCGTGGCCGAGCGCCCGGGCTACGCCTACAATCCGCTGTTCATCTATTCAGACGTGGGCCTGGGCAAGACGCACTTGCTGCACGCTATCGGGCACCGGGTGATGGAGGTTTATCCCGACTACCGCGTCATCTACGTTACCAGCGAAAAATTCACCAGCGACTTCATCGAAAAAGTCCGCACAGGGCGGATGAACGAGTTCCACCAGCGGTACCGCCACTGCGACCTGCTGCTGATTGACGACATCCAGTTCATCGCGGGCAAGGTGGAGACGCAGATGGAGTTTTTCCACACGTTTATGACGCTGGTGGACGGCGGAAAGCAGATAGCCATCAGCAGCGATTCCCCGCCGCAGGACCTCAAGAACATCGAAAGCCGTCTGCTCTCGCGCTTCGCCAGCGGATTGCTGGTGGACTTAGAGCCGCCCGCGGTGGAGACGCGGATGGCGATACTTGCGAAGAAGGCGGAGCTTGAAGGCGTTTCAATAGGCAGCGACGTGGCCGCCTTCATTGCGGAAAACATCCAGACCAACATCCGCGAGCTGGAAGGCGCGCTGATCCGCCTGCTGGCGTTTTGCGATTTCTCCGGCGCTCAGCCGAGCCTGGAAATCGCCCGGCGCGTCCTGGACGACTACGTGAAGGGGCAGCGCGGCCGCCGTTTCCTTTCGATAGAGCAGATTATTGAAGCCGTCTGCGAAGTGTTCCGCGTGTCGCCCAACCTCATAATGGGCCGAGACCGGCGCAAAAAACTCGCCGAAGCCCGTATGATTATCATGTATCTCGGCCGCGAATACACCAACCTCACGCTCGCCCAGATCGGCGAGGAAGTGGGGGGGCGCGACCACAGCACCGTAAGCCACGGCGTGCGCAAGATAGCCCAGGCGATGGACGAAGACCCCTACCTCAAGCAGATGGTGCAGCAGGTTATCCGCAAGCTCTCCTGAGCCGAGATGCGCTTCAGACCCGCCATACTCGCAATCGCCGCATACATTCTCCTTACCGGTACCACCAACGCTCCAGCCAAAGCCGATGCCTTAACCGAAGACGAAGACGGCTACGTGCAGGTTTCGCTGGCAGCGATAGAGCGCTGGGAACGTCTGCTCTACGACGAAGCGGCGGATCTGAGCACGGTGGACGCGGACGCGGTAGCGCTGAGCCTGCTGGAAGGCCTCACGCGCCTTTACGAAGTGACCAGGCTGCCCGCCGCGCGGGAGCACATCCTTCGGCTGCTCGACGCATACGACGTGCCGACGCGCTACGGCTTCTCCGCCGACGGGATGCTGGCGGCCAGCGTCGTGCGATTGGAGCTGAAGCGTCCCGTGTTTCAGCCCTACTCCATATTTTTGGTAAACGTCGAAAACCGCAGCGGTGTAAACCTTCAGGTCAGCGACTGGCGCTTCGCCATCGCGTTGACGGATAAAAGCGCGCTCCGGCCGGAGTATCTCGCCAGAACGCATCCCCTGCACGAGGCTCTGAAAAACCAGCTTGGCAGTTTCCGGCCGCCGGAGATTCTCCGCGCGGGAAGCATCGCGAGCTTCAAGCTGGTATTCGCGCAGGAAAAACTGACGCCCGATAAAACGAGATACTTCCGCATAGACCTAAACGAATGCCGCATTGTGGTAAAGTTTTATGAGCACCTGGGCTGATCGGGGGGATTCGTGGACGAGGATAAAAACGAAACTGACGTAGCGGTGGACGACCCGCAGGAGGTTCTCGCCGAGCTGGTCAGGCTCACGGAGCAGCCGGACGAGGACAGCTTCCTGCCGGGCGACGTGCAGAGCGACCAGCTTTTCGTCTACGACGAGCTGCTTCATCCCGCGGTCATCAGCCGGTACCTGGACCACCCGCGCCAGCGCATCGTCTGTCATATGCCTATGCACAGGCTCATCTTCCCCAAGTTCTTTCCGCCGAGGAATTCCGGCCTGTCCAGCGTCGTGCGCTCCCGCGCGCCCGAGGACGCCGTGTGGGGCGTGACCTTCGACCTGGCGGGCCAGGACCTGAAGCGGCTCGACCGCTACAAGGGCGTGCCCAACCGTTATCACCTGAGGGCGGTTGTTGTGCAGGACCGGGGCACGATTAAGTCCGTCGCCATGACCTACGTCATCACGGCTCCGGATGAAAAGTCAAGCAAGCCCAGCAAGGAGCTTCTGGACACCATCGTTGAGGGCGCCCTCCACCGTAAGCTGCCGGAAGACTACATCAAGTCCCTGCGCGAGCTGGAGACTCTGGACTGAGCCCCCGGCGCCTTCCCATTGGCTGCGGAGTTCTCCGCCCGCCTAATCCAGGCGGGGGCAGGCGAACTTCAGATCCTCGTTCGTGTAGTCATAGTAGCCAATAGCGGGTTTCCCGTTGACGACAGCAAGCGAGCAGAAGTCCCTCACATTCCCTGCGCTGTTGGCGGTAACGGCAGTTGCCCAATTGCTTCCATTAGCATCGCTCGCACGAACATACTTCGGGTAGTAGTTGGTGATGTCGAAGTAGCTGATGGCGGGATTGCCGTTCACTACCGCAAGGGGACTACGGCTACATTGTCGCCGAATGCCCGGCAATTCCCGGCTGCGTTTCTCAAGGGAAAACCAAGGAAAAGGCGCTCGCAAACATCAAAGAAGCGATAGCCACCTGCCTGGAGGCGCGGGAAGAGCTGGGCCTTCCGCTAGTGACAGAAGTCGAAGAAATAGAGGTTCACGCTTAGTTGCCGAAGCTGCCGCTAATCTCCGGGAGAAAGGCTGTGAAGGCGCTTTCGCGTTTCGGATGGCGCGAAGTAATGCGAAGAGGAAGCCACAACGTGCTGTGCAAAGAGGGGACGAACGTTACGATTTCAGTTCCCGACTACAAGGAACTGGGGCGGGGCACCTTACGTAAAGTAATCCGTCACGCAGGATTAGAAGTCGCTGAGCTTATCAGAGAGCTGTAAGGTCTTAGCGCAACTACTCCAGCACATCGCCGAAGCGGTAACCGACAAGTGTTGCGTCGTTTTCGTTTACCAGCCCGTCGGCGTTCGTATCCAGAAACGGCATGAAGCCCGGCGCGCCCGCTGCGATTTCGCCGCCGTTTACCGCCAGGTGCGCCTCCAGGAATTCCGCGTCGCCGTCGTCAACCACGCCGTCGCTGTTGAAGTCGCCCGGCAGCGTATTGAGGTAAAACACGTCGCTTATCGTCTCGCTGTATGTGCCCACAAATCCCTCAATTTCCAGCGTATACGCGCCTGTGCTAAGGCCAGCGATGCTAACCTCCATCAGAATGTCGTTTGTGTTGCCCGCCGTGCCCAGGCTCCACTCCTTGCCCGGAGCGCCCGCGATGCGCACCGTGACGCTGTCCATGTCCGGCTGGGCGAAAATGCGCACGATGAAGTCGTCAATGAACATCAGGTCTTCCGGCGCGTCCTCGAAGGCGAAGCCGAAGTCGTCAAACGGCGTGAACACGGTGAAGGTCTCCGCGCTTTCGCGCACCGCGCCGCTGATGTCCACCTGCAGCCTGCCGGTCGCCGCGCCGACGGGAACCGTTACCGTGATGGCGCTGTCCTCCCACGAGACGACCGGCGCTTCCAGGCGGTCGCCTGCGCCGGCGAAAGTGACGCGCGTCTCCCCTTCGCCAAAATCTCCGAAGCCGCTTCCGGAAATCACCACTTCGTCGTAGTAAAACCCCTCGGTGGGCGCGATGGAGGTGACGGCGTGGTGTCCCACGAACAGGTGCAGCTCCTTGGTGACGGTATCTTCGGTCTCGCCGTCGCCGTCGTTATCGTATTCGTCGTATTCGTAGGCGGTCGCGCTTATGGTTATCGGCCCGTTGGGCAGGGGAGCGGTGTCCAGTGTGGTGTCCCAATCGGGGTAGTGCGCCGTGGCGTGCGGCGCGCCGTCAACAAAAACCTCCAGCCGGTCAATTTGCCACACGAAATCGTCGTAGACGTTCATTTTGAGATCCACCACGCCGTCCACCGTTGCGCCTTCCCGGGGAAAATCGAACAGCACCCACGGCAGTAGAGTCGGCGCCTGAAGGTAAAAGTCGTCCAGCGAAAACCAGCGCTGGCCGCCGGAGTCGTCGCCCTCCAGCATCCAGAAGAACTGCACCACGTGGCCCACGATGCTGTTCAGCGAAAAGCTTACTTCGCCGTCGTACGTATAGCCGTACGGCGCATCGTAGATGTTCAGAAAGCCGCCGCTGTTCTCCCAGTATACGTAAACATACATCGGCTTGGTGCTGGCGAAGCTCCAGTCACCGTCGAAAGTCAGCCGCGCTTTTTCCACGTTGCGCAGGTCAAACAGCGGGGAATACAGCCAGTCCACGTCGCGCTGGCGGTACTTGGGCGGCGAAAGCGCGGGATCGCCCAGCCGCAGTGCGAAATCGCCGGGTGCTTCCTCGTAAAGGTGCCAGTATGCTTCGCCGCTTATGTTGTACTGCGTCCAGTGGGACAGGTCGCCTGAGTCGAAGTCGTTGAAATACGGTGCCGGCATAAAGAAGCTGTCGGTGACGATAACGGTGCGCTCGTCGAAGCCGTGGATGAAATCGTCGTCGATGACCTCGACCAGGATGTTCGTCTCGCCGGGATACTCGTCCGTAAGGTCAAACACGAAGGTGAAGTCGCTGCCCGGGTCGTACATTTCGTCAACGAAAATCCCGTCGATGTACAAAAAAGCGCGCTCGATAACGCCGTCGTCGGTTACCGTGCAGTCAATCGCGATCTCGCCGCTTACGTTCTGGTCGCTTGTGAGGTTTGTAATGTCCACCACCGGCGCGGTGCCGGGGGTTGCGCCGAGCGCGTTCGCCGTATTCACCCGCGTGACGTAGGAGTTGCGCCACTGCGAGTCGCTCACCGGACCGCCGTTAAGCTCCAGCAGGCCCCGCATCTGGTCCAGGTCCAGCGTGTCGCCGAACTCCGATATCAGCAGCGCTACTGCGCCTGCGACCATCGGCGAGGCCATCGAAGTGCCCTGGTACGTGGCGTACGTGTTGTTGGGCACGGTGGAATAGATGCTCACGCCCGGCGCGACGGAATCAATCCACGGCCCGTAGTTAGAGAAGCCCGCTTTATCGTCGCTGGATTTCACCGCGCCCACGGCGATGCAAACGGGCACGCCCGCGGGGAAGTGGGTTTGCGCGCCGTTGTTGTCGTTGCCCGCCGCCGCCACCGGCATCGTGCCGTTCATATAGGCGTATTCGCAGGCCTCCTTGGTCGTGTTGCTGGGCAGGTAGCTTCCGAAGCTCATGCTGATGACCGCCGCGCCGCACTCCACGGCGAGCACGATGCCGCTGATGGAGCCCACGAACGCGCCGGACGCGTTGGTGACCTTTATCGGCAGGATGCCCGCGTCGTAGGCCACGCCCGCTCCGCCGGTCGCGTTGTCACCCACCGCCGCGGCGATGCCGCAGCAGTGCGAGCCGTGCGAGCCGTTGTCCTGGGGCCATTTGTCGGGCTCGCCCAGGTCAAAATCCTCGTCCGGCCACAGCGTCTGGATGTCCAGGATGTTTGCCTCCAGGTCCGGATGGTCCATATCCGCGCCGGTGTCAATGATTGCGATGTAGACATCCGCGCTGCCCGTTTGCGTGTCCCACGCTCCGTAGTTGTCCATATGCGACGCGTTGTGGAACCACTGCGTATTGTCCTGCACCTTCGGGTCGTCAGGCGTGTAAAGCGGCCGGTAGATGGGATTGTATTCCACCAGGCGCACATTATGCGGATTCTCGTCCAAGATGCGCTGCATCAGCGCTTCGGCGTCCACGCCCGGCGGAAGCTGGTAGGTGCAGTAATTGAAGCCTCGCACGTAGGCTTCGCAGCTTTCGGGGATGAGAAGGCCGTAGGTTTCCGCCAGCTGCCGGGCGAACTGCGCGTGCTCAGCGTTGGCGTAAAGCATGGAAGCGTGGTTTATCTGCGGCTGTCCCGCGCCCGCGCCGGCGGTCACGCTGCCTTCGGCGAGCTTTTCGGCGAAGAGCACAAGTATCTGGTCGGGATAGTAGTCCACACCTGGCACAAATCCGCGCGTATCCTGCCAGGTGGCGGCACGGTGCACAACGCCCGTGCTTGGAGATAGCTGCGGTGGAAGCTCGGCGGTAGCGCGCAAACCCGCGTCGTGTTCCGGTGAAATCAAGTTTGGGTTGCTGCCTCCACAGCCCGAAGATAGCGCGAGCATCGCAGCGATTATGATTATCAGAGCCGGTCTAAGCGGCATACGGTGCGTTCACCTCGGTGGAGAAAACTCCAGCGGGGAATTATACCACCGCAAACGGTAGCTGAACGGCTACGGTAGAAGCATCAGCGTCGCCCCAAGTGCGATGATAACGAGCGCCGCCAGGACGTTGCCCGCGCGGTGGGTGAGATGCGCCGGCATAAGCTTCAACCCGGACAGCCCCGCCAGCACAAAAGCCTCCATAACTACGAGCGTCAGTATCAAAAAGAGACCGCTTGACACAACGACCGCCCACCAGCTGACCTGCACCGCGACGAACATCAGCGGTACCAGCGGTTCGCAGGGCCCGAGGATGAAGACGGCCACCAGCGTCCAGACGAGGACGCTGCGGCGACGCGCCTTCTTGTCGTCGAACTCCATGCTCAGGTGGTGGTGAGTGTGGCGGCGCAGCGACCACAACAGGTAGAGGACACCCGCGAGGATGAGCAGCCAGCCCGCAATGTTTCCGCGGCTGCCTTCGAAAAACTCCAGGCTTTCCAGAGTAATGCCGGCGGCGATGCCGATGACGCCGATGACCACCGAAGAAAGCACGTGTGCGATGCCTGCGACGAGCGTGATGAAAAACGCGCGGAGGTAGCTCCACCTGCGTGCCGTGCCGATAGCGATAAAGGGCAGGTAATGGTCGGGGCCGGCCACGGCGTGTACTACGGCGATTGCCGCCGTGCTCACGAGCAGGCCCCACCAGACGAGCGGCGTGTTTCCCATTTCCATAGGCCGGAGATTGTATCAGAATGCGAACAGCGCTTCCGCGCCACGGCTCAAAAAGGCACGCGCAGTACCATGCGTCTTAGCGCGGCCATTCGCCGTTGAGGATGTAGCGCCCGGCTTCGATAGCGGCGGTAGCGCCTTCGCCCACCGAAATCGTCATCTGCTTCAGGCTGCGATAGGTCACGTCGCCCGCGGCGAACACGCCGGGCTTTTCCGTGCGCATACGCGCGTCGACGAAGATTTCGCCGGTTTCCGCGAGCTGCTGGAACCCCTCGGCGAACTGCGTGTTGGGCGTGTGCCCGATGTAGACGAACACGGCGGCGGTGGCCATCTCCTCTTCCTCGCCCGTCTGCGTGTTTTTCAAGCGCACGCCCGTGACCTTCTCGTCGCCCAGCACTTCGGCAATCACGTAGTTGAGCTTGAAGCTTACATTCGGCAGCGATTTGGTGCGGCTCACCGCGATGGGCTGGGCGCGGAAACCCTCGCGCCGGTGCACGATGGTTACGTGCCCGCACACGCTCGCCAGGTACTGCGCCTCTTCCATCGCCGCGTCGCCCCCGCCCACGACGATAACGTCCTGGCCCTTGAAAAACGCCGCGTCGCACACCGCGCAGTAGGACACGCCCTTGCCGTAGTGCTTCTCCGCGTTTTTGGCCACCAGCAAATTGGGGCGGCTGCCGGTGGCGATAATGATGGTCTTGGTGGCGATTTTTTCGCCGGTGGCCAGCTTAACTAAATAGCCCCCGTCGGGATTGTCCGCGAGCCGCTCCACGGTCTTGTTGAGCACCGGCGTCTCGAATTTCTTCAGGTGCTCATCTAATCTTTGCGCCAGCTCCATCCCACTGATGGAGGGGAAGCCGGGGTAGTTCTCCACCTCGTTGGTGAGCGCGATCTGCCCGCCGGTGTAGGCCTTTTCAACGAGCAGCGTTTTAAGTTCGCCGCGAATGGCGTATATCGCCGCGGTGACGCCGGCCGGCCCGCCGCCGATGATTACAGTGTCCCAGTTTTCCTCCCAGGGCGCAAACTCCATCGCGCATCCTCCTGCCGGGTCGTCCGCCGCGCTCACAGCGCGCGCTGGCGTTCCGGGTATCATACCCTCTCCTCGCATCCCTGCCAAGCGGGGATTATCCGGAGATTGTAGGGCCAAGTCTCCGCCTGCCCTCCGAAGCCCTGCCGAGCTGGACGCAGGGGAGGCGCCCCGCCGTCTAAAATCAACCCTGGGTGGCGTCACCTATCTAGGTGACGCACCTTCGCTCCCGCTGGCTGGAGCATAGGTGAATTATCGGTGGCGCGGGCGCTTGCCCGCCTATGGAGGGCTTGCCCGCC
>JAOZQG010000106.1 GCA_029932365.1 bacterium | reverse complement strand
CACTGGAGGTGAACGGATTCGAACCGATGACCTTCTGCGTGCAAAGCAGATGCTCTGCCACTGAGCTACACCCCCTCATAGGCTCAATTATTTTAACACAACCTCCGGCAGTTAAACCTTCTATGACGAGTCGTAGAAAAAAATGGGTCGTCCTGGACTCGAACCAGGGACCTCATCCTTATCAGGGATGCGCTCTAACCACCTGAGCTAACGACCCGTCACAGCGAAATATACCGCGCAATTTAGCCCCTGTCAACGCGCAGCGGGGCGTGTGCCATAATACCCGCGTGGACGAATACGTGCGCGAGTGTCCCGCGAAGATCAACCTCAGCCTGGCCATCCTCGGCTACGATGCAAACGCCCAGATGCACCTGATTGACACGGTGCTAGCCAAGATATCTCTGATGGACACGGTCGCTTTGCGATTTAGAGACGGACACGGCGTCAGCGTTGCATTTTCACCGGAACTTCCGGCCGGCTTGAAGGCGGACATCAGCCCTGAGGACAACAGTGTCACTCGCGCTTACGAGGAGCTGAACATGCTCGCCAGTGGCGGGCTTCCCCGAATGGAGGTACACATCACCAAGCGAATTCCGGTCGGCGGAGGGCTTGGCGGAGAGAGCAGCGACGCTGCTGGTTTTCTCAAGATGGTTCGGGAAATAGCGGGTAAGGAAGATAGCCAAGAAAAAGGATTTGCCCCGCTGCTTCAGCTGAGCGAATACGGCTGGCTGCGGCTCGCGTCCCGCGTTGGCGCCGACGTTCCTGCTTTCATGCTATCGGGAACGGTTCGCGCTCGAGGCTTCGGTGAACAAGTGGAACCGTTTTCACTCGCAGGCCTTAACGACTACCGCTGCATACTGGGCATCCCGGAAGTATCGCTTTCCACGGCGGAAATGTACTCCAAGATTAAGGCTTTTTCCACAAACAACCACACGCAGGATTTTCTCGACGAATGGAGCGCTAACGGCCCGGAGCAGTCGCTTAAGGCCGCCCGCAACGACTTCACTCACATCGCCCTTAGCGAGAGCGGCGAAATAAAAGGTCTGTTCGACCGGCTCGGCCGCTACGGCTATCCTCTGGTGTCGGTTGCCGGCAGTGGAAGCTGCGTTTTCGCCGTCGCCAAGCCAGAGGATGCGGACAGCGCCGGCCTGCCCGTCTACGAGTTCGTTGGTTAGCCCCGCGATTCTTCGGCCTTCACCTTCTGCTTCCATATACCAGCGCGGCGAAGGATTTCGCCGGCCCACTCCGCGCTGATGTCCCGCCTGCGGGATACTTGGATGCCCGAAACCATGGGCAGCTCCTTCCGCCCCCAGGTTATATGCAGCACATAGCCCGGAACGCGCTTGCCGGCGAAGAAGCCGATACGCACGTCAACTGCGTGGATGAGGGCGAAAGGAATGACCAGCGGCCTGCGGGTGAAATAGCGGTGCAGCATCACCGCCTCTTCGGATAGCCAGACCTTGCCACTCCCTCTTATGTGATAGCCCTTGCCCATCACCGGTATTGGAAGCACTCCGAACATTTTCTGCGCGGCGAAAATCGTACCGGCGTAATACGCACCCCGCTTGCCGAATGCAGGGTCATCAGGCGGCTGCTCGCTCGGCAGGAAGTCAGGCAGGGAGTATTTGCTCAGTTGCGTCCCGCGCCTGACAGTCAGCAGGAGCCCGACCATTACCGGAAGCAGCACAATCCCGACAATAATGGGCAGGACAATATCTACTGTGCTCTGGGCGATAAAGGCAGGATAGATTTCAACATTCATGCCATAGTCTCCTGATCAGCGGCAACGCCTTGCCCCCGGGAATCATGCTCGGCCAGCAGCCGGACGAAGCGCTCAGCGACGTTATACTCAAGCCTGAACACGACCAAGCGCCTTTTGCCGATTTCGTAGTGAACAACGAGCGATAGCGCGATTAGGACAAGCAATGGAATAGCTGCCCCGGCATACGAGAAGGCAGCCAGATTCAGCTCCATTGTGCTATTCATCTATTACATTATATCATTGGGCGGGCTGGCGGTCAATCCGCGATTTCACGTCCTCGGGGCGCCGCTCGACTGCCGTCGGCTAACGGGGGATATAATAGGTCTGATGCGCGGCTTTTTCGCATACACCGAAGCGGTCGAGCGAATCCTCATGCGCCAGTTCGGCAACCGGTTGCTGTGGGTAGTCGTCGGCACGGGCTTGTTCACGGTTGCGTATCTCAACGAGATCCAGCGGGCAACGATGCGCTGGCCTACGGAGAACTTGCTTGCGCTCCTGAACTTCGTTGTTGAAGCTGTGCTCCTGGCATCATTCGCTGCGGCGCTAATCTGGGAGAGCTATGCGCGGTCTCGCCATCCTCAGCCGGGCGCGGCGCCCTTGCCCGATGCGAAAGGCTATGCCCTCAAGTTCCACCTGGCGATTGTGCTTTTGCTGCTGGTGGTGGCCGGGCTGCATCTGGCGCTGTTGAGCTATTTCCAGTACATCCATATCCTTACGGTTCTCCAGCGGGGATTTCTCATCTGGCTCACTGTCATTCTCGCGCCGACTGCTTATCTCCTCATCAACCCCAGGGCTCGCGGCGGATTTGCAGGCTTGGCAGCATTTTTCGTCGCGCTGCTGGCGCTGGTCGTGGCGGAGTGGACGGTTGTGACGCTTTCGCTGGTCAGCCCAGCGTGGGAGCGCCTGGGCGACATTTATTACTGGAACCAGATCTTTCCCCGGGTGGCGCAGGAACGCATCTGGCTCACCATCTATCAGCCGTATCTGGGGTGGTACTTCCTGGGATACCTTGGGGCGAACCTCGTTTTTTACCTTGCGCTGGTGCTGCGGGTGCTCGCGCGGGGACGCGAGGACGCAAAGCGCGAAGGTGGGGCGAGATGATCCTCGGCATCGGTGTGGATCTGGTAAAGGTTGAGCGCGTCCGCCAGAAGGCCGGTGAGGATCTTGACAGCCCCCTTGCGCGAGGAGCGTTTACCGAAAGCGAGCTGGCGTATGCAAAGAGCAAAGGCGTTGCAGCACACCAAAGCCTTGCGGGGTTCTTTGCTGCCAAGGAGGCGTTTTTCAAGGCCACGCAGGTCTGGCCGGGCTGGCACGGCGTCTGGGTGGAGCATGAAGATAGCGGGAAGCCCTATTTGGATTTTAGCGAGAAGGCCCGCGAGAAGATGCGCGAAATCGGCCTTGACCCGGAGCGCGCAAACATCCAGCTAACCATCAGCCACGAGAAGGAGTTCGCGGTGGCGGTGGTGGTGGTGGGGGCCGGGTAACTCCTTAGAAGCTAATCGGGTATAATCATCCCGCGGGCACCGGTCCAGGCGCGTGCTTGGAACACGGTCCCGCCTTCTCTTCTTATCAATTTCTTATCAAGTCCACATCTCCCGTATCAAACTCGCCACGCGGAAGCAAGCCAATTCGAATTAAGAACAATAACTAACTACTACGAACTAATTTAGGAAGACAATTACGAACTTAATTAGGAAGCCATTAGGAAATGAATTAGAAATAGCTCAGGGATATGGCCGTGACGCCGTCCCGCTATGCCAAAGCCGAGAGGCAAGGCAATGATGCTAAAATCATGGTCACACCTTTCTGGAGGGCATTATGAAAGAAGATGAAGAGAAACTTATCGCCGTAATAGCTGAACGCTTCCGGAAACTCAAAAAGGATGGATTCGCACTGATGGACAGTGAGGAGGCGGTTAAACACGGTGCGATACTTCCGGTGCTACAAGACCTTGGCTGGAGCGTTTTTGATCCAAACGAGTGCAGACCAGAATACGGCCCGTCATGGAAGGTTGATTACGCGCTTTCTCTCAAAGGAAAACCTCGCATCTTCATTGAAGCCAAAGCTATATCGTCGCCCCTTTCCCCAGACAACCAGCTACAGCTGTGCAACTACACTTCGCAACATGGTGTTCCTCTGGCCATCCTTACCAATGGTAAGAGCTGGGAATTCTATCTAGCATTGACTGAAGGGCTTTTTTACGAGAGAAAGGTCTACTCTATCGAACTGGACCATCAGGACATCGACGAAGCTGCGGGACGTATAGTCAAATTGCTCTCCCGCTCTCGCGTCGAATCTGGCGAGGCGGAAGCCTATGCCAAACGCCTTCATGAGTCCCACCTTCGGGATGCTGCCATTGACGCTGCCCTGCCAAAGGCTTGGGAGAGGCTTTTCCGCGATCCCGACAGCATTCTCGTGGACTACTTGGCCGAGGAAGCCGAAGCTATTTGCGGCTTTAAACCCGATCCTGAACGGGTTCGCACGTTCCTCCGTCGGGCCGAAAAGTCGACTTCGAGCGCACCGGTCATTCAAAAGGCAAGAAGGAGCATGCCAAAGCGAAAGCGCAGAGCTCAGACCAAACCTGTTACAGCTACGGGCAAGAAGCCTAGCCGCGTGAGTGTTCTCGGGATGACCGCCGACGTGGAGACGTGGCGCGATGTGCTTATAACCATTTGCGGCGTTATGGCCGAGCTGCATCCAAAAGGTCATGCAGAAGTCCTTCTTGGTCTGAGCGGACGAAGTATGGTCTACTTCTCGCGGGATAAGAGGCGGCTGCGCGCACCTTTGCGCATCCCAAACTCAACGCTGTATGCTGAGGGGAATCTAAGTGCCGACCAGATCATGCGGAACTGCAAAAAGATACTGGTCACCTTCGGCCACAAGACGACTGATTTCTCTGTGGATATAGCCTAGACGCTCCCCCCCTACACCCGCACGCCCGTAATCCCATTCTGGGACTGGTACTTGCCTTTCCTGTCGGCGTAGGAGGTGTCGGGGGACGTGTCGCTTACCAGCAGAAATATGGTATAATATCAACGGATAGGCTCGTTGACCGAACTGCCACCGGACGGTGGTCTTTCCCGCAAGGGATAGGTCGCGGGCCGCTTGCTACTTGGGCTGCGGCCAGAACTGGTGATGAATACACCGATGACGAATCAGCTGCCAGTAGTCCTTGCGGTCGGTCTTGCCAGTCCTGTAACGCCTTCCCAAAGCGCCTACAACCAAGTCCGCCAGTTGAAGAAGGTTGTTCCTCCGCGAGTCTTGCAGCTTCACTGTACTTATGTGATGGCTCCTCTCCACGTTGACCTGCCTTCGAAGATAAGCCGCTAGTTCGCGGCGGAACTTCTTGGTTCCCCGTCCGTCAATTACTACCTTGGCACCCAGCAAGTAGGGAGCCGCATTCGTGAACACCAAGCGAGTAACATACTTGTAGAACGAACCTGAGAACTGAAAGCCCTTGCCGTGAAGCTTAGCCTTGTTTATCGTGATGGCCCAGAAGAACCAATTGTCGTGCGCAACTCTTTCGATAATCGATATCCGCTTACTCCGAGAAAGGCGGTTGAATTTCAGCTCCACTTCAGGCGGGAATCCAAGCTCCGCTCGCAGAGCATTAATCCTGGAGTCGCACCGCTGCGCCTCATCCCGATCCGGAAAGACCACTAGCACAACGTGGAAGTACTTGCTGGAAGCTTCCTTCAGTCCTACGTCTCCACTTTCATCTACGAACACAAGCATGGTTTGTACTACCCTAACATCACACCTTCGCGCCGGTGATCCCATCCTGGGCTTGGTACTTGCCTTTCCTATCGGCGTAAGACGTGTCGGGCGGGGTGTCGGATTCGAAGAAGATGACCTGGCCGATGCCTTCGCCCCCGTAGATGCGCACCGGCACCGGCGCGGCGTTCACCACCGCCATCGTAATGAAGCCTTCCCACTCCGGCTCCAGGGGCGTGACGTTCAGGATAATGCCGCAGCGCGCGTATGTGCTCTTGCCGGTGACCAGAGCGAGAACATTGCGCGGGATGCGGAAGTACTCAAGGCTGCGAGCCAGGATGTAAGAGTTCGGCGGGATATCGCAGGCCGCGCCCTTAAGTTCGGCGAACGCGCCGTTATTGAAGTTCTTGGGATCAATCACCGTGCCCAGTTTGAAACCAGAAGGGA
>JAOZQG010000027.1:15077-20714 GCA_029932365.1 bacterium | reverse complement strand
TCGAATCCCGACATCGCACCGACACTGGTCAGTTTGTCCGGATTGAGCATAACGACGCCTGTTAGGTCCGTCAGCGCTTGCTTCAGCTCGCTGATGTGAGTCTGCACCGGAGCCAGGTCGCTATCGTTAACAAGGTATTCTAGTTGCGCATTGTCCCCGATTACGCTAATAACCTGCGTGTCATCCAGCTGGTCTCTGACTATGCGGCCATTCACGTTCTTTAGGATGGCGTTCATCGTGCGCGAAATATTGCGGGAGCGCTGAGCCATCTTCCAGTTGATATCGTCCAGGATGGAAGTAAGGTCAGCAAGCTCGCTAATCCCAAATTTCGCGCCCAGGCGCGGACGATTCCGAACGTGCACCGCCGGGATCTGCCCGAACGGGTGCGAAACTTCCCTTTCGACTGTCAGTATCGGTTCCCGGGCTGGCAGCGCGCGCGAGAATAAGACGGGCATCAGCCCTTTACGTGGCGGCTCCGACACTTCTTTGTCGCGATAGTAGACAGCTCGGTCTGGATACAGCTCCTCCCGGTGTACCGAACGTGCCCCTGCATCGTTGTAGTACGTGAACTCCTCTCTGACGAAGCGGATATCCGCAATGTCGCGAGGACTGTGCTCAAAATCAAACTCCTCCGCCGGCACCAGTGCGAACGACAGCGGAAAGGACCTATTTGGAGTGTGCTGTAGTTTCAGAAGAACGTCGCCGAACAGCAAAGCTTCGCGGGCGATTGCAGTCAGCCTGGGCAGCAACCTAGAGTGTCGAAGGAATCCCGCCACGAAGCGCTCTGATTCCGTCCGGGAATCCTCACTCACCGCATCCCCGTTCGGCAGGAGCTTCACTCCTGAAGCACGGTCGAAGCTAAACGACGCCAAGCGGTCAATCAAGAACCGGGCATAGTTAATGTATATGTCCGGTGGAGAGACGCTCGATGCATACCCGTTGCCGCTCGCCCATTCCGCCGGATGACGATAAACATCACCACAGTAGTAGCGGGCATACAGGCTTAGCTGCGCCATCCGCATGCGCCGCTCTTCTCTGCCAGCCTCAGTGTCAATGTAGCCCTTTATCTGGCTAGTATCGGATATTATTCGCAATTTTGACCGTACCACCTTCGTCATCAGTCAACCGTTAGCCCAACCACCCACCCGTCCAATCACACCTTCCATTTACATTATAGCAGTATTTGACCAATAGCGGACTCTATAATGGACATTATCGCTAAATTATGGCAAATTAGACGCGTACCCAGGCAACCATTCTAATAATCTCATTGACTGTAGCCGCGCTTGCGGCTAGTATTAAGGGGATATGGACTTCGCTCTCCTGCCTAAGCGCATTCTGGTTGTGGATGATGAGGAAATCATCCGAGACGTTATTTCTAATAAAATCCAGAAGTCACTGGGGTACGAGGTTGTTGAGGCGGGAAATGGCGTGGAGGCTCTAAAGCATGTTGATGAGGCTATTCCCGATCTAATCATTACTGATATCAAGATGCCCGAGATGAACGGCATCGAGCTTCTCCGCCAGATCCGCGAGCGCCGCTTGAATGTGCCGGTAATTATCCTCACCGGCTATGGCACTATTGAAGACGCAATATCCGCTATCCGGCTCGGCGCAAAAAGCTTCATAAAGAAGCCGTTCGACATGAATGAAGTCATTTCGCTCATCGAGAATATATTCACCGTGCACCAGGAAGCCGCGGATGTCCACGAAATCGTCCCTTTCATCCGCACCCAGAGCTTCACCATCCGGGTCCCCACCAATTACGTGTATCTCTCCAAGGTAATCAACTACGTTTTCGCCTCGGTTCGCGACTGCTGGGGAATGCAAGGCGGCCAGCTAAACGACATCAAGGTGGCGCTTTATGAAGCCCTGCTCAACGCTTTTGAGCACGGCAATTTGCAGGTAGACAAGCAAGTGAAGGAGAGCTCACTGGTCCTAGGCCACAACGTTTACCGTAAGTACCTGCTTGAACAGATGGCCAATGAGGAAAACAAGAAGAAATCCATCACCGTTTTTGTTTCAATCGACCCGCTCCGGGCCGAAATCCGCGTACTTGACGAAGGCGCGGGCTTCAACCACTCATCGGTGAGCGAGCACATCGACCCGGAGTCCTTCATGAAAACATACGGGCGCGGGCTGTTCCTAATTAAAAGCCTTATGGATGAAGTTTCATTCAATGAGCGAGGCAATATGGTGACCTTCCTCAAATACCGACCGCGTGCCGCGGCGGGAACGCATTCAGCCGACAGCGACGAAGAAGCACCCAGAGACTCTCAAGCAGGCTAGCCGCTCCGAAAAAAGAAGTAGATCATCAGCACAACTAACAGCGCGAGGATGAAATTCAGGACGGCCGTAAGCGTTCTGTCCAACCGCATTTCGGGACTGACTCGAAGCACTTTGTCCGCGAAGCGCATGGCCATATCGCGCTTCAAAAGAGGTCGGTGGCACCTTACACAGACGAGGTTCTTCGGATTGTTGGGCGCCCCGCAGTCTACACAGTAGCAAGTATCGACGGCCCCTATCGGCGCCGCACTATCAGCCCGGTCCTGTCCGCTCGCAGATGCCACGGTATCTTCCGCCACCGGTACTTTCGCCTCCACCGCCAGCAGGTCCTTTTGAAACTCGCGCGCTTCTTGATAGCGGTCTTCGGGACGCTTACGCATGGCCCTTGCCAGCACCTGATCCATCGCCTCAGGCATTTCCTCTACAAAGCTGGACGCTGACGGTGGCGTTAGGTTTACGACGTTATACATGATCGTTGTGATATTCTCGCCGTCAAAGGGCTTGTGCTTTGTAGCAAGCTCGTAGAGAACTACGCCCAGCGAAAAAAGATCCGACCTCGGCGTAACTTCCCCTCCGCTTATCTGCTCAGGCGACATATAGTTCGGAGTACCTACAACAGTTCCCGTGCGGCTAATCGTCGCATCAGTCAGGATGCGCGCTATGCCGAAATCGGCGAGTTTCACCGTGCCGGAGGGCAGCTTTACGATATTGGCGGGCTTTATGTCGCGATGCACCACACCCGCGCGATGGCACGCGTCCAGACCGGCAAGGACCTGGACTCCAACATCGACTATATCCTCAATCGTGAACGAAACTCCCATCGCCAGCAGGTCCTTCAGGTTCGGACCGTCAAGGAACTCCATTGCGATGTACTCCTGCCCTTCGTAAGTGCCCACTTCGCGAATCCCGACAACATTCTTATCTTCGATTGTCGTTAGGATGTTGGCTTCCTTCTGGAAGCGGGCAAGCAATTCGTCGTGCTGTTGCTCCGTCAGACTGGTGTCCGGGAAAAAGGCTTTCAGCGCAACTATCTCCTGGTCACGCACATCCCGGGCCCGGTACACCTTACCCATCGAGCCCTGCCCGATAAGCTCCAGAATCTCGAAATGTGCGATACGCTCGTTCTCCACGTTGTAGGATTATAGCTCAGAAGACGAAAACTGCACTCTACTCAGCAAGTATGCTGCCCAGCGCTTCGTCTATAAGCCTAAGTGCCATCTCGGGCTGGAACTCTAGAGACTCAAATATCTCCCTCAGCTTCTCTTCCTTAACGTCTTCGGAAATTAAAATCACGTAAATGCCCGTATCTCCGAACGGAAGGTCAAGGTAGTATTTTTCGTTCCCTCGCCGGATTCCGCGAAACTCATCCCGATATTCCTCATGCTTAGTTTCGAATACCGATACGAGCTGAACGTCCTCCGAGTTCACCAGCTCTATGTGATATAGCAGCCTTTCAGAAAAAAAGAGCGGTGTGACCGACTCTATAACAAAGCCCTGCGGGAGCTTCATGGGCAGCGCCGGCAGAAAATAATCGCCCTCAGCGGTCTCCGCATCCTCGGCAACGCCTTTCGATTCCAGGGCGCGGTGACGCGCCTTTGGTAGCCGCTTCTGAAAGATTCTCAACTGCTCACGCTGGCCTTCACCAATCCTGGCGCCAAGGCCGATGACCTCGAACCCGGGTGGTATGTCAAAAAAACCAGGTGGAAAGGCCTTTGCGGCAACCGTCTCTACGTTGCTCAAAGCTAATTTAATACCTGGATCTCCGACCTGCCTGCTCGCGGTGAATTCTCTAATCAGCTCGTCTTCCGCGTCAAACACGGCCGAAAAAGCCGCTTGTCCCGACTGAGCCTTCAGAACGTAAACTTTACGTCCATCCCGATTATCGCTTGTTACGGTCAGGCCCTCATCGCGCGGCACACGGGCCAGGCATCCTGCGATTAGGCCGAAAACGGGGGATAGCCTGCGACCTCTCATAACTATCGCTCTTCGCTCGCGTGGGAAGACGCGAACGCTCTTAACTGCATCTTCCAGGTAGTAGCCCACAATCTCGCCTTCTTCGTAATACTCCAGTCTGAATCGGTCAGGCGGTCGCCGGTAAAGGCGTCCCGCCAGGCTATCGCCTTCTTTTCCCACGATTTCTGCGGACATGTCGGCTTTGAAGCTAACTTCCAGCAGCTTTTGCAGCAGACGTTCCGCCGTCTCGGCCGCGCTTTCAGCGACTGCAGCGATAGGCTGCATGACCAGCATCAACGCAAGAAACGCCGCCGAAAGTAGTCTCAAACAGTTATTCATCATGGCTTTCAAGGATTCTACCAGTAAGCCCCCTCCAGTCTACTCCTCATCCGCCGAAGGTCCATCTTCGTCGTCGGTGTTATCTTCGGGCAGCTCCTTGTAAAGCGAATCATCGTCCTCCTCTCCTCTAAGGCGCTGAACGATTAGGTCTAGTTCCGGAGCCCACTCCTCGCGCACCTCCAGCATAGCGCGCGCCTCTTCGTGCCTACTCAAAATATAATCTTCGAAGCCATTATCAGCGCTCTCAACAGACCCCGCCGGAATAACAGCCCGCGCCGGTGCCTTATCGGGTAGGCTCTTATATATTTCCATGTTCGAATAGGGAGCGAAGAAGCCCCCAACCAGCAGAATCATCACAACGACCAGGGCCGCCGCGCCGGCGGAAGCATAACTCCACCTCCAGGCGGCACGTCTTCGACGACGCAGGCCTATTTCGGCCATAATACGTGTTGAAAGAGCGCCTGATACCGCCTTGACACCAAGCTTCGATATCTCAGACTTCACACCGAGCTGGAGGTTGTACTCCCTCCTGCAACCCTCGCATTCCGCAAGGTGTGCCTGTATGGTGCCGCGCAGGCGCTCATCGGCTATCTCGCCGTCTACAAACGCACTAAGCAGTTTTTTTATATCGGCGCAGTTCATTATTCCTCACCTTTGTAGGCGAACTCGTCACTGAGTATTCCCCTCAGTTTCCTTCGTGCGTAGAATATCCGCGATTGCACAGTACCCAAAGGCACGCGCATAATTTCGGCAATCTCCCTGTAGCTTAATCCCTCGATATCACAGAGCACCAAAATCTCGCGTTGTTCCGGCTTGAGCTTGACCAGGGCGTTCCACACCACCTCCTGAGACTGCCGTCGCCGCAGCTCATTTTCGGGCGTGGCCGGATCTACGTAATGCTCAATGTGGCTTCCCTCTACATCCGCAATGTCAAGCTGGCGCTTCCGCAGCATGTCTCTCAAGTGGTTGTGCGCAATGCTGAAAATCCACGATTTGAACTTAGCGGGCTCGCGCAACTTGCTAAGGCTGAAGTAGGCTTTCACCAGAACCTCCTGGGTT
>JAOZQG010000027.1:0-15067 GCA_029932365.1 bacterium | reverse complement strand
CGGGCTCGCGAAGTCTTCGCTGCTCGCACATCCTCACCAGCTCGGCGAAAGCCTTATCGTCGCCGCGCTTGGTGCGCGCCACGAGGTCTGCCTCCACAGGCAAAGAAGAACCCGTACTCGCCGCATCGCGGTCAGCCATCAGCTCAGCCGTAAGTGCCAGAGCCATCAAAAGCTATGACGCTCGGGCAGCGTGTTTGTTCACCATCAGAAGCGCCACCTAAACTCGCCGATAATGCCAAAATCAGGGCCGGTATCCGTCCGCATATCCTCAAAAAAACCACCGCTGAATAACAACCGCTTGCCAAGAAGCTTATGGAAGCCGAAAAGCAATTCCTGTGAATCTCTATCAAGAGTGCCAACCCCGGTTGTCAGTGGATATTGGGCGAAGTTAACCTGCCCGGTTAGCCACCAGGTGGGTCGCAATCTGTACTCGCAGGCGACGCATCCTGTCCAGATGTTATTCGCTTCGAAGTCTACGAAATCCGGAGTCCCTATAACGATGTAGTTAAGGTTTGCGTATCCCGCCCAGCGATACCACAGTCTTTCGTAAGCCAAGCCGATACCGGCGTCCGTTCCTCCGGAACCCAGACCGTATTCCGAATCGCCTGTAGGCAGCTTCACCGCCGCACGGTACGACAGCGTGTCCCGGGAGCCTGAACTGCCACTCTCCCCTTTCCAAGCAATTGATAGGTCACCCAGCCCGAACCTGTCTGAAGCGATGTTCAGCACATCCCCGTAGCGATTTCTCACAAAAAAATGGTAGTCATTCGCCGGATAGTCAGGCCTGTTGCCGCGCGGTAGTCCGAGAAAGCCGTGCCAGCTATCTATGATATTGTCCATGAAACCGTGGGTGTTGTCCCTGAACGGCAGCGTAACCGTTAGTTCTCCCCTTCTGCTGCCCCACCGATGCTCCAGTTCGTAGGCCCAACACTCGAGGTCTAAATCTACTATCGTTCCCGCTTCCGTCTTTTTCACCATATTGCTGGATCCCTGGAAGCGAAACACGAATTCACTTTCCCCGGCCGGAAGGACTTTTGCTCTTTCAGGTGTGAAGTCATAGAACATAATACGAAGCGGGTGCTGGTTGCGCGTCGGCAGCGGACCGAAGAATCGCCCCGGTTCCGCTATCCGCGGTATCTCTTCCTCCTCTTCAAGCTCCTTTTCTTCCAATACCGCCAGCCCTGCTGAAACCTCCTGTTCTGGACCTTCCGCTAGCACTTCTGGGGGCTCCGCAATATCGGCTTCATCCGCGCCAGATACGTCATCTTGCTCTTTCCCCGTTTCTGTAGGCTCCTGCTCATCGCTGGAGTCCTCTTCGGCAGCAGCCGTGGAATCTTCGCCCACTTCGCTTTCCTCGGCAGCGCTCTGCGGCGCCAGCTCACCGCTGATGAAATAAACCACATCAGGGTCCGGCGAAGCGTCTTTAGCTATAGCGGGGCTCCCCACAAGAACGAGCAATGGAGCTGCCATGCATATTGAATAAAGGCCTAAGCGGAGAACGCCCACAACTTCATTCTACACCAGCAAAACATAAGCGGCAACAGCCCTTAAGCTTCTTTGCCGCTCTTCAGGCCTGCCCAAGCCTTGTTCTCAACCATGCGCTTGCATAGTCAAGCGCCGTTACAACGACCAGGATAAGGATAAACGCAGTGCTTACTTTTCTGTATTGCACCAGGTTTAGGTACTGCAGCAGGTAGTAGCCGATACCGCCGGCTCCGACTATCCCGAGTATTATACTCATGCGGATGTTTATGTCCCACCGGTAAATGGAAAACGCCAGGAAAGCGGGCGCTACCTGGGGAAGAACACCGTACCATATCACCTGGAATCTGTTCCCGCCGCACGCCTGTATCGCTTCCACCGGGCCAGGATCGATAGCCTCAATCGATTCGCTAAAGAGCTTCCCCAGCATTCCCACGCTGTGCAACCCTAAAGCTAAGACGCCGGGGAAAGGCCCTATTCCCACCATCAGCACGAAAAGTAGAGCCAGCAGCATCGGCTCGAAAGCGCGAAGCACGTTGAAGACAAGCCTGACTACTGCATAGACCGCGCGCCCCGCAAGCGTGCCAAGCATCAAATTCTTCGCCGCCAGAAACGAAAGCGGAAAGCTGATCAAAATGGCCAGCAACGTGCCTATCAGCGCCATCTCCACCGTCTCATTCATCAGCCTTAAAAGCTGTGGCAGGATGCTCCAGTCGGGGTGTACTATCTGCCCCAGGATTTCTCTCGCGCTGGCCGCACCGGCCAGTAGCTTCAGCGGATTAAACTCAGTATGGATAACCGCCAGCGCTGCATACGTCACCAAGGCAAGCCCAATCAGCCACCTAACAAAAACAGCGACCCTACCATATGGCCTGTCGGCTTGTGGCAGCGCAGTCATCGCGGTCTTTTCCCTAAGCACCATACTCTTCCCCGTAAATGCCCCTCAGCACGCTAGTTGTAAGTTCTGCCGGCAGCCCTCGCCAAACTCCCTGTCCTTCCCGAACGCCTATAATCCTGTCGCTGTATTTGCGCGCAAGCTCAACAGCGTGCAGGTTCATCAACGCGGCCAATCCTTCACGGCGCACAATCTTTACGAAGTGCCCCAGCACCGTGTCCGCCGTCAGTGGGTCCAGACTGCTTACAGGCTCATCTGCCAGAAGCAGCTTTGGTTCTTGCGCCAGCGCGCGCGCCACACCCACCCGCTGCTGCTGACCGCCCGAAAGCTCACGCGCCTTTTTGTGCCATTCGTTGAGCAAGCCCATCTTGTCCAGAGCTGCAATTGCGATTTGCCGGTCGCGTTCCGCAAACCTGTAAAGCGCTTGCATCCAGCATGCCTGGTAGCCCAGCCTTCCCATAAGCACGTTAGACAGAACCGACAGGTTACCTATAAGGTTGAAATGCTGGAATATCATCGCTATTTTGCGCCGCAGCCGCCTGAGCGAACTCGTATCCCACTTCACAGCCTGGCCCTCGAACTCCACGCGACCGCTTGTCGGACGGATAAGCCCATTGATGCAACGCAGCATTGTGGATTTCCCGGCGCCGGAAAGCCCTATCACTGAGACGATTTCTCCAGGCTTAAGCGTGAGCGAAACGCCACTCAGCGCCTTCGTTCCGTCGGGATAGGTGTGCGTGAGATTCTCCACCGCGAGCAGCCCGGGCATGCCCAGTATCTTAGGCGGACATACCGGCTTTGGCAACAGGCGTCCGGGGAAATGCCTGCCCGTATCGACCACGCTTTTACAACCTCAGCGCGAAATGCTAGTCTAATTACCGTATGACACCGGAAAACAATCGCGATGATGCGACTATAGTTTCTCCCGAGACCAGCGGTGACGCCACCATCGTGTCTCACGGCAGCGGCGACGCCACGGTGGTATCGGGGATAACCCCGGGCCTGCCCGACGGAGACGCCACCGTAGTCGGCCAGGCCCTCCAAACAGTGGATTTATCCCAGCTCAGGCCTGAAGTCACGCTAAACCTTATGCTGCATAATCCATATGCCTTAGCGGACGCCCGCAGTGAAAACTACCTGCTCTGCGAGCTTAAAGGAGCTTTCCGTGGCCAGAAGCTGGTACGTCCTCCTGTCCACCTGTCAGTCGTGCTCGACAAGTCGGGATCTATGGAAGGCAAGCCACTCGAGTATGTAAAAGAAGCCTGCCGTCAGCTTGTCGATAAGCTCGGTCCAGTAGATACGCTTTCCATTATTACCTTCGCTGAAAGCGTAGACGTGCTGCTCGCCCAGTCGCCGGTGACCAAGAAAGAAGCTCTCAAAGCCCAGCTTGACCTTATACGGCCGCGCGGTACCACTAATCTCTACGGGGGAATGGTCGCCGGAGCCAACCAGCTGGCGACCGTTAAGGCCCCCACGCATTTATCGCGAGTCATTCTGCTAACCGACGGCGAGGCCAACGAAGGAGTCACCGAATACAGCGAAATTATCGGCAAGGCGCGACGGATACGCCAGGATGGCTGCAGCATATCCAGCGTGGGCGTCGGCATCGAATACAACGAAGAGCTGATGCGCGGCATCGCCAAGAACACTATCGGCAACTACTACTACGTAGACGCAGTTAGTGAAATTCCCCGCGTTTTTGAAACCGAGCTCTCTACGATGTTTGAAGTTGTTGCAAAAAACGTCCGTCTGTCGGTAAACCTCCCGAAAGGAGCGCGTCTGGACAAGTTTTACGGTCGCGAAGTATCAGCCGAAAACGGCGCCAGCGTCGTCGAGCTTCCCGACATTGTCGCTGGCGACCCCCAGAATCTGCTTCTCAAGCTCGCCTTCGACTCTCATCCCCCTGCACGCTTTAGAATCCTCCAGACAGACCTATCGTTTGAATATCTCGGCCAGACAAGCCGCTCAACAATGAGCGCCGATTCGGTTGTCCAGTTCACTACCGACAGACAGCGTATCCTCGATTCCATAAACGCTAAGGTCGAATCAGTAATGCGCGTCAAAGACGTCGTCGCCGAGATAAGCCGCGCTAAGCAGCTCCTAGCGCAGGATGCAGGAACGGCAACAGTCATTATAGACCGCGCGAAGACAGTTCTGATGCAAGCTGGGCGCGAAGGAGACGCGACGCTGGTCGCCAACGCCGCGGATCTGCTCGCTTCGGGAGAGGTTGAGAAAGCGGATAAGACTCTGGGCGCAACCAGCTGGGAGTTGGACGAGTGAAGTCTCCTAATCGCAATTAGCGATAACGGCTGGACATGCTAAGGGCTCCTCAGCAACATCTGTGATCATCTGCACCCGGTGATTACTAAGGCCCGCTTCCCTTACAGCTCGCCTTCCAGCTTGAGTTCTTCCCACACCTTCAAGAAAATATCCATATCCTCCTCGCTGAATAGAAGTATATCAACCGTACCCGGAAGCTCGTTTTCCCTTAGCCAACGCGATATCACCGGCAGCATCGCACAAGCGCATTCGCTGATTGATATTCCACCGACGCCGGTTCCCAGCGCGGGGAACGCGATAGAATCAATGTCGTTGTCCTTCGCTAGTGCCAGCGCTCCCATAGTCCCCAATCTAACACTGTTCGCTGTCGCGGGCTCACCCACCTCCATTGTGGCCACGTGAATTACGTAATCAGCGAACAGCTCACCGCCCTGGGTCATAACTGAACCACCAGGCTTAATGGGCGCCTGCGCCATCGCCTCTCTCTCTATCACGTCACCACCGCGCTCCTTCAGGGCTCCGGCCACTCCGGATCCCATCCATAGCTCGGTGTTAGCGGCATTAACCACTGCTTGCGTTTTTGATAAAGAAATATCCCCCTGCCGAATGTTAAGTCTGCCAGGTATTACTTCCAATCCCGACCACCCCGTATTACCAGTCTAATTTACCCCAAAGCGCTATCTTACACAACATATAACGCAGAAACTTGATAGAATAACCTTAGCTTATATCCGGGCGTAGCCTTATGTTTGAAGATCAAATCCGCAGCAATATCAACCGGACCTGGGTACTCGTCGTCACGTTCATCATCTTCTTTACCATGCTTATATACGTGGTTGGGTGGTTTTTCAGTTACTATTACGACAATCCCGATCTGGCCACTTACTTTTTAATCGGCGCCCTTGCGTTCACGCTACTATCGAGCTGGGGCAGCTATTACTATTCCGACAGCATTGTCATCACCTCGGTCGGAGCACGCCCGGCGGACCCCGTAGAGCACAAGCGCCTGTACGACATGGTGGAAGGACTTCAGCTCGCTTCCGGCCTGCCCACGATGCCCAGGCTGTATATAATGGACGATCCTTCACCAAACGCCTTCGCCACAGGGCGGAATCCCGCTCACTCTGCAATAGTCGTTACCACTGGCCTGCTCGACATACTCAAAAATGACGAGCTCGAAGGCGTCCTCGCCCACGAAATGGGCCACATCCTGAACTACGACATTCTCCTGGCCACTCTTATAAGCGTCCTCGTGGGTACCGTAATCCTCATAAGCCACTTCTTCTGGCGCTGGATGTGGTTTTTCGGCGGCGGGCGCCGGCGTGGAGGAGGCAGCGGTGGCGGCGCAATGATGCTGGTGATGCTGGCCATAGCGATAATCTTCCTTATCCTTGCGCCTATCGCAGCCCAGGTCATCCAGCTTGCAGTCTCACGCAAGCGAGAGTACCTCGCCGATGCGACATCGGCCAGGCTGACCAGATATCCGGAAGGTCTCGCTAAGGCGCTACAGAAAATCTCAACAGCGCCAACACCAGTCGCTCGCGCCTCCAAGGCAACAGCGCATATGTTTATCGACGACCCCTTTAAGAAACAGAAACGCAGCAGCTGGTTGGCGAATCTCTTTTCAACTCATCCTCCTATAGATGAGCGCATTTCCCGTCTTCTCGCCATGTAGGGATCAACTCAACACTTTACTTTCCCATAAACCGCTTGAGCTTGGCCATCCCCTTCCGAATATCCTCCTCCGGCGTTGTAAGCGACAGCCTGAAGTAGTCCTTGCCATGAGGCCCGTACCCCGCACCAGGCGCGACAACGAAGCCTTCTTGCAGCAGCAGTTCACTCGCGAAGCGTATCCCATCCTCGTGGCCCTCGGGCAGACGACACCAAAAGAAGTATGTCGCCTTGGGGTCCGGATGCCAGATGCCCATTTCATCCAGTGCGGCGGCAACGATATCTCGCCGCTCCCTTATCCGCTCGCGATTTTTTTCTAAGAACGCGTCCCGTTCGGGATGACGCATCGTCCGCGCCAGAGCATGCTGGATAGCGTTAAACTGCCCGGAATCCACGTTGCTCTTGATGGTTAACAGCGCCTTTACTAGCTTGGCATTGCCTACAGCCCATCCTATGCGCCAGCCTGTCATATTGAAAGTTTTACTGAAGCTGTGAAATTCCAGGCAGACGTCTTTAGCGCCCGGGAACTCCAGTATGCTCTGCGGACGCTCGTTTTCATCGAAGTAAACCTCCGAGTAGGCGTTGTCCGCAAGTATAGCTATCTCGTATTTCTTTGCGAACGCGATGAGTTCCTGGAAAAAGGCCGAAGGCGCGCATGCACCGGTTGGGTTATTCGGGTAGTTTATATAGAAAACCTTTGCCCGGCGTGCAACGTCCTCGGGCACACTGCCCAGTTCCGGAAGGAAATTCCCCTCCTGGGTTAGATCCAGGTAATGGACATCAGCGCCGGCGTATTGGCAGTTCGCACTATACACCGGATAAGCCGGTTCCGGAATCAACGCCATATCCCCCGGGTCGCACATCGCCCATGCCATATGCGCTACGCCTTCCTTTGCGCCGAGCAACGTGATGACCTCGGTCTGAGCGTCCAGGTCGCCCACCTCAAAGCGTTCGCCCATCCACTCAACCACAGCATCAAGGAATTCGGGCAAACCCCTGTAATCGGGATAACGGTGATTGCCGGGTCGGCGGACCTCCTCTTGCAGCAGAGCGTAGAGCCAGTCCGGAGGGGGCAGGTCCGGGTCCGCGATACCCATAGAGACCACGTCCAATCCGCGCGCCACGGCCTCCTCCCGGGCCCGGTCGATTTCAGCGAATAGATACAGCGGCTTGCCGGTAACCCGTTTACTCAGCTTCATTATCCGCTCCATCATTTAGGTATAGCCACCGTCCGGCAAAGGATGTTCCACGTGGAACAACCATTAGATATCTTCCTCTCGCGCCTCCGCTTCATCCAACCATCCGCGGCTTAATTTTTCGGCAGGTATGCTGGACAGATACGGCTTTATATCCAGAACCGGTGTGCCATCAAGCATGTCGACTCCTCTAACATGCAGTACATTCCCCTCCCGCTTGAGCAACTCAACTACCGTCAGTCCGATTGGATTGGGTCGACGCGGAGATCTCGTTGCAAACACGCCGTGGGGCCGGTCGTCCGAAGGTGGATGCGCCATAAGCGAGAAGCCGTCAGCTTCGCTGAATCCCCAGATGATGAACAGGTGCGACATTCCTTCGATGTCCGTTAGGCCCTGCTCGAATTCCGGGTACACCACGATTTCCCCTTCGGCCACGTGCTTGGCCCCCCGGCCTTTTGGAACATCACTGTGTCTGGAATGCGGTGTCCTAACGTGGCCGATAGGACGCATCACATATTCCTCTCTGCAGGACACGCGGCTATGATACCATCTCCACTCGCTTAGAGAAATGAGCGCTCAACATGGATTACCCGCCCGTAAACGTGCAAGTCCTGCCTGCTATTCTCGTCAAGAACGATAGGTTCATAGCTGCTGTTGCACGGCTGAAGGATCACTAAGTTCGCCTGAAACACTACACGCTTTATGCTGTGCTCACCCCCGCCAATCCGAACAACACAGATATCGCCGCTTTTATAGGGCGTATTCGGACTAACAATAACCAGGTCTCCTTCAAGTATCCCTGCCTCAACCATAGAATCGCCCCTTACGCGCAGCGCAAAAGCATCCTTGTCGCCGTTTAGCTTACCTTCGTGAATTCTGGTCGTCTCGAACTCCTCATACTCGAGAACCGTCGTCTGAGAACCCATCCCGAAGGATGCTGGTATAAATGTAAACACGGGCACGCTACACAAACCGGGCACTCCTTCGCTTTCAAGCTCTCCGCTCCCGTGCGCCAGCTCCGCAGCCACCTCCCGCAGCCGCTTGGCCATCAGCCGCCTTCTAGTTCCCTCATATCTCCCCATTTCTTCTATTTCCTTTATTCCTCCTCCATTCTTCTCGTTTCTACCGGTATAACCACAGACCCGCAGCAACTCCCAGTATGAAACGCCCGTAAGCACGTCCGCCAGGCGCTTTAGAACCATAGGTGACGGCCGCTTTATTACTCCTCTCTCAATCTGCGAGATATATGAGTGCGACACATTAACAGCCTCAGCCATCGCTCTAGCCGACAGCCCCAGCTCCAGCCGCCCCCGCCGCACAATACTTTTCAGGTCCATATACCACCATATACTATACGGCTGTAGGGTATGATATAATAATGTGCGCCATTTGTCAAGCCTGCTTTCTCGATGCGAGGCACGAAGGATAATTACAACACAGACGTAAGGAGGTATATGGCGTTGGAACATCCGGACTTCTCGCGGCTTTTAGAGCATCTAAGACGTTCTATAAGGCACTTCGTTCTATTTGAAGCTGTCTATCTCGGCGGCTATAGCAGCCGTGAGCTGGCACAGAAGCTGGGCATCACAGAACGCAGCGTGCGCCGCCGCCTGGGCCATGTGCGCAAGGCAATCGAAAACAGCTTTGACGAACTGGACCGCACCGAACTCTACCAAGCCCCGGATATAAAGCGAGACTACTTCTTATAGCTGTCCAGCAGCTTATTAACCGCCTTATCGGCTAAGCGGTTTTCCTCACGCGGGATCAGCTTAAGACGTAGATTTGAAAAGGCCCTGAGTTCACTGAGCACATGCTGTGCTAGTTCTTTTAATCTCTGGCTTTTGATACGGTATCGGCCCACAAGCTGGTTAAAGGCAAGACTCGAATCAAGGCAGATCACCATCTCCGCGTCCACCATCTTATGCTTTGATAGCTGGGAAAGCGCTAGTCTTATGCCTTCATATTCTGCGATATTATTTGTTGTCTCACCCAGGTATACAGATTCTGAAAATAGCACTTCACCTTTTTCGTCCCGACAGACCGCGGCGGCTGCGGCGGGTCCTGGATTACCCCTGCTACCACCATCAACGTTCACAACCACGGCTTTGGGCGGTATTTCGCCTTCGAGCGCCAGCGGAAACTCGCCCTCAAACATGCCGTTACTAGCGCTTTTCTTATCGGTTCCCTTCGGTCTGCCTACCACACCCATCACAACGACGCTTGCGGCAATCGCTTTGCCCTCGCCGATAACGCCCAATCCTTCGTAGGTGCGCGCCTTGACCGATACATCGCTTTCGGCCAGTCCTATCAGCTCACCTATTCTTCTCCGGATCTCACTGTAATGTTCCGCCAGCTTCGGTGACTCCGCCAGTATAGTCACATCCACCTGCTCGAGCTCAAGTCCGCGCTCTACCACTCTTTTTCTAACTATCGCTATCAGGTCACTACCAGCCATGCTCGAAAAGCGCGGCTCCGAAGGAGGGAATAGCACACCAATATCCGGCTCCCCCGCGGCCGCGAGAGTCGCATCCGCTAAAGCGTGCAAGACGACATCCCCGTCGGTCTCGGAGATTAGGCCGAAATCGCACTCCACATTTACACCCCCCAAAACCAACGGGACACCCCGCTGGGTACGGTGGATATCAAAGCCAGTGCCAATCCGCCTTCGTGCACGCTTACTCACTTTTCAGCCCTTCCAGGTAAGATTCTACGATTTTGATGTCCACGGGGAAGGTGACCTTTATATTGCTTCGCTCACCAGGTACTGTCACCAAGTTGTAGCCGCCGGCTGCAAAGGCGCTTCCGTCGTCCGAATAGCGGGTTACGCGCGTATGCAGTATCTCGCGTGCCGTACGGTACTCAGCGGCGACGAAAGCTTGCGGAGTTTGAACGAGCAGTATTTCACTTCTCGCAAGGTAGCCGATGGGTCGTCCTGCTTGATCCTCCTGGACAACCGAATCAGCCGGGCTCACGACTGGTATTACGCCAACGCCCGGTCTCAAGGCATCCAGGACCCGACGGTAAAGGAGAGCAGTCGCGAGAGGTCGGTCTCCGTCGTGGATCATCACACACCTTCCTTTAGCGTGCTTCAGCCCCTCGGTTACCGATTCGGCCCGGCTAGCGCCGCCTTTACAGATAACCACATCTTGCGTTGGCCTTTCCCTTGCCTTCCTTAAATCCGAGACTATCTCTCCCGCTTGTCGCATGATACTGGCATGGCAAACGACTATGAGTTCGTCCGCGAATTCCAGCGATAGCGCAGTGTCGAGGGGGTAGGAGATAAGGGGTTTCCTTTTAACCTCCGCCACGAGCTTTGAAGCAATCGTGCCAAAGCGCCTTCCGCTGCCACCGGCCAAGAGTATCACGCTCACGTCACACTGTCCGTTCCGGCCCACTATCTGTTACACCTGGCTCTTGAGCACTTTGCGGACCCTTCCGAAAATTAGCCGCCCGGCTACGGTCTGCATTATGGAAGTCACTTCAACTTCGCAAACACTCCCTATGTGGCGTATCCCCTGCTCAACCACGACCATCGTGCCGTCATCTAGGTAGCCCACGCCCTGACCCGTTTCTTTGCCTTCCCGGATTACGCTGACCACAAGGGACTCGCCCGGGATAACCATCGGCTTCACCGCGTTAGCCAGCTCGTTGATGTTTAAAACACGGATATCCCTGATACCCGCGACACGATTAAGGTTGTAGTCGTTGGTAACGACCTCACCGCCAAGTTCTTCCGCGATAAGCATTAATCGTTCGTCAACGGCTACGTGGTCCTGGTCGTACTTGCTGTCATCATAGATGTGCACCGGATTCGGCGCGTTCTCCTGAAGGTTCTTGAGAATCTCCAGGCCGCGCCTTCCCTTGTTGCGTTTAACCTGGTCAGAAGAATCCGCAATCAGTTGCATCTCCCTGATTACAGAGTTGGGCACCACCAGCAGACCTGGAATAAATCCGCTTCGCACAATCTCGGTGATACGGCCATCTATGATCACCGAAGTATCCAGCAATCTAGGCTTGGCGTCCACCTCGTAAAGCGAGAGAATGGACTCGCGGCTGCTTGTCGGGTAGAAGATGCTTGTGGTGATAAATCCGCCGATGTAGCCAAAGCTGAGGAGCACTAGGGCATTCAGTAAGACCAGTACGAACTCGGTGTTCCAGAAGCCCTTTGAAAGACTGTTGAGGTAGAAGAATAGGGGAATGTTTACCAAGAGAAACGAAACCAGCACTCCGCCTAAAAACCCGATTGACCCGGCAATGAACCGCTGGCGTGTAACTCCTTTTAACAGCCTTTGTACCGAACTGCTAACTGCCGCAAGACCTATCTCGATAAATGGCGCCATCAGGTAGCCCAGGACAACAAAGGCAACTATCACATAGCTGTTAAATCTGTCCAGCGTCTTCAAGAAATCCGCAACGCTCTCGCTCTCCATAAATATAGGAGGAATTGTCGTAGCATAATCTCTCAATACCTTTTCCCACGCACGCACCGGAGGCTCGAACTGACCCGAGGAATAAAGAGCAATAGCAAATCCCACAAGGCCGCCAAGCAAGGCAGAGAAAAGCCTCGCAATGAATCCTCTCATCCCCTAAAAGTATATACTCTTTAGCGCCAGCCTGCCAATCCGGAGACACATCACCCGTCCCTATCTGCTTACGGTATAATATCGGCCAATACAATTTACCGTATTAATGAGCCGAAAACTCGATACAAACCGGCGACGCAGAGCCGCGAGGCTTCTTGGCGGTCTTCTCGTGGCGCTATTCTTCGTTGCGGTCGGAATCGTAGTAGTACTGGCTATAGTGTTCATCCGTTCTTGCGGCTCCGGACCAGCGCAGGAAGTCACCGTCCCCGCAGTGGTGTCACTGGCGGTTGAAGAAGCCGAGCATAAGCTAAACGAGCTAAATCTTGGCTTAAGAGTGGTCGATTCTACGTTTTCCAATGAGGAACCTGCCGGTGCCGTGATTAAGCAGCAACCACCCGCAGGCTCCCGTGTTAGGGAAGGCCGAATTATTGAGGTTGTGCGCAGTTTGGGCAAGCAAAGCCTTATAACGCCTGACCTTATCGGGACTTCGTTAGTCGAAGCACAAAGGAAACTGGCATCGGCCAAGCTCCCTGTGGGTACCGTTAAAAAGGTGCATTTGAGAAAATACAAACGAGGTGAGGTGATCAGGCAGAACCCTCAGCCTGGCGAAGTATTCAACTCACCGGTAAAAGTAGACCTTACTGTGGCTTGCGCAGACCCCGAGTGCTCGGTATCCGTACCACTGCTGGTCGGGCAGTCCCTTTACGTGGCGGAACGAATGCTGCACAACGCTGACCTCATAGTTAGTAGCGTAAACTATATGTCTTCGCCTGTTGGGGAGCCGGGCCAGGTGCTTGAACAATCGCCTGAAGCAGGGACATCGGCACAACCAGGTGCAGGGCTGGACCTCACAGTAAATGTGCCGGGTGAGCTTCTATCCAGAGCTGTGCATCACTTTCAGTTCCGTTTCCGCCTCCCTTCAAGCCTGCCAGGAGGCGAACTGAAGCTCGTAACCCGGGATGAGCTGGGACAGAGCGTGGTTTTTCGCGACAAGATAGAAACTGGCGAAACCGTTGAGCAAATTCTCAGTGTTCAGGGAAAGGCGATTATCCAGGTTTATTTCGAAGGTAAACTCATACGGGAGGACAAAATTTGAGGCTAGCCCCTTCGATTCTAGCGGCTGATTTCACTAACCTCGCACAGGCCATCAAGCTCGTCGAGAGCGCGCGCTGCGAGTATTTGCACTTTGACGTGATGGACGGGCACTTCGTCCCTAATCTCACTTTCGGGCCGCCCCTCATCGCCCTCGCTCGTAATCTAACTAAAATACCGTTTGACGTTCATCTTATGGTATCCAATCCCGCAGATTACATCGACCAGATGAGCGAACTTGGAGTTGAAATAGTCTCGTTCCAGATTGAGACAACCCGCTTTGCGGCCCGCCTTATGGAAAGGATTCAAAAGCACGGAATGCTCGCGAGCATTGCGCTGAATCCTCAGACTCCGTTAACGCAAATCGAAGACATCTTGCCGCTGCTGGACAACGTCCTGCTAATGACAGTCGATCCGGGTTTCGTAGGGCAGAAGCTCATCCAGACCATGTTCCATAAGATTGAGAAACTTCACACGTATCGTGAAGATCGTGAGCTTATGTTCACGATTGAGGTTGACGGCGGAGTCTGTGAAGAAAACCTCGAGACTTTACGTCAGCTTGGAGTCGACATGGTCGTAGCGGGCAAGGGTTTCTTCCAGGCTAAGGACCCCGTCTTGTTCGCCGCGCGAGTGCACGGCAGCCGTCGCAGATTCCACGCCTGAGGGCAGCCTAGCCTTCGGTTTCGCCCGGAACTTCTTCCGCAAAATCCTCGGTCGCCACGCCCGACATCCGCTGATAAAACAGCAAAAGCAATCCGGCAAGTAACACCGGAACTCCCAGCAACAAAGCACTCAGGATTAGGCCAAGCGGCGCGTCCGGAGGCCAGTTCTTCGTAATCATAATGAGATAACCCGCTCCCAGAAGCAGCATAAGGCTACCGCTCAGTCGGGGTAGCCAGTGGGCGACAATGGTAACGAGGAGTACCAGCAGCGGAATAAAGACCTGAGGCGTGAAGAAGTAGCCACTGAAAATGGTATAAACCGTCAGCACTCCGCCAACAACGTACCCGATAGCTAAAGCGAGCACCCTAGCATCGTAAGTCAGGCCGAGAGCCGCGAAGAATTTATAGGCGATCGGTGCAATAAGCAGAATAAACCATTCCGGCTCGATCTCCCGGCCGACCGTGATCGTGCGCGAGATAAATATCGCCGCTATCACGACCAGGGCAAGATAGAAAGCGATGTGACTGCTCCGGTAGGATATGAAACGGACCCGCTCATCTTGGTCTTGCAGGAGTCCTATCTCCCGTACCAGCGGTCCCAAGAAAGCCGGCAGCACCAGCAGCAGCAGGTACGCCGGATGCAGCGCCAATCCCAGGATCACTGCGACAAGGCATACACCCACCATCGTCCAGTGGTAAATCGTAACGCCGCGCAAACGCTCCATCGCCCGCGTTTTCCAGGTTTCCTTCAGATCATCCATCGTCTTCCTCCGTTAGCTCGAATAGATCCTCCACCCGGACAAGCAACGCCCGGGCAAGTTTCAACGCCAGCTTCACCGACGGATTGTAACGGCCCTTCTCGACGGCCACAATAGTCTGTCGCGAAACCCCGACGGCTTTCGCTAGCTCCTTCTGAGTTAGATCACCCGCCATTTTCCTTTTTTCAGTCAGCCTATTTTTCATATAAGCCGCTCTGTGTAAAGCATACGCCCCACACAATAGCGGCCTGGTGCCTTTATGTCAAGCATGCAATACATTAGGTGTCATTGATTTAATTCAGTAATGTTTGGCATCCTATTTGTGAGCAGCTCATCAATGCGCTGACGTGCAGCCTTGACATGTCTACTCTCGCTACCGATTAGTATGTAACGCCTGCTATACAAATTCGCTCAGACTCCTAGTGTGCCCGTGCTACAGAAATAAATC
>JAOZQG010000105.1 GCA_029932365.1 bacterium | reverse complement strand
TGTATATCTTGCGCCCCACCTGCCGCCGGGCATACTGGATGGGTATCTTGCGCACGGATAACTGGATCCATACGATGCCGGTGACGATTATCACCAAAAACGCGCCGAACAGCAGGATGGCCGACCAGCGCGTCTGGTCAAACTGCGCCTGCATAATCTCCGACGCCAGCTGAAAGGGCACGCGGGCAACGATGCCGATGAAAATTATCAGCGAGATGCCGTTGCCGATTCCCTTCTGGGTTATCTCGTCGCCCAGCCACATAAGGAAACAGGTGCCGGCCACAACCACCAGCAGGGCGGTCAGCGGGGCTATGAAGCTCATAAGTCCCATGTAGTCCGGTGAAAGCACGCCGCCCTGTATAGAGAAGATGAGACCGAAGGCTTGCAGGAACGCGAAAAAGACCGCCAGATACCTGGTATATTTGCTGATTAGCTTGCGGCCTTCCTCCCCCTCCTGCTGAATCTCTTTAAGGCGGGGCTCTATGGCCACCAATATCTGCATGAGAATGCTGGCGTTGATGTAGGGCATCACGCCCAGCGCCAGCACACTGAATTTGCGCAGCGCGCCGCCAGTGAAGAGGTCGAGCAGCCCGAATAGACCGCCACCTCCCGCGCCGGCCTGCCCGAAGAAGCCGGAGATAAGACTGGAGCTTATGCCCGGAGTGGGTATGTGCGTTCCAATTACGAAAATGAGCAGGGCGAAAATAAGGAACTTCAGCCTGCGCTTTATGTCCGGGACGTTCCAGACCTGGGCGATGTTGAGCGGGCTTATCTCAGTGCCCACCGTCTACCTCCTCGCAGGTTCCACCGGCAGCTTCTATCTTTTCGCGGGCGGTCTTGCTGAACGCGTGCGCCCGGAACGTGGCCTTCACGGTAACCTCGCCCTGCCCCAGTATCTTAACCGGCATCGGTTTCTTGGGTAGAAGGCCTTGGGTGGCAAGAAACGCGAAGTCCACAACTCCGCCTTCGGGAATGTCTTTTATCGAGCCGAGGTTAACCGGGTAGTATCTAGTCTGATGGGTACGCTTAAATCCCGGCAGCTTCGGCATGCCGCGGTACGCAGGACTACGGCCGCCCTCGAAATGCGGGCCCTTGGTGCCGCCGGAGCGGGGCTTCTGCCCCTTCATCCCTTTACCGCAGGTTTTGCCCTGCCCCGCGCTATGCCCGCGCCCCAAGCGCTTGCGGGATTTGCCGCTTCCTGGATTCTGAACAAGTGGAATCGGCATCTACTCGTCCGCCTCCTTGGAAACCGAATCAGGTTTACCGGCAGGCTCAAAGCCGGGCTCTTGGGAAGCCTTGCTTTCAGATTCGGGTACTTCGCCCGATTCTTCGCTTTTTGTCACGGATAAGGGCTTTTTCTCGGGAGGCCCGGCACGCTTCTTTTCTTCCCGCTTATCCGTATTCGCTGATTTGGCCGGCGCTTGAGCACTCGCAGACGCAGTCACGGGTGCAGCCCTATCCGCCGCAACTTCAGCGGTTTCCTGAGCCTTGACCCCTTTTCCCTTCTCCTTATCTTCAGGCTTTCGCATATCACCGCGAGACTCAATACGGTAGCCGCGATTGCGTCGATGCTTTAGCGTATCTTGCGGGCTCTCAATACTCTTCAGAGCCTCAAAGGTCGCTCTTGCGCAGTTCACCCGGTTGTTACTGCCGAAGAACTTCGCGGTGCAATCGGTAAGCCCCGCCAGAGCCAGTATGGGACGCGCCGGGCCACCGGCTGTAATGCCGGCGCCCTCACGAGCAGGCCGGAGAAGCACAGTTGTGGAGCAGTAGGTTTTTCTTAGGCCGAACGGGATTGTGGTTCCCACCCGACAGACGTCAACCATATTTTTCCTGGCGAGTTCCTCGCCCTTATGAATCGCCTCCACAACTTCCGGAGCCTTGCCCAGTCCTAGGCCGACTTTGCCCTCACCGTCTCCTACTGCAACCAGAGCCGTAAAGCGGAAGCGGCGGCCGCCCTTGAGCACCTTGGCTACGCGGTTTATGTAGAGCACTTCGGACTTGAACTTCGTGTCCTCCTGCTCCGTTCGTCGATCACGTCTGTCGCGTCGGTAGTAACCCATAATTTCCTCTTAAAACCTCAAGCCCTCCTCACGCGCCGCATCGGCAAACGCTTTTACCTGACCGTGAAATCTGTGTCCTCCACGATCGAAAACAACCTCCTCGACCCCCGTCTTGCACACACGCTTGGCCACCTCAGTGCCCAGCTGTCCGGCCCGCTCCAGCGGTGTGCCCGCCAGTTTCTTTTGTATATCGGGGGAGAGCGTAGAAAGGGAGAGCAGCGTGCGGCTCTTCGTATCGTCAATCACCTGAGCGTAGAAATGACGGTTGCTGCGGAAAACGCACAGACGCGGACGGTCGGCAGTTCCGAACATATTCCTGCGCAGCCGACGATGCCTTACAAGCCTTAATTTGCGTCTGTTGGATGTCTTCGCCATAAAAACCCCTGTTAGCCAGTCTTCCCAGCCTTCCGCTTTACATATTCACCTTCGTAACGAATTCCCTTGCCCTTATATGGCTCGGGCGGTCGGGCCCGCCGCACCTGGTCGGCCCAGTGTCCAACCTGCGCCTTGTCAATGCCACTAACCGAAACGATGGTCGTGGGAAGCTGGTCCTTCGTGGTCGTGCCCTCCAGCTTAACGGTCACATCCTTGGGGAATTGGACGACGATGGGATGTGACATGCCCACGTTTAGCGTAAGCTTGTTGCCCGAAACGTTAGCCCTGTAGCCGGTTCCGCGGATCTCGAGCCGTTTGGTGAAGCCTTCCGAAACTCCGATGACCATGTTCTGCACCAGTGAGCGGACCAGGCCGTGAAGAGCGCGCACCTTGGGCAAATCGCTCTCGCGAGTGAAGGTGAGGGTTCCGTCACCCAGCTCCCAATTCAACCCTTCAGGCACGTCGTAAGAGAGCCCACCGAGCTTGCCCTTCACTTGGAATGTGCGTCCGCTGACGCTGACGTCAACGCCTTCCGGTATAGCAATGGGCCTCTTGCCAACTCGGGACATCGCTACCACACCTCCACCAGAACCTCGCCACCGACTTTTTTGCGACGAGCGTCGCTATCCGTCATCACGCCGCTGGAAGTGGAGAGGATTCTAACGCCAACGCCGCCACGTAACGGCTGGTTGCCGGCAGCGTCGGTGTAAACACGCCGGCTCGGCTTGCTTACACGCGCTATATGATTAAGCGGCCCTTCGTTGCGCAGTTCGTCGTAGTAGCGCAAATGAACGCGAAGGTGCTTGTATCTGCGGCGGCGGCGGCGTTCATCGAATACTTCAATCCGCTCGACGAAGCCCTCCCGGGCCAGTATGCTGGCGATGGCCTCGCGCATCTTGGAATGAGGCACAACAACTTCGGTTTGCCGGGACATCACCGCATTCCGGATTACTGTTATAAAGTCTGCTATTGGGTCGGTCTGCATAGTGCTTCTCCTACCAGCTGCTCTTGGTCACCCCCGGCAGGTAGCCTTTCAGCGCAAACTCACGAAAGCACACGCGGCAGATGTTAAACATGCGATAGTAGCCGCGAGGACGCCCGCATATGGCGCACCTGTTCCGGTGCCGGATCGCGTATTTCCGCTTCTTTCGGTTGCGCATGACTTTCGAGAGTTTCGCCATTCAGTTATGCAACCTCCTTGGTCACCTTGTAATCGCGGAAGGGCATACCCAGACGGTACAGCAGGTCGGCGGCCAGAGCATCGTCCTTGGCCGTCGTTACAATTGTCACCTGCATGCCCTTTATCACTTCAACTTCGTCGAAGATTATCTCGGGGAAAATAAGCTGGTCACGCAGCCCTAGGCTATAGCTGCCGCGACCGTCGAATCCGCGAACACTCACGCCCTGGAAGTCTCGCACCCTCGGCAGCGTGATACTCACCAGCTTGTCCAGGAAGTGCCACATCAGCTCGCCCCGCAGCGTTACGGTAGCACCCACCGGTTGTCCCTCGCGCAGTTTGAAGTTGCTGATAGATTTCTTAGCACGCGTTATAACGGGCTTTTGGCCCGTGATGACCTCCAGCGTGCGCACGATACCGTCAAGCACCTTCTGGTTATCCTTGGCTTCCCCCCCGCCGATATTCACTTTGATTTTCATGAGTCGAGGAGCTTCCATGGCGTTATTCAGCCCGCGTTCGCGCATCAGCGCCGGTGCCACTTCCTTGTCGTATATATCATGCAGTCTTGACCTTGGGACTTTCATAGCAACACCTATTTGGAGTCAATCAGCTCCCCGCTGCGGCGTGAGTAGCGAAGCCATTTGCCTTCTATCCGTTTGCGACCGACGCGGGTCGGCTTCCCCGTCGATTTATCAATGAGCATCACATTGCTGATATCCATCGGCATCGACTTTTCGATTATCCCGCCGGCCTGATTTTGCTGCGTTGGCTTCTGATGCTTCTTATACACGTTTATATTTTCCACAATAACCTTGCGCCTTTTGGCGAACACGCGCAGAACCTTGCCCTTGCGGCCCCGGTCCTTTCCTGCTATCACCATCACCTCGTCGCCCTTTTTTACGTGTAGCTTCATCAAAGCACCTCCGGGGCGAGGGATACAATCTTCATATAACCGCGCTCCCGCAGTTCCCGGGCTACCGGCCCGAAGACACGCGTGCCCTGCGGATTGCGCGTTTCGGGATCAATGATGACGCAGGCGTTGTCGTCGAACCTCACAACGGAGCCGTCCTGCCTTTTCACCGGAAATCTCGTCCGCACGATAACAGCCTTGACAATCTGGCCCTTTTTCACCTGTCCGCGCGGGCTGGCCAATTTAATCGTTCCCACAACAAGGTCGCCCACAGAGGCGTACTTGCTCGTGGCGCGCCCGGCAACCTGGATGCAAAGGAGTTCCTTCCCACCCGTGTTGTCGGCGATCAGCAGACGTGTCTCCTGCCGTATCATCCCTATACCCCCGGGCGCTCCTCTTTGGCGGCTGCGTTATCTTCCTTTGTTGGCTCTCCGCCTGATTCAATAATTGCGCCGGCATTGGGCGCTTCCGACTCCACGCTGGCAGCTTTCGTCTCAGCCTCCACGATTTCCTCCACCGTCTCGCCTTCGGCCTGCTCCACACTTTCATCCGGTTCCTTTTCAGCCGCTTTCATGCCCAGTGCTTCGTCGAGTCCCTCTTCATCCCGCAGTTGAACCTCTGGACCAACACCGCGGGTTACCACTTCGTCAAGTGTCCAGCGCTTGCGCGCCGAAAGCGGGCGGCTCTCAATTATCCGCACAATATCACCCACCGTGGCGGTCTCTTCTTCGTCATGCGCCATAAAGCGCTTGCGCACCTGTATGTATTTGTGGTAGCGAGGGTGTTTCTTGCGACGGTGCACCTCTACCACGATCGTCTTCGCGTTCTTATCAGATACGACCTTGCCGACTTTAGTTTTGCGCGGCATCAGAGCTTCATCTCCATTTCAGTAATCAGCGTCCGAATCCTCGCTATATCGCGACGCAGCTCGCGCACGCGGCGGTAGTTTTCCAGTTTACCCGAAATCCTCTCAAAGCGCATCTCAAACTCCTCACCTTTAAGGTCGCGCAGGCGCTTTTTAAGCTCGGGTAAAGTCAGCTTCCGGAGTTCCGCCAGCTGTGATTTGCGAGACATATACTTCTCCTAGAACTCTCCCCGTTCCACGATTCGCGTTTTTATCGGGAGCTTATGGGCGGCCCGGATAAGGGATTCCCGAGCAATGTCCTCGCTCGGCGCTTCCACCTCGAACATGATGCGCCCTGGACGCACAACCGCGACAAATCCCTCGGGCGAGCCCTTACCCGACCCCATACGCGTTTCGGCGGGTTTTTTTGTGTACGGCTTGTCGGGGAATATTCTTATCCAGACTTTGCCCGCTTTTTTGAGCTTGCGGTTGATGGCAATTCGCGCGGATTCTATCTGGTTGGCGGTAATCCAGGCAGGCTCCAATGCTTTCAATCCCCATTGGCCGAAGTGCACCGAGCTGCCGCGATAGGATTTGCCCTTCATGCGGCCGCGTTGGGTTTTTCGATGTTTTACACGGCTGGGAACGAGCATCACTCTTCGCCTCCGACTTCCTGGTCAACGCGCTTCGGCACAACATCACCCGTGTAAATCCACGCCTTAAC
>JAOZQG010000002.1:29908-55212 GCA_029932365.1 bacterium | reverse complement strand
CTCGCGGGCCTCTCGGTAAGAGAAGCGCTGGAGAAAGGCTATAATGTTGTGATAGGACAAGCCGAAGGGCCTAATCGCCATCCGGGAAGCATGCCCGAAGCAGCCAATCTGATGGTTAAACTAGTCTTTGAGCGGGGAACTCGCGTCATCCTCGGCGGGCAGGTCGTTGGCGCTAAGTGCGCCGGCGAACTCATCAACACGATTAGCGCCGCCATACACGAGAAGATGACCGCCGACGAGGTAGCGCTCTTTGCCATGGGAACTCATCCGGCACTGACGGCTTCGCCTATCGCGTATCAGCTCACAAACGCCGCTGAAATGGCGATAAAGGCTGCCGAATCTTGTTAGCACGCGCTTGAGATCCCGAATCCCTCAGGGCATTGTGGTGTTTGCCCCAATTGCTATCTTGCGTGCCTTGACGCGCTCCCAGAATGCGCATCCCCCATCCGCTACAATATACCTGTGGAGTTCGTAATCATCACCATCTTCCCGGAGCTCGTGGAACAGGTATTCAAGTGGGGCATCCTGCGCCGGGCAGTTGAAGCGGCTAAGCTGTCCTACCGGCTGGTGGACCCGCGCGAATTCACGAACGACAGGCACAAGAGCATCGACGACGTAGCTTATGGCGGAAGGCCGGGAATGGTGATGATGTGCGAGCCTATCTTCAAAGCGATGGAAGCGCTGGAAGCACAGGACGCCCTGAAGGAAAGCCGCAAGTTTATCCATCTCACTCCCATCGGACGGCTGCTGAACTGGGAGACTGCGGAAGACCTCGCGGGCAACGACCAGCTCATCCTGCTGGCCGGGCGATACGAGGGCATTGACCAGCGCGTGATTGATACGTTCGCCGACGACGAGATCTCCGTTGGCGACTATGTTCTGTCGGGTGGTGAATTGGCCGCGATGGTGCTAGTGGATGCCGTTGCACGATTCATCCCGGAGGTTGTGGGCAACGAGCGCAGCGTCGCGCAGGACAGCTTCACCACGGGCCTGCTCGACCATCCTCACTACACCCGTCCCGCAGATTTCAGAGGGATGAAAGTGCCGGCAGTGCTGCTTTCGGGCAACCACGCTGAGATTGAAAATTGGCGCCGGGAGCAGGCTGAACAGCTCACCCGCAGGAAGCGTCCAGACTTGTGGAAGCGCTACAATTCCGGGAAATCCGGCGGCACCGGCGGGCGCTCCGGCGGGAAATGAGTTATAATCCCCGTTCGCTAAGGAGACGGGCATGACGGTCAAACCTGAAGTTGCGGAATACGAGAAAATTATGCTCAAGGAGCCGGACGCCGTCCCGGACATCCGTCCGGGCGACACGGTGCGCGTCCACATCAACTTCTACGAGACACCCAAAGGCGTCGCCGCAGCGGGACCGAAGAAAATCCACCGCATCGCCGCGAAGGGCAAACTGTCGCGCGGCGAAGTAAAGGTCGAGCGCGTGCAGGTTTTCGAGGGCACGGTCATCAGCGTGAAGGGCAGCGGCTCGCGCAAGAAGCTCACCGTCCGCAAGATCGCCAGCGGAGTGGGCGTGGAGAAAACCTGGTTCATTCATTCGCGGAAGATAAGCAAGATAGAAGTTATTCGGCGCGCGAAGGTGCGCCGGGCGAAACTGGGATTTCTGCGCCAGCGCGTGGGCAAGGCCACCCGTCTGAGGGAACGCCGGACCTGACAGGCAAATGGCTAAACCGAGAGCACGAGTTAAAAGCGACCGCATCCGGGAGATTGCATTTTCCTCCCAGCGCATCAAGGCGGACGGTCGCAGCTCTTGTGAAGTGCGCATAAAACTTGCGCCGGGCTTCTCCGAGCAATTCGACCTCAGGCTTACAGCGGGAAGCTTCGCGCCCGACCAGGTTGTGCGCGAGATCAGCCTGCAACCTGAAAACGACGAGATATCCTTTCGCATCTACGCGCCGCGCATTCCCCGCAGCGGCTTTCTGCTGGCCGAAGGCCTGAAAGCCCCCTTGCAGTTTTCGCCGGCGAACTTCACCCAGTACCTGGCGTTTGATCTAATACCCACGCTTTTCTTCGCCGTCGTGTTCGCGCTGATAATCCGCAGCTTTGCCGTAGCAAGCTTCTACATCCCCAGCGGCAGCATGGAGCCGACGCTTCTGGAATCCGACCGCTTGATAGCCGACCGGCTCTCCTACACCTTCCATCTGCGCGAGCCCGAGCGCGGCGACATCGTTATCTTCCGGTTTCCCGATAATCCCAAGGTGGACTACATCAAGCGCGTTATCGCGCTGCCCGGGGAAACAGTAGAAATCCACAACCGGCAGGTCTTTATAGACGGCGAACCGCTGGATGAGGAATATATCGCCGAACCACCGCGCTATGACATGCCCCCGATAGAAGTCCCTGACGACCAGTATTTCGTTTTAGGCGACAACCGCAACCGCAGCCGGGATTCTCACGTCTGGGGTTTCGTACCCAAAGCTAACTTGGTGGGCGAAGCGCTCTTCATCTACTGGCCGCTGAACCGCGTCAGCCTGATCCGCAATCCCTACCAGCAAGGCGCGGACTAACCGCTCCGCCGCTGTCCAACACTTCCCAGTCTACGCACTAAACGTTCAAGGGTCGCTTCTGCACGCTTTAGGATGGGTAGAATAGGGGTGAACGCCCTGTAAGGGAGGATGATGTGTCAAGGATATTCAGATTGAGTGTTATTGCTGCGGTGCTATTGGCCGCGCTTGCCCTTGCCGCGTGCGGGGGCAAAAAGACACGGCTGGTGCCTCAACTCGCACCCATCGGGAGCGGCGGTCTCCAGGCCGCCGATGATGCCCACCGGGTAGCGCCGCCTATCCAGGCGGCGATTTCCCTCGACGAAGCCCTCGCCGAGCTTGAGGGGATGGAATGCCCGGAGGGCGTGGATGAAGCGCTGTGGGGGGAGTTGAAGGATGCGCTGGAGGAGGCTCTTCTCACCCAGGCGGAGTCGCGACTTTCCAGTCGCGATTCAACTGGCAGCAATTCGGGGCTAGAAAGCCCCGACTCCACTGTTAGGGGACCAACCGCGCGCTTCGCGTCCACTCCCCCCACCGGCGACGCCAACCGGGTAAACGACCTTGCCATCAGTGATAACGGGGATGGGACATATACGCTTACGTGGCATTACCGGAACCTTGGCGATTACGACCAGAATGGCACTGTCGCCGTTGAAGACATAATCCCACTGGCGTTACACTATGGCGAGGAAGTTCTGTATCACCGCCACAACTCGCTGCAAGCGGTCATTGATGGGTCCAACAACGGTTGTATCGGAATCGAAGACATCACGCCGATTGCGATGAATTTCGCAGTTGACGTGCATCATTACGCTCTCGAAGGCGCGCTGGAAGAGGAAGGCCCGTGGGAACCGATACAGGAGATCATGCGGGACAGCGGAATTGGCGACGGACGCCTAGAGTTCTTAGTTGAACTTGATGCGCTCTCGTGGGGCTTATACCGCGTCGTTCCTTACGACGACCAAGGCGTCGCAGGGATACCCGGTGTTGTTGCATCGGTAGCGCCCGTAATTCACTCCATCAGCCCTCTTTCGGGCACAGAAGGAGCGGAGGTCGTGTTTACTGCCGACGTGACAGGAGCTTGGCCGCTTACCTATGAATGGGACTTTGGCGGCGGCGCAGTTCCGAACGTAAGCGGCGACAGTTCCCCGCGCGTCACTATGGGATTAACCGGTACTTACGATGCCAGGCTAACAGTGGCTAACAACGCGGGAGAAGACGACCTTGAATTCACCCTCACGGTCAGCCATCCAAGAGGCGCCTGGTGGATGTACGGACATGATGCGCGCCATACCCACCGCAGCGAGTTCGTCGGCCCTCAGGAGCCGACCGTGAAGTGGCGTCATTCGATAACCACTGACTGCAAAACGGGACTGGTAGTAGGAAGTGACGGAGAGATATGCATTGGCAATGGCCACCAGTTCTACTCAATTAACCCGATGGGCTACGAAGAGTGGTTGTACGGGACGTATGGCTCAACCACAAGCCTGGCCGCCGTCGCCGCAGATGGAACGGTATACGTCGGCTATCGCAGTGGCGATGAGAAAGGACTCTGTGCATTCTCTCCGGAAGGCACTCTTATCTGGCATGCTGAAATAGGCAGCGTATCCTACAGTAGTCCTGTGATCGGTGACGACGGCACGATATATATCGGGACGCGCCGTAACGGATTCTACGACGGATTCTGCGCGATCAACCGGGATGGCAGTACCAAGTGGACGTACACCGAGATCGGTGATATCAGCACCAGCGCGGCCATTGGTGCGGACGGCGCTATCTACGTGGGAAGTGAAGACCGCTTCCTTTATGCTTTCAATCCCGACGGCACCCTTAAGTGGAAATACGAATTCCCGTACACGCTTCAACGTGGTAGAGGAAGCCCCAGCGTCGGCAAAGACGGCTGCATATATGTCGCCGTGAATTCACTGACCGCGATTAATCCCGACGGAACACTCAGGTGGTCTTGCGAGACAGGAGGGACGGCGGAAGGCCCGGCTATCGGAATGGACGGAACCATATACATACCGGGGCTCAACAATAAGTTCCACGCGGTCAGCCATGATGGTACGTTGAAGTGGTCGTTCGAAACGGAAGACGGGATTTACACTCGTCCGGCGGTGGATGCTGAAGACACAATCTACTTCGGGTGTAGAGATGGCTACATATACGCATTGAACCGGGACGGCACTCTGAAGTGGCGCTACCTGGCCAGAGATTGCGTATCTGCCGACCCGTGCATAGGTGCTGACGGCACGCTTTATGTGGCGAGCGAGGATGGCTTCGTTTACGCGTTTGGCGATGCTGAGGAGCAATGCGCCGAATGGATGCATACCTGGGGAGGCGATTCGAGAGACAGGGGCTACGGCATAGCTGCTGACTCCACCGGCGGAATCCTCGTTGCCGGTTCGACATGCAGCTTTGGTGCCGGGGACGAAGATGTCCTTCTTCTCACCTACGACTCCTCCGGGAGCCTGTTGCAGGCGAAGACGTGGGGCACGACGAAAGAAGAAAAAGCATACGGCACGGGATTGGACGGCAACGGGAACATCTTTGTTATGGGCCTATGGTCGATGCACCCGCTCGTACTGAAGCTTGACGCAAATCTAAATCCGCAGTGGGCTCGGGCGTGGAAAGGCGAGTTCGCGGACTGGGTGAACGCTACGGTGGTGGATAGTATGGGCAACACGTATTTCGCCGGTGGACGAAGCGATGTTATGTTCTCGCCCTGGATACCCTACTTGCTTAAGTACAACGCTCAAGGAGATGTCGAGTACAGTATGCAGTTAAATCCCGGCTATTCAATGGCTGTAAAGAGCCTTGCGATCGACTCCAACGGATATCTCTATCTAGGCGGGACTCTCGAAGACTTTGAGGGCGACCTGAGCGCAGGTCTGCTGATGAAATTCGATGTTTCGGGCACTCTACTGGAAGCAAAAACCATCACCGGGGATTTTCGTTGCATCAATGATATGTGCCTAGATGACCAAGACAATCTATACGCGGCTTGCGGGACGCGCCTGCTTAAGTTTGGGCCTGACGGTGTTTTACTCTGGGCCGGGAGCATTGATATCCCGGAGAGTGCATATATTAAGTGTATGGCTGTTCGAGACGATGGGACGCTCTATATCGGAGGCGGAACGCGTTTCTACGGCGGTTCAGACCTGCTCGTCCTGACAGTGGATTCCTCGTCTGGCCTGCCGATGAGCTGCAAGGTCTGGAATGGCGTCCAGATCGACGAAGCGTATGCGGTGGCCTTTGATGGAGATGGCAACGCGTATTTCGCGGGCAGAGCGTGCTTTGCGGACGGATATTGGTTTGACCTTCCCGTCGACAGAAGCTCGGTCAGCATCACCTTTGGCTCAATTGAATGCGACCTTGAGTTGATTGAACGGGAATCGACCGTTCTGGAAGGCACCGTGGATTTCCCGGAAGGCATTGTTGATTTGGGCGGGGGCGATTCTTCCGATGTCCTCATCATCAAAAACCCGCCCTTCTAGCAGAGCGGGCATGAAGCCACACCTTAAAGCGCGCTTATATATTTAAGTCAGCCCACTCACGGCAGTCTCATGACTTTCGCGATGTAGTCGAAGGCCAGCGTGGTGCGGTAGCCGAACCAGGTCACCGTCGCGCCGTTCACTTTGAACAGCCCGTCGTTGCGCACGCACGCAAGATCGGCGAACTCTTCGCGGAACTCGTCAATGTCGCTGAATTTAAACTTATACGGCTCGTCGGGAAAAAACACCGCTTCCGGATCGCACTCGCGGATGAAGTCACCGTCAATCATCGGATAGCGCCTCTTGATGCGCGGCACTACCGGCTCTAAACCTGCTTGCGTCAGCAGGTCGTAGATGTACGTGTCCCGCGAAACCGTCATATACGGGTCCTTCCACACGAGATGCAGCACGCGGCGAAACGTATAGTCCGCCTTCGCGCCCATTACCGTCTCGCGCCCCTGCGCAATCTGCGCCACCATCTCCTGCGCCTTATCGCCGCATCCGGTAAGCGCCCCGAGGTCGGCAATCAGCCGCGCGGCTTCGTCAACCTTCACCACGAACGAGACGTGCACCGGCGCAATCTCCCGCAGCTCCTCCACCGCGTCCTTTTCGTTCTCTTCTTTGTTGCAAAGTATCAGGTCCGGCTCCAGCCAGCGGATGCGCTCGATGTTGGGGTTTTTGGGGCCGTCCACGTGCGTCGTTTTTTTGTACATCGACCACGGATGCACGCAGAACTCGGTGATGCCCACGACTTTATCTTCCGCGCCGAGATAATGCAGCGTCTCTGATTCTGACGGCACGAGCGAGACGATGCGCTCGGCGGGCTGCGCAAGCTCAACGAAAGTCCCGTCGAAGTTGGCGACGCGGATGCTCATTGCGTCCTACTCAATGGTCACGACGCGGGTCTGTGTGCCATCGGCTCCGGCGAACTTGCGCGCGAGGTCCGCCCATTCGCTGAGAATCTGCTCCATATGCAGCTCGTTAACGAGCCGGGGATTGGCGTAGACTACGGCGAGCGCGCTCGTAGTCTCGGCGGTGAGCTTCGCGAACTGGGAATCCTTGATGGGGCTGCCCATCGCCCTGGACGCCCCGCCGTAAGAATCGGCAACGACGATAAGGCCGGCCAGGTCTAGCTCCTGCCCGGACGGGTTGAACACGTAGCGCTCCTTCTCGTAGCCCAGCCGCAGGTGCGGCTCGCCGGAGAACTTTCCCGCGTCAACCACGCTCATCGGCAGGAAGTGGCGCAGCGACAGCAGATTGTTGATGTCTACGAGGTTATTGACGAAGTGGAACTCGCCGCTTTCGGCAAGGTCGCGCAGCAGGTATTCGCTCGCGGGACGGTTGCGCCCGCTGGGCTTGAACCCGCCCTGGCGCAGCGTGTCGCGCATGCCCTTCACGAACTCTTCGGGCATCTCGACGCTTCGCGCCACGTAGTCGTTCACCAGTTGCGATATCTCGTCCAACAATCCCGGCGGGCTTTCCTTGACCTCGACCGCTTCAAAACGCGCCAGTCCCAGCCGGCACGCGTAGCCCTCCAGCTCAACCTGGACGTCATTTAGCTCCATGCCCCCATTCTAGCACGCGCGATGGTCTGTTCGGCGAAGCGCATTCGGTTGTAGAATATGCCAGGCAAGTACCGCCCGGAGGGCAACCATGAATGACGCACCGGAGACAATCCAGACCATCCTCAAGCGGCAGAGCTGCCGCCATTTTTTGAGCGACGAGCTTCCGGAGGAGCACGTAAAGCTGCTGCTTGAATGCATGCGCCGGGCGCCCAGCGCGGGAAATATGCAGCCGTGGCGGTTTTACTTGGTGCGCGACGACGAGCGCAAGCAGGAGCTGGTCGCTTCAGCCTACGGCCAGCGGTTTATTGCCGACGCTCCGGTCGCGATAGTCGTTTGCGCGGTGGCGGACGAAAGCGCGGCGCGTTACGGCGAGCGCGGCGCGACGCTTTACTGCATCCAGGACACTGCCGCGGCGGTGCAGAACCTGCTGCTGGCGGCGACCACGCTGGGCTACGGCACGTGCTGGATCGGCGCGTTTGACGAGCAAGCGGCGGTGGAAGCGCTGAAGCTTCCTGCGCGCGAACGCCCCGTGGCGATTATCCCCGTGGGCAAGCCCCGCCGCCTGGGCTCCCGCACCCCGCGCAGGCCGCTGGACGAGATTGTAATTGAATAGAACGATGAGCGGTATTTCCACCGACCTGCGCATCACATCTATAATGCAAGCTAGCAGATGAAGGCAATCATTCCAGTGGCGGGGGCGGGACGGCGGCTGCAGCCGCTCACCATCGCGCAGCCAAAGGCGCTGCTGCAGGTAGCCGACAAACCGGTGCTGGGGCACATTCTCGCGCGGGTGGAAAGCGCAGGCGTTGCCGACATCATTCTCGTGGTCGGTGAAAACAGCGCGGCCATCGAAGAATACGTCCGCAGCGAGTTCCCGCGCGTCCGCATGACACTGGTGCTCCAGGAAGAGCCGCTCGGCCTGGGGCATGCGATATGGCTCACCCGCGAAGCCGCCGTCGGAGACGAGCTGCTCATTGTCTACGGCGACACCATCGTAGATACCGACCTCTCGCCCGCGCTGAACACCGCAGCCGATGGCGCAATCGGCGTCCGCGAAGTAGACGACCCGCGCTGCTTCGGCGTAGTCGTCGAGAAGGCTGGGCGCATAACACACCTGGTGGAGAAGCCCGACGAGCCCGTATCCCGCCTGGCCATCGTGGGCGTGAACTGCATCCGCGACAGCGCCGCGCTGTTTGACTCGCTCGACTACATCGTGGGCGAAAACATCCGCACGCGCGGCGAGATTCAGCTCACCGACGCTTTCCAGCGGATGCTCGACGCGGGCAAGCACCTGGTCACGTTTCGCGTGGACGAATGGAACGACTGCGGGACACCGGAAGCGCTCCTTGAGACCAACCGCCATCTGCTTGAAGGATCGGAGCACGAACCGCAGGGCGAGGGTTGCGAGTTCACGCCGCCCGTTTACATCGCGCCGACAGCGCTGGTGAAGGACTCGAAGATCGGCCCGCACGTCGCCATCGCCGCCGGCGCACAGGTGCGAAACTGCGTGCTGAAAGACTGCATCGTCAATGAAAACGCCCGTCTTGCGGACTGCGACCTAACGAACCGCATCATCGCCTACGGCGAAGAAGTCCGCCGCCCGCCACAGTAGCCCACCCACCGATGATATAATCCTGCTCATTCTCCGACGGGGGGGTGTATGGCCGAAGCGCACCAAAAAGGCATCGCGGCATGGGCGTGGGTGATGCTCGCAGGATTTGTCCTGTGGGTTGCGCTCTTAGCCGCGCATCTGCTGCACCTCATTCCCGAAAAGCTTACGCTGGGGCCGCTCATTGCGTTATCCGCGCTGCAGCTTCTCGCCGGCCTGGCTCTTATCCAGGGCGCGTGCGAAGCGCTCATTTTGGGCGTTGAGCGGTTGGGCGCGCGCTTTCGCTGGGACAGCTTCATCGCCGGAACGGTCGGCGAAATCGTCAGCACGCTCCCCGAGTTTGTGGTCATCATCTTCATCGTGCAGGTGGACGCGCTGGCGGCGTTTCTAATCGCCGTCGTCACCATCTACAACAACGCGCTGGTGTTCAGCGTCTACTCCTTTTTCCTGCCCAAGGACGTGAAGGGGAAGTTCTTAATGCCGGAGCCGATTACGCGCGCGGGCACGGAAGTGCTGATAGCCGGAAGCGGCATCGCGCTCGTGCTGGGACTGGTGTTCTTGGCGCTGCGCACCGAAACCCACAAAAGCGAGCTTGTCGGAACCGACCTGATGCTCATTGCAGTCGTGCTCTTCATCATTTTCGGCTTTTACTTGCACTCGCTGATGCGCTACTACGCCAGGCAGGAGGAGGAGGACAAAGCCTCGCTGCTCGACCCGACGATGCGCCGCACCGGCTGGATGGCCATCGGCGTGATGTTCGTAATCGGCGTGCTGGGCGCGTTTCTCGGCGGCGAGTCAGTTTCGGCTTTCGCCGACGCCGCCCTTCACCAGATAAAGCTGCCCAAGGTGCCCACCGCCCTGATACTGGCGTTCTTCGCCGGTGTCAGCGAGTACGTGATTGTCTACAAGGCGCACAAGCGCCGCCTTATGGGCATCGCGCTTTCTAACGTCTTCGGCGGGATAACCCAGGTGATGTTCTTGGTCCTCCCGTTCACCCTGGCGGCGATTGCCCTCAGCGGCGAGATAGTCCCGATTAACTTCGCAACCACCATAGTGCTTCTGCTGCTATTCCCCGTGTTTTTCGTGCTGTTTGAGTATTTAGAGGAAGACCATACGCTTAACAATCTGGACGCGGCTGGAATGGTGGGGATATTTGTTCTCATCCTGTATGTGCTGTTGTTTATGAGCGGAGCCTAGGGGCGCTTGGCGAAAAGGCGCGGCTCAGCCAACACAAAAAGCCGGATTCATTGTAGAATTACTGGGGCTGCCCTGGTGGAGGGCTAAATGCCAATAGAATACCTGCCCGTATGTCCACTGGTTTTGCTGAACGGACCGTTAGACCGAGGTGATCCGGTTAGCCACGCCAGCTTCGTATCGGATTGCCCCATGGTTAATGAGACGTTTCTGCGCCGCTACATTGAGGCGTACGGAACCTGCGCCTACCTGGCCTGGGACCGGTATTCCCTTATTGGAGCCACGATGTTTTATCCGCTGACCGATCTGCCACCCAAGGCGGGCAAGGTTTACGGTATCGACGAATATCCCGCGCGCTGGTTCGACGCCCTTAACAAGGAAAAGGGAACGATGGTGATGACCTGCACCACGGTCGCGCCGCAGTACCGAGACTATGGCATAGGGCGCAGGCTGCTGGAGTCTGCAATCGGCTGGATGCGGCGCAACCGCTGGCTGCGCGCGGTGAAGCTCGGCGTGCCCTCGGAGCTTTACGGCTTCTCGCGCCACTTCGACCTTACGTTCTGGGAAAGCCTGGGTTTCAGAGTGTTTCGCATTATCGACCGGACCAGCGCCGAGCCCTGGGCCAGCCGCGAAAAGGCCAAGCTGCTGCACAGCTATGAAAAAGGCGAGTTTTTGGCCAAGGGAATCGACTTCAGCGCCGTGCTGAAGGAGCGCGGATGGCAGGGCATCCTGGGAGTCCACGACCTGGAGATACGCTTCGGGTAGCACCACTTTGTAGTAGATTAAATGGCGATTACCGCGAGCAATCCGATGATGATATTCACTGGATGGAACATCATTTTCGTTAATTCCATCTCTTCGGGGGTTAGGTCCGGCGGCGCACCGTACTCCTGCGCAACGAGCGCTGCAAATTTCCCCGCTGATAGAGCCAGCCGTAGTGTCACGCTCGTTTCCCCTCCTAATACTCCCCACGCTCGATGCGTCGGATATATTTGCGGTAGACTTGCGCTGATTCCGTCCTGCCGTCGCTTTCGGCTTCGGCCATAAGCTCCCGGGCGCGGGTCAGCGCCCTGGAAGCCTTCCCCGAATCCAGCATCTCTTCCAGCTCGTCCACCTTTTCCCACGAGGCGATAGCGTCGTTTTCGCCGGGTCCGGGACGCACCGACGGCAGCCCGAGCTTTTTCGCCTCTTTGACCGGGTCAACTTCGCGCGTAATGCCGAACCGGGGCGCTTCGTCAATCTTCAGCCTGCGGTGAGTCAGCCAGTAGCCTGTAAGATAGTAAATGCCGTACAGAATAACAATCAGGGGCACCGTAGTTTGCAGGAAGACCCAGGCGTGGACCAAAACCAGGCCCAGCGCGGGAACGAGCCCCAGATGGTCGTAGGAGCTCATAAACAGCCAGATGCCGCCAACGAACGCGATGATCATCATCAAAATCAGGTACAGAAGGTACCAGTCCTGTGCGTCCATTGAACTCACCGTACCCCGCATTCAAGGCGTCCCTCGCGGAAGCGACCGGCGGCAAACGCCCTGGCTAAGAGGATTCTACCGCGACTGCCGCACATTTGCCCACCACGCCGGGCATTCGGTATAATTGAAGTGGTAGCCGGAGGCATCGCCAAGTGGTAAGGCAAGGGTCTGCAAAACCCTTATCCCCGGTTCGATTCCGGGTGCCTCCTCGCTTCACTCTGGGCGGTTAGTTCAGTGGCTAGAACATTTCGTTGACACCGAAAAGGTCAGTGGTTCAATTCCACTACCGCCCATTTCCCGAATCGGGTAAATGACCAACTGGATGCTCACGGTACTTCTGTTCTGGCTGGCGCTGGCCGTGGCCATACCTGCCAACGCGGTCGTGGGGAAGCTCGCAGTCGAGCCGCGCCTGGGCGAGTATGGGACGCACGTTTACAAGAGCATCGTCGCAATAGTGCTGATAGCGCTCGCCGGCTGGCTTTTTGCGCGCACCGCTTACGGCTCATCGGGTATTGGCGCGGGCTTCGTCTGCGGGGCCACCTGGCTCGTCCTTACAGTGGGCTTTGAGTTTATCGCGGGGCACTACGCGTTCGGCAACTCCTGGGAGCGCCTTCTGGCGGACTATAACCTTGCCGCCGGCAGGCTGTGGGTGCTGGTGCTGGTCGCAACGCTAATCGCGCCCGTCTTCTTCACCTGGCTGCATGCGGCGTGACTGGCATAGCGCCCTTGCCTGCACCGCCTGTCGTGGTAAAATATGTCCTCGGTAATCATTGATTCTGGGCTTTACCCGACCAGGGGGGAAACGATGCTGAGAATTCTGCTGACAATCGCATTTGTGGCCGTGCTGACGCTTTCCTCGTGCCTTAAGGATATGCCGGGCGACGAGGAGTTCACCGGAGCGATCAAGTCCGGCGACGGTTCCGTAACGGTGCTTGACGCCGAGGACCAGCCTGTAGACGCTGACGCCGAAGAAGCCGGGGGCGAAGAAGCGGCCGAGAAGGCCGAAGGCATGGAAGCCGAGGAAGGCGCGCCCGAAGAGGCGGAAGAAGCTGGCGCCGAGGATGTGGGCGAGGCGGATGACGCAGAAGATGTAGATGAAAACGAAGAAGACGTCGCCGATGAGGCCAAAGAAGCAACCGACGACGCCGAAGATGACGCCGACGAACCCGCCGACGAAAACGAAACCGAAGAAACAACCGAGTAGCCGCGCCCGATAAAACCGCCGACCTTACTCGCCGGCCCCGCCGGCGAGCGCAGCTCGATGCCCAGACCGGTCTATCCCGAACAGCAAGATATCTGTTACATTGTCCGTCGCCCAGCGGCGCCTAGCTGGTGCCCGATGCGGAATCTGTCTCACGCTGCAAACTGTGCACGGAATGCGCATCCAGCTTATGGATGAACCAAACGCCGCGAAGGAGGGGATTCCCTTCGATTCCGTGTACCGTAAACAAGAAGGCGGGTGAAGGCGCAGCCCTATGCCTGCTAAGAAACGGCTCAATCTCCGCTAGTTGAGAATCGCTAAGCTCCAGCGGCTCTAAATAGATGTCCCCCGGCGATTTCTCCTCCGGCGGATTCACCCGGATAACGCTTCCCCGTAGCGGATTGAAAAACGGCACGGCATTGGTATGCCTTTGCTGCTCTACCGGCAGACTCCAGAACATATCCGCGAGAGAGTCAGTTGGCGGCGACTTGGGAAACAGAAGGGCATAATCTCCGCTGGGCAATACTTCGTATGCATCCCATATCATTAGTATACTACCCACTGCGCATAGAAGCGGCCTAATATGACGGTACTCGTCCTTCTTGCCCCACCAGCAGCAACAGAATCCATCGAGCAGCATAAGCTCAGGTGTAGACAGCTCTTCCGGGACTACTTCCACCGGCTCGGGAACGCCCGTTAATGGCCCTTTGTATAGGCGGGGCAGCGTTTTCCAGGCATCTTCCCTCGTTACATACTCCTCATCAAGGCTGTCTGCGGTGATGACAATCCCCCCATCGGAACCTTGCGTAACTTCTAGGGTCATACCGCTCTCGCAGACGGACCGGCCAGCTTTCGGTCCTGGGGCGACTGCTCTACCCTCGCTGTCAGCACTGTCCCGGTTCGATGGTACACAGGTAACAAGATTGAGCAGCACTGAAGCTAGAATCAGCGATACGAAACCAGGACGCCCGCAACGCGCTGATAACGCCACACTCACCGCACTAATCCTCAAACGGATTCTGACCGTTTATACTGATTATTGCGGCTGCGTAGAATCCAACCGGTTTTTACAGTACCTTTCGTACCGTAGACACGATAGAACGCGATTACCACGTCCTCTTCGGAAAGTGCCTGGTGAATCCGAACATCGTCAAACTTGGAGACGTCCACACCATAGTCGTTCTTCAGCTCTTGCAGCGTGAAGGCGTCAATGTGCATATTCCCCGCGGAAAACTGCGGATTATATATCTCCATCAGGTCACCGGTCACCGGGCTGGTTATACGATCGAGCATGTCGCTGCGCTCAATTGAACTTCCTTCAAGTATCAGCTTATCACGGCCTCTCCAGTGCTCAACCTCGACCAGACGCTTCGCCTTCCTCCCTGTTGCGACATAGTAATCCAGCCAGTTCTGCGCGATCTCTTTAGCCGGATGGACTTTAGGCAACCAGAATCCCCTATCTTCTATCTTCGGATGCGCCTTATCGAATTCTAACTGTTCCTCGGACGACAGCTTGTAGTAATCCTCGGCGTTCTTGTGAACCCAGCCGAACGCCAGCATCAGCTCTTCCATTGTCATCTCCAGAGGCTCTTGTTTCTCAACATCGGGGAACACCTTCTCCTCGCACGGGCGTAGCTGAAAAGGATTGTCGCGTGTGTACCACGCCTCATAGGGCCAGTCGCCTTTCACAAGCAGGATAGGCTCCTCTGGGTAGTTGGGCACCGTCTGGTTGCGGATTTCGCGGAGCCTGTTCTCGAGAGTGTTCAAATCCTTATTTGTCAGGCCTGCCATAGCACGCGTATCTGTATCCGACTGAGCATCTTCAGTTGAACTTGGTGCGGAGCATCCATAGATGGTGAAGGCTAAAATTAATCCGATAAACACACCGCACGTGCTTCCCTGGAACATGTTGCTGGGTTTTTTATTCAAAACCATACCTGTTACCTCCTCAGATAAGGAACATATCACAACATCATTAGTGCGGGCAATCTGGATCGAGATATATAGGACGGTACCAAACATCATTCCAAATCTCAAATTCGATTTCACTAGGACAATCAAAATAACACCCATCAAAGATAAGGTACCTGCAGTACGCGTCAAGATAATGGAATGGGATTTCGTCACCCCATGTCCAATCGTAGTTCTCCCAGTTCTCCCTTAGTTCCCATCTAACTTCATAGTCTCTGCCAGAGTACTTGCAATACCCCGGATCAAAAGGGCCGAGCACAGGACACACTCTGTCGCAATGATATGACCCTACATCATCAGTGCCAACCGGAAGTTGCCCAATACAGTCATCATAGTCGTTGTATGGTGGTGGCCAATTTATGGCGTCAGATGCACTCTTATGTGGCTCTATTCCTCACGTAGACGGATCCCTTGTTTTCGTCCTGCGGTTGGTTGCTTACTGCCGATCCTCCGAACCATACGACCACACTCAGGCTACTTACCAGAATACCGAATACGAAACTCCTTAATAACCTGTTCATCGCCCCCTCCTTTTTCGATTCGTGATAGGTGCTGAAAGAGCTGCGAGCTAGAAACCAGTCTAGCCGGAGCTTATCAAAAAAAACGGCGTGTCAAGCCAGCGTTATAGCCAGCTTTCGGGCGATTTGACCGGTCATAGCGAAAAAGCACATACCCAGTATACTAGTTGCAGCAAGCTGCCTTGAGTAGAAATCCGGCCGTTCGCAGCAACGTGGTGCAAGTGGTAGAATCCGCATCCGTTTTTACGCCGGGTAGCGAACCCGTAATCAAAAGGAGAACTATGCTAAAGCATCTATTGATAATCGCGCTTGTGGCGCTATTCGCCTTTGCCGCCTGTGTCCAGGAGGTTCCGGAGGAAGAAGAGCCCCTGCCGGAGACGACCGGCCTGGAAGCGCCCGATATGCCGACCGAGGCTCCCGCCGAGGGCGCTGAAATGAGCGGTGGCGAAACCGTCCTGCCGGAAGAAGGCGCGCCCGAAGCGGCGGACGAAGCCGTAGAAGACGCTGCTGACAAAGACGCCGGCGAGCCGGCGGAAGAACCCGAGACGGAAGAGCCCGCCGTAGAGGAGGGCAACGTGGTGACAACTGATAGTGGCTTGCAGTACGAAGACATCGTGGTGGGCGACGGGCCGGAAGCCAAGTCCGGCGACACCGTCAGCGTCCACTACACCGGATGGCTGACCGACGGCACGCAGTTCGACTCCTCGGTTGACCGGGGCACGCCCTTTGAGTTTTCGCTCGGCGCCGGACAGGTAATCAAAGGCTGGGACGAAGGCGTCGCCGGAATGAAGGTCGGCGGCAAGCGCAAGCTGACCATTCCTTATGACTTAGCGTACGGCGAGCGCGGCAGACCACCAACCATCCCTCCGAAGTCAACGCTCATTTTTGAAGTAGAGCTGCTGGGAATTAAGTAGCGGTTTTGCCCCAGACTTGCGCTTGGAATACAATAGCCGCGTGAGCCACCTGCGGAAACTGGTCGGCGCAGCGTGCAGCCCCGAATCCGCGGCGAATCGTGACTTCGCTTGGCTGCAAGACGCCTGCTATGCGGGCCTTCTTGGCGTGGGATACACCTCGCCCAATCCCAGCGTGGGCGCGCTCATCGTCAAAGACGGCGAAGTCATCGCCCGGGGAGTTCATCGCATCTGCGGCAGGGAGCACGCCGAGGCCGAAGCCCTTTCCCGCGCCAAAGGCCGCGCCCGGGGCGCAGACCTTTACGTAAGCCTGGAGCCCTGCTGCCACCACGGCAAGCAGCCCCCCTGCGTTGACGCTATCGCCGAAGCTGGCATCAGCCGCGTAATCTACGCCGGCGATGACCCCGATCCCCGAACCTGCCGCCGCGCTCGCCCAATCCTCACTAAGGCTGGCGTGAATGTGGACGGGCCGCTTATGCCCCACGCTATGGCCCGGTTCAACGACGCCTATTACTATCGCAAGACCTTTGACGAATTGTTCGTAACGCTCAAGCTGGCGATGTCGCTTGATGGGCGGCTGGCGCTTGCCGGCGGCGATTCACAGTGGCTAACCGGCAAGACGGCGCTGGGCTATGCGCACTTCCTGCGCCAGTCCCACGACGCGGTGATGGTCGGCGTGGGCACGGTGCGCACGGACAATCCGCGCCTCACGGTGCGCAAGGCGATGCTGCGCGAGTTCGTCGGAGCAGACACGGACTACGTCCGGTTGCGCCATCCAGTTCGCGTGGTGCTGGACCCGGATTTTTCCCTGCTCAAAGATTACAGGTCCCCTGACAGCGAACTGGACCGCCCCGCGCCGAACATATTCAAGATGCCGGAGCAGCGCCGCCGCGAGCCTCCGTGGCTGGTATTCGTGGGCGCCGAAGGCAAAGCGCCTGCGGGAACCGACATACCCGAGGCCATCGAGGTTATTGAAGTGCCGTGCGACTCCGCCGCAGGCATCGAGCTGGCTCTCGTCTGGGAGAAGCTGGCGCAACTGGGAATACACTCGGTGCTCGTTGAAGGAGGAGTCCGCCTCGCCCGAAGGCTTATCTCGCAGCGCGCTTTCGTCCGCTTCGACGCCATTATTGCCCCCTTATTGCTGGGTGGGGATGCGCGCACGTTCGCCCCGGATCTTGAACTAAAACAGGTGGAAGAATCGCTGCGCCTGCACGATACGCTCAGTTTCGCCCTGAAGCGCGACACGCTCATCTCCGGATACGCCTTTGACTTCGCCGATGAAGCTCTGCGCGGGATGCCGAGCCAATGAACCGGGCCTGGCGACTAGTACTCGCAAGTATTGTTGCCGTAGTCCTTGTGGCGATATCAGTGGTGGCGTCTGTGCAGCTCCTGAAGCATCCGGTGGATATTAAGCCTCCAGAGCAGATAGTCCTGCTCGTGGTTCCGGTCGGTGTCACGGGAGACAAAGCCAGCTTTCCCGACAAGAGCGTGCTTTCTGCGCTGATAGAAGACCTGCGCCAATCGCTAGACCTTAAGTACGTCATCGGCAAACCGTTTACGTTGCCTGTAGCACTGCTCAATCGCGAAACCGGCCAGCTTAGGGTGGACCTTGCGCTCTCCGCCGTGGTGCAGCGCTATCGGCGCAGCGGATATTTTCGCGTGCTGGGCGTCACCGCCAAAGACATCACCGCCCGCAACTACAACTTCCTCTTCGGGCTGGCCGACGCCAAAGACATAGGCTGCGTGATGAGTGTCCACCGGCTCAGCTGGGGTGCGGACGAAGCGCTCACCCGCGAGCGCATCGCCAAGATAGCGCTTCATGAAATCGGCCACACACTGGGGCGCGGCCACACTCCGGACACCAAGAGCGTGATGGTCTACTCCGACAGCCTGGCCGGGCTGGACGAAAGCGGCTCCTGCTTCACTCCTTTTGACGTCAGCGTCATTGCTACGAAGTTTCCTGAGCTGGCGGGCAAGATAAAGGCGGGGGATCCCGCCGTCGCCGACGGGTAGTCGGCTCGTCACCTACACGTGATAGATGCTCGTGCCCTTGGGCATGCGCCGCGCGACACCCGTCTTGTGCGCCGCCTTAGCGACGGCCGACGCGACCTTCTTGCCCACCGTCCGGTTGAAGGCCGAAGGGATTATGTACTCGGGCGAAAGCTCCTGCTTTTTCACCACCCCGGCGATGGCTTCGGCGGCGGCGTGCTTCATCTCCTCGTTGACATCGCTCGCCCGCGCATCCAGCGCGCCGCGAAAGATGCCGGGGAACGCCAGCACGTTGTTAATCTGGTTGGGATAGTCGCTGCGGCCTGTGGCGATTACCGACGCGATGCCTTCCGCTTCCTCGGGCATTATTTCGGGAACCGGGTTGCTCATTGCGAAGATAATGGGCTCAGGCGCCATCTTTTTTACGTCCTTTCGGTTAAGGATGCCCGGCGCGGATACGCCCAAGAACATATCGGCGCCCGCGACGACTTCCTTCAGGCTGCCCTTTTCGCCGTGAGGATTAGTATTCTCCGCCAGCCACTGTTTCGCCTGGTTTTCGCCCAGATCGCGGCCTTTATGGATGGCGCCCCTGCTGTCGCAGACGATTATGTTGCCCACGCCGAACTTGCGCAGCAGCTTGGTGCAGGCCACGCCGGCGGCGCCCGCGCCGGCTACCACAAGCTTCATCTTCTTTTTGTTTTTGCCGGTGATTTTGAGCACATTAATCAGCGCCGCCAGAACCACCACCGCGGTCCCGTGCTGGTCGTCGTGGAAGACCGGTATGTCCACTTCCGTTTTCAGCCGCTCCTCGATGTAAAAGCAGCGCGGGCTGGAGATGTCTTCCAGATTCACCCCGCCGAAGGTCGGCGCAATCTGTTTGACGAACTCCACGATTTCGTCGGCGTCCTGAGTATCCACGCAAAGGGGAAACGCGTCCACGTGCCCGAATTCTTTAAACAGAATCGCCTTGCCCTCCATCACCGGCATCGCCGCAGCCGGGCCGATGTTGCCCAGGCCCAGCACGGCGCTGCCGTCGCTCACCACCGCGATGCAGTTCTTGCGGATGGTTAGGTTAAAACTTCGCTTGTAATCGTCGTGGATGGCCATGCATACCCGTCCCACTCCCGGCGTGTAAGCCATGGAAAGATCGGCGCGCGTCTGAAGGGGCACCTTGGAAGCAATCTCCAGCTTGCCTCCCAGGTGCATTAAAAACGTGTCGTCGGAAACGCTTACGAGCTTCAGCCCCCGCAGCCTTTTAAGGCTGTTGAGAACGGCCTGCGCGTGCTTCGTGTCCGCGCACTCAATGGTGTAGTCGCGCGTGACGATGCTGCGATGTATGTGCACCAGGTCTATCGCCAGAATGACCGAATCCTCGTCGGCGATGCGGCGCGCTATCTTGGCGATCCACCCCGCCTTGTGCGGATATTGCAGGCGCACTGTAATCGCATACTGCGCACTGGGCGTAAGTCTTACCGGCATACGAATCCCCCCCCTTATATTGCTGCGCGATGCAGCTTTCCTTAACCGTCATCCTCGATAACGTTACTAGACTACCACGCTTCAGGCCCTCACGCCATACCTTCGCGCGTCAGTCGGTCAGCTCCTCCAGAACCTCGCAGAAGTACTCCACTTCCCTGTCCGGGGTGAGATAAGCGGGACTTACCCGGACTGATCCGCCGCACTTGATCGTGCCGAAAAATTCGTGCGCCATCGGCGCGCAGTGCAGCCCGCCCCGGTGGGCGATATGGTATTTTTCGGCCAAAAGCTGCGAAAGCTCCTTCGGCGCGTATCCCTCGATATTAAAGGAAATCACCGGCGCGCGAATCGCCGGGTCTGTGGGCCCCACCACGCTTACGCCGGGGCGCTCCTGCAGCGCCGCAAGCACGCGCGCGGTAAGCTCATGGTGCCGCCGCTCTATGGCCTCGACCGTCTGCTCGAAGATAAAACCGAGCGAGGATTCCAGCGCGATTATGCCCAAAACGTTGGGCGTGCCCGATTCGTAGTAAACGGGGAGTTCCGGCGGCAGGTGGTAAAGCTCGCTTTTGATGCCCGTTCCGCCGACTCTGAACGGCGCCGGCTGCAACCTGTCGTTCAGGTACAGAACGCCGGTGCCGGGCAATCCCAGCAGCGACTTGTGCCCCGGCGCCGCCACCACGTCAATGTCCATCGCCTTCACGTCAATGGCGTGGCATCCCGCGGACTGCGAAGCGTCCACCATAAACGGCACGTTCAGGCGCTTCAGTTCCGCGCCGATGTCCCTCAGCGGCTGCACCGTCCCCGACACGTTGGAGATGTGCGAAACGCACGCCAGCCGCGTGCTCGGCTTTACTGCTTCCTTGATGCGCTCCGGAATAATCCTGCCGTCGGCGTCCGCCGGCATCGCGTCGAAGCTGACGTTTCTCGTTTCGCGCAAATGATGCGCCGCGCGCGAAACCGCGTGATGTTCCAGCGGCGAGACGAGCATATGGTCGCCCTCGCCGAGCGTGCCGAAAAGCACCAGATTGATGCTATCGGTGGCGGAGTAGGTGAAGATGACGCGCTGCGGATCGTCGGCGTTTATAAGCCGAGCCACCATCTGGCGCACCTTCACGGTGATGTCGTCCGGGTCTATCTCGCAAAAGGAGGTTCCCCGGCCTGTGGTCAAGCCCACGATGCGCACCGCTTGGGCGACTGCCTCGGCGACAGCGTCGGGCTTGGGAAAGCTGGTTGAAGCGTTGTCCAGGTAAACCTGGCCCTGGGGGATTGTTACAGGCATCGCCCTTCCTCCTCACGGGCGGTGGTCATCTTTAAAGCTGCCTTCGGGCGGTCAGGCCTGAGGGGCAGGCGGTGGCCGCCCCAAGTACAGCAGCAGGCGTCATCGCTGGCGGCTACGCCGCCGGTGCAGCGGCTGCGGTTGTTTGCGAAGGTACGTTGCATCCCGGCAATCCGGCAGTAACTTTATTATAGCAGGCATCCTACAGGCTGGCTCACTTGCCTCAAACGACTGCACCGCCCCATTTTGGCCATCACCACATCGGCCAACGCGGCCTCGCCGCAGCGTTAAGCTTCTCGCCGTTGAGCATGCCGGGCTTGCTTACTGCAAGAGCGCTGGCTGGTGAAGAAATCACGATATGCGACAATACGCGCGATGGATAGGCGCACGCTGCGCATCGGCGCAGACACCTGCGGGACGTTTACCGACCTGGTGCTCGATCCGGGCGAAGGAAAGCCGCTGGTAACTCACAAGCTGCTTTCCACGCCTGACGAGCCCGCGCACGCGGTGCTGGAAGGCCTGAGCGCGATTTTGCAGAAAGCAAACGAAGCCAGCAACAGGGATTTCACAATGGTGCACGGCTCCACCGTGGCTACCAACGCGCTGCTGGAAGGCAAAGGAGCGCGCACAGCGTTCATCACCACCAAGGGATTCGAGGACACGCTGCTAATCGCGCGGCAAAACCGTCCCGAGCTTTACGCGCTGGAGCCGGTAAAGCCTGAGTCTCCAATTGCCCGCGAAACCGCGCTGGGCGTGGACGAGCGGATGCTTTACAACGGACGCGCGCGAATTCGCCGATGCCCGTGGTTACGCCGTATATCGCCACGCCCGAATCCACCAGCCGCTGCACCAGCTCGCGGCAGCGCTGGACTTTGCCCTGCGCCTCGTCGGTCAGCGCGATGGACTCGCCGCCGCGCGCGACCGCATGGCTATGGCGCGTCGGTGGTTTATCTTCGCTCACAGGCAGATTGTAGCAGAAGGGAGCGCTAAAGCGCAGTCGTCAGCAAGCTAAACTCACTGGAGTAGGCCGCGCTCACCAGCCTGGCTGAGGAGGATAGCGTGAATGGTGCCAGCTATTGTAGGGGCACAGCATGCTGTGCCCGTTTCACAGGAGTCAGAATAGTTGACCGCGAAGGCGGCCGTGAAGATGCAGGTCGGCGTTGCTTGTCCTGGACGGGCTATCAGCCGTTCTTCCCCGCTAACTTATCGGGATCAGAAACCGAAGAACCTAACCACGCCGCAACCTTGCCGGCTGGCGGGTGACATTCTGCCACCAGCATGACGGGCACAGCATGCTGTGCCCCTACACCCAGACGCGCAGTCCTCCATAGGCTGATAAATCCCTGCCCTACAGAGGGCATTGCGCCAACCGCTTGAAGCGTATAATATCGTCCGGGCGTTACTGCTCCAGCAATCAGGCTTAACCAAAGCCGTTTCTCACTCACGCGACTGCTTGAACTGGAAGGCATGCAGTGATAGAATCCCCCCGCCACCAAACGGGAGGTTGCAGATGAATTCACACAGAGCTTCGTTTTGCGCTCTCGCTGTGCTGCTGCTTCTTGTGACAACGCTGTTGTCGGCGTGCGGCGGTACCGGTGGGCGTATCTTCCCCATTGGAAGCCGCTTCTGGGAAGCATTGGACAGCGACCGCGATTTCATCCCTGATCATGTGGAGTACCAGCTCGGCACCGACCCCTACAGCATCGACACAGACAGGGATGGACTCACCGACTACCATGAGATCTTCGCCAGCCAGAACCTGCTTGGGGCGGTAGGCGGAACACCGTCCACCATCCCGGATGCCGACGGTGATGGTCTCAACGCCGCCCTTGACAACGATGACAACGGTGACGGTGTCAACGACGGCGAGGTTGACAGCGATGGTGACGGAGTGCCAAACGCACTCGAGCTGCACGGTTATTACTACGACAACGAGAGCGGAGAGTTCAAGGCCTGGGACGGCAAGGATCTCAGCGTGCAGTACTACAAGACCAATCCCAACCAGTGGTCCACCGACGCTGATCCCTACGGAGACGGCATGGAAGCATCCGGCGTCAATATGGACCAGCGCGTGCCTTTCCCCGGCAACAGCCCGCTCATTCCCGCGTATCCCGATCTCTACGTCGAGCTGGAGGGCTATGAAGTCACGATGGTAGAAGACGTGACCACCACGCACGACAAGAAGCTCTCAAACTCCTGGGAGCAGAAAACGGAGAACAGCAATGTAACCGTTACCGACTACAACACAACCTTGGATACGGACGCTCATGCGTCGTTTGGCGATGGCGGCTTCAGCATCGGAGTCGACGTGAAGTCGCACGTGGGCAAAGACACCAAGAACACCAAGACCAGCCGCGTCACCACCGACAGCTCCAACTTCTCGAGCGAAGAGTGGTACAGCTCGATGTCAATGAAGACCGACCAGGTGGCGAAGGTTACGCTGAATCTGCGCTTCTACAACCTCGGCACCAGTCCGGCGAATAGCATCTCGCCCACGATCACGCTGGGACTCGGCAGCTTCGCCATCAACAGCAACCTCACTCTTCCGACTCCTATCGACATCCTCGATACTAACGCCTACCAAGAGTATCCTCCGCACGGTCAGCTTCCGATTGCCGTCAACCAGGACAGTGCAGGCAATCCCATCTACCTGTCGCTTGATCAGCTCAAAGCCTTCCAGTGCGGAGCCCCCATCAGAACGGAGATTCCCCAGTTCGGCGCCCAGGTCTTCACCAGTATCATTAATCCCGACACGCACCAGCAGCAGTATATGAAGAACGGCAACTGGGCGGACTATCTCTCGGCGATCAAGAGCAACTCGGCGAGGCTGCTGGTGGACGACGGCACCGGTCATACCCGCGAGTTCCTCGTGTTCGCTCCACCGAAGCTGCCACCTCATCACAAGGACACTTCAGGCGCGCCGAAGGTCACACTGCAAGACGCCCTCATCTGGGCTTGCTCCGGCGAAGCCGACCCTACCCTGGGACCGGTGGTATGGATTCCCAATCCCGATGGCACCTACACCAAATCCGCGCTCTCAAGCTGGCGCTTCAGCTTCGACCTGTCGGCGTACAATGAAATCGCCAACAGCGCGGGCAGCACCCCCGATTACACGCAGACACTGCTCGCGTATCCCATTCATGCCGGAGATGTCATCCTGGCGAAAGCTCCCCCGCAGGGGAACCTGGCAAACCCGCAGGTCGCCTGGTCGTATCTCGATCTCGCCGATAACCTCGTCAAAGCATTCGTTACCGACTACTATTCGGTGAGCACGGTCGTCTTCAAGTCCACGCCTAACGATGCCGGCACGCCGATGTCAGACCTGGACAAGGACGGCAAGCATACAAACGTCTGGGTGGCTTCGCTTCCGCCCGGCTACGCCTGGACCCGACAGGAAAGCATCATTGCCACGAACGATACCGGCAAGACCACCACGTTCAGGATTCCCGTAGCGGGAAAGCTCATCGTCGTTCGTTACGCGGGTAGCGGAATCCTTGGCGCCAACCACACGTGGGATTTCGACCACAACTACGAGCCCACGGAGCCGTATGATCAGGACGACGTCGATGTGAAGTACTTTGTCGGTGAACACGGCCCGGAGATCCTTCAAGGCATGAACGGCGTCAAGATGCACGTGTTCCCCGTCGACTGCTATTTTGATTTCGGCACCCTGACCTACTCTGACCTCGTCCACGCCACCTATGACATAGACAGCTTCAACGTTAGCGGCGGATACCGAGACATAGGTCCTGGCAGCACCTTCGGCCTGAAGACAACCGAGGGACGCTATGTGAAGGTTTGCATGACGGGCTACTCAACATATACCGGCTTCCCCTGGAAGGTCGTGGTCTACGACACCAAGTGGCCCCACGAGTAAGCGCCAGGGAGCGAGCGCGAAGGGCGATTCGCCGACATCTCGCCTGCTGGCAAACCACGGAGGGTTAAGGCGTGTCTGACCTAGCCCAGCATCCCGACGATGCGAGGGGCAGCTTCCGCCGGCCCGCAGTCCCGTGCCCTTCTCTGGTGGCGTGGGCGCTTGCCCGCCACTGGGGCTGGCAAAACCCCGCCCACAGCAAGCATGGGCATTGCGCCAACCGCGTGAAGCGTATAATATCGCTCGAGCGCCAATTCAGC
>JAOZQG010000002.1:21000-29898 GCA_029932365.1 bacterium | reverse complement strand
CCAATTGCGAGGAGCCTGTGATGCGAAAATTGCCTGCGCTGCGAACGTTTCTTCCATTGCCGGCACTGCTTTGCCTGGCCGCTCTTGCGGCTGCGCCAATCGCAGCCCGCGCCGACGACGAGAGCGCTTCTGCCGATGACCGCGGACTGCCGCTGCCGGTGCGCGAGTACTTGGTGGAGCACTACTTCGCGGGAACTGACCCTATGGATGAGAGCATCGACCAGTCGGTCGAAGCGCTGGAGCTTCCCGATGCGATTCTCAACCACATCCGCGCGCTGGAATGGGAGCGCGGGCAACTGGAGAATTTCGCCGCCAACAAGCTCTATCTGCTGGTGACGTGCCCCGACGGCACGCGCCGCGCGATTCACTTCCGCGACGCTGAAATGCGCAAGGATCGTGAGCTTGACGAGTCGCGCGTCCGAGTCCTGAAACGGCTGTATTCCGACGAGTCGTTCAGCGCTCCGCCCGCGGAGGAGCTTCAGCGATGGATGGAGAAACCGTCGGTTGACGCGAACGGCGTCTTCATCGCGGCGCTGGCGTGCGCGATGAGCCAATACAGGCATGGACTGGACGGCGAGACCGTGCGCCGCGCATATACGAATCTGACTGCGGAAAAAACCAATACCGATACGATTGCCCGCGCGCTGGGCGCTCTGGCCGAGTCAACATACGCCGAGGAGTGCTGCTGGGCTGGCATCTGGCTGCTTTCGCGCATGGACAAGATGAAGTTCTGGCGCAAGCAGCGCGAGTATTCCATCTGCGACCTGGAGTCGGTTGACGCGCAGACGTTTTACGAAAACGTGTTCTACGCGGTGAAGGCGCGCAACGAGCTCCCCTGGGGACGCGATGCCAGCGACAACGATTTCTTACAGCAGGTGCTTCCTCCGCGCGGCACCGGCGAGCCGCTCCAGCGCTGGCGCCGCCACTTCTGGGACGCGCTGGCACCTGAAATTGCGGGGCTAACGAGCGATGAAGTTGAGAAGGCGATAGGCGTGGCGAACAATGCCTACGGGGATTATTTCCAGTACGAGGGCGACACGACATGGGAGGATTTCGGGATGCTCACCTCGCTTGCGGTGCACGAGGGGCGCTGCGAGGATATGAGCAACGTGCTGAACTCGCTGCTGCGGACGCTGGCAATCCCCGCGTGCCAGGCCTACACGCCCTGGTGGGGACATTGCGACGGCAACCACGCGTGGACGTGGACCCGCGGCATCGGCGAGTTTCCAAAGGACGGGCACAACGGCGTCAAAGTCTACGTTAAAACCTGGGACGGCCGCGAAGATGTCACGAGCGAATACACGCCGGTTACCACAATTGAGCTGACAACCGACTCCACATCGCAGGAGCCCGCGAATATGCTCGTGTGGAACCACGACGAATGGCGCTCGGTTGCGGAAGCGCCTGTTGAAAATGGAAAGGTGACGTTTGAGAACGTGGGATGCGCGCTGAACTTCGCGCTGTGCATCCGCGTGCCGGACGAGCCTGAGCGCATCGCCGACGTGCGGACGGACGGCAGCTACCGCTGGCTGGACCTGAGCGTTGATGAGCCAACAGATGACAGCGCATTTACAGTCGAATACGACAAGTTGTGCCCGCTGGGCGAGTTTCAGCCGGATGAAGAATACGTCCTCGAGTTTTACGCGCTGGAGGGCTGGAAGGAGTGCGCGAGCAAGCGCACGTCCACCGGCGGCCTGAGCTTCACCGCGCATCCCGACCGGCTTTACCGCATTACCGGCGAAGGCGTCTCCAGCCGGCCGTTTACGGTGGAGACCGAGCCTGATACGGGCGCGATTACTACGCTCAAGCGGTGATGCCTATCCCGTGCGGGGGAAACCACACACGCTCAGATGGGGACAGGAACCAAGCACGCAGAGACAAAAGTTGCGGGGGAAGGATTCGAACCTTCGACCTCCAGGTTATGAGCCTGGCGAGCTACCAGCCGCTCCACCCCGCAGTATCAGTATAACACGATGAGTGGCCGAATCAAGCGCCGTGCCGCCTGTGGAATGCGCGCAGCCTTCCGCCGGGGAAGCAGTGTCGTCCTTAATGGGTAGGCCAGGCTAACCAGCCCGGCTCTTATGCGTAGCGAAAGCGCCGGCGCTGGTCAGCACTCCATAGGCGGGTAAATTTTCTAACCGCGATCCGTTTCCCGTTCGCTCGCAACTGGAAAGTCGCGACTCTACTGGGGGGGGACACGCCTAGCCCTTACCTGAGGATGCAAAGCAGCCGGATGCTTCTATCCGGCGACATCGGCTAGAATCATCGCGTGCGCGAAGCTGTAATCATCGTTTCTTTGCCGACGTTCGGCGGGAGCGGAATAGTTGCCACCGAGCTGGGCGTTGCTATGGCGCGACGCGGCTGGGAGGTGCACTTCGTCTCCACCGCGCCGCCGGTAAGGCTCGCGCTGCACACAAGCGAGTCCGACATCCGCGAGCGCGTCTGCTTCCACCAGGTTGCGACCCAGGTCTACGCAATGTTCCACCACCAGCCGTACACGCTGGCGCTCGCGTCAAAAATCGCGCAGGTCGCAAGGCGTTACGAGGTGCCCGTCATCCATGCGCACTACGCCATCCCGCACACCATTGCCGCGCATCTGGCGCGCGAAATGGCGGAAGGGCAAACATCGGTGGTCACGACGCTGCACGGCACAGATATCACCATTGTGGGGCTGGATCCTTCGTACCGTGACATCGTAACCTACGCGCTGAACGCCAGTGACGCGGTGACGGCGGTCTCGCGGTTTCTTTTGGATGCCACGCGCCGGGAATTCCCATACGACGGCGAAATAGGCGTCGTCCCGAACTTCGTTGCACCCGAGGTGTTCCATACCGACCAGCCGGAAGCCGCGGCAATCCGCGAGCGCTACGCTCCCGAGGGAAAAGCGCTGCTGATTCACGTCAGCAACTACCGGACAGTCAAGCGCGCGCCCGTTGCGTGCGAAATCTTCGCCGCCGTGCGCAGTGAAACACCGGCGCATATGCTGATGATCGGCGAGGGGCCCGACCGCGCGAGGACGGAAGAACGCGCCGAGCGCCTGGGAGTATCCGCAGACGTAACGTTCATCGACGGCACATTGCAGCTACCGCCGTATCTTGCAGCGGCTGACCTTATGCTGATGCCCAGCCAATCCGAAAGCTTCGGCCTGGCTGCGCTTGAAGCGATGGCCTGCGGCACACCGGTAGTTGCCAGCGCCATCGGCGGATTGCCCGAAGTCGTTGACGATGGAGTGGACGGTTTGCTGCTGCCGCCGGAAGATGCCGGCGGAATGGCGGAAGCTGCGCTCGGACTGCTCAACGACCGTCCCCGCCTGGAGCGGATGTCGCAGGCTGCGGCAAGAAAGCCGGACGCGCGTTTCCCCCGCGAAGAACAGGTGGATAAGTATCTGGAAGTCTACAACCGGGCGCGGCAATGACGCCCAGCCTGAGAGCGTTTCGCGCGCTGCGCCCTACTCTATCTGTACAAACTTCTCGCCGACCTCCATCCGGTGACCCGCCAGGTAGTCGCTGGCCGACATCACCCGCCGCCCTTCGGGCTGAACTTCGTGGACGATTAAGGTGCCACCGTCGCCCGCGACAATCTCGAAGCTATCCTTCCCCACGCTCACAACCGTCCCGGGCTTCGTTCCCGGCCATTGCCCGGTACCGAGCGAGGCGCGAAACACCTTCAGCCTTGAGCCTTGCGAGTCCAGGCATACCGCACCCGGCTCCGGTGACAATGCACGGACGAGGTTTACGATGCGTGATGCTCCGCGGGAAAAATCGATATGCGTATCGGCAGGCTTCAGCATCTCCGTGTAGCTCACACCGTCGTCGCTTTGCGCTTCATAGCGCACCGCTCCATCGCTAATCCGGCGCAGCGCATCATCGGCGCATTCCGCCGCGAGTCGTGCGAGCTTGTCCCGGAGCGTGCCGAAGTTGTCTTCCGGGTCAATCGGCTGCTCGCGGCATAGCATCACCGGCCCGCAGTCGGCCTTCCGCACCATCTTCATCACGCACACCGCCGTCTCCTCCCGCCCTTCCATCAGCGCCTGCCGGATGGGGGACGGCCCGCGCAGTTTGGGTAGAGGACTGGGGTGCAGGCACAGCGGGTGCTCGGTGAACTTCAGATAGCTCGACGGCAGTATCAGCCCGAAGCTCGCAAGAATATAGGCGTCAGGCTTGATTGCGCGAATGCGCGCTTTCAGCCCCTCGTTATATGCGAGCTTCTCCGGCTCCGCGAGTTCAACGCGGGGGTGTTCCTCGCGGACATACTTGCCGATGCAGGTTGGCTCCAGCAGCTTCCTGCGCCCTTTCGGCGCCGGTGCGCGCGTGATTACCAGCAGCACTTCACACAGATCGGTGGAAAGCAGAAACGATAGGGTTGGAAGCCCGAATTCGGTCGAGCTCCAGAACACGACGCGCAGCGGCCCGGCGGCTTTATTCTCCTGCGACATCCTCCGCGTGTTCACGCTGGGATCCCAGCGATTCCGCAGCGTCCTTGTATTTCTCCGCCAGATTCGTGTAGCGTTCGCTTACTTTTTCGTAGATATCGCCGAAGGTATCGCGGAACGCCTCTACGCCGTTCTTGACGTTGAAGAACACCTGCTCCTGCGGGTCGCCCCCGAGTATGCGCGAGAGCAGATCAGGTCCGAGCTGGCGAAGGAACATCTGCATTATCAGCAGGGCGAATATCGCGTCGTCCACAAAACCGATGCCGGTGATGAAGTCAGGCATAATATCCAGCGGGGAGAAGAAGTAGATAATGCCCGCGAGCGCGTAAAGCTTCATCCAGGGCGAGACTTTTGGATGGGTCATCCCCACGGCGAAGGCGCGGATGAGCCGGGGCAGGCCCTTCAGATACGGCTCGACACGCGTCAGGTCGTATTCGCCGAGGTCGTTGCCCAGAATCTTCAGGTTAATCTTCACGAACGGCCTTTTACTCCTTCAGACCCGCAATTTCGCGCACTTTCGCCGCGATTTCGTCTATCGCCCAATCGGGGGTGGAAGCCCCGGCGGTAATTCCCACGACCAGCGATTCCCAACGTATATCGCCTTCGGGCGGGAACCAGGAGGGGTCAATCTCGGCGGCGCAGCTTAAAAAATGCGACCGAGGATTTTCCTCCCGGCACACCTCCAGCAGGCGTCGCGAATTGCTGGAATGCGTATCCCCGACGACCAGGATTATATCACAGCGCTTCGCGACATCCCGGCTCGCAGACTGGTTCTCATCGGTATGCGGACAGATGGTGTCCAGCGCTTCCACGCGGTCTTTACCGTATTTCGTAACGAGCGCGGCGTGCACCCGCTCAAAGCGGTGGCGGCCAATGGTCGTCTGCTCCACGACGCCGACGCTGGGGTAATCCGGCAGGCTTGCGACTTCCTCCGGCTCCGTGACCACATGCGGATTCTGCAAATACGAGATCAACCCCTGCACTTCGGGGTGGTCCTTCTTGCCAACCACAATAACCGCCGGATGGCGCTGCTGAAGGTCCACAGCTTTCTCGCGCACCGACTTGACGACGCCGCAGGTGAGATCCACTATCTGGTTGTTCGCCGCAACGAGCTGGTCTATGGCTTCCTGCGCCTCGCCGTGGGTGCGGATGATGACGCGGGCGCCACTCAGCGCTTCGGGGCGCTCCGCTTGCATCACTCCGGCCTCGGAGATGCGCGCCACGACCTGCCGGTTGTGCACTAAATCCCCGAGCATATAGGTGTCACCGGCGGTGTCGCCAAGCTGTTGCGCCAGCGCCATAGTGGCATTAAACGCCCGCCGCACCCCGCGACAAAATCCCATCCGCTCAGCGAAGATGATTTGCACCAGGATTAGTTTAGCATTAGAGGATAACGATGCGATAATAGGGGGCGGTGGTTCAGCAGGCGAGTAAAAAGAGCGTGTTTCCGCGCGAGATTGCCGCGTATCTGGACGTGGCAATTTACGTGCTGGAAGCGCGCGCGCCGCTGGCGACGTTCCACGTTGAGCGGGAGCTGAAAGGAACGCGCATCTTCACGCTCAACAAAGCTGACCTGGCCGACGCCGGCGAGACCAGGCGCTGGGTGCGCTTTTTCAGCGAACACGGCCTTGACGCCATCCCGCTGAGCACGAAGGACGAGAGCGGCTACGAGCGGCTGGGCGAGCTGCTGGTGGACGCCTGGGAGCGCAAGCACGCCAAGCGCGCCAAGAAGGGCATACGGGACACGGTGCTGCGCGTGGTGTCCCTTGGCGTGCCCAATACGGGCAAGTCCACGGTGATTAACCGGCTTACCGGCCACGGCCGCGCGCGCACCGGCGACCGACCCGGCATCACGCGCGGATACCAGTGGGTGCGCATCGCCGACGGCGTGGATTTGCTGGACACGCCGGGCGTGCTGCGCGAATTCTCGCGGTTCAAAGCCGGACGCCCGCGCCTGCTTGCGCTGGGGCTGATTCCCGAAGACGAAAACGCGCTGGAAGGCGCACTGGAAGCCATGTTTTCGCATCTGGGCGACCACGGCTGGGCGAAGCTTGCGAAGTTTTTTAAGGTTGATGGGCGGCGCGTGCGGAATCTCAGCGTCTGGGAAACGGTGAAGTTTATCGGCCACCGCCTGAAGGGCGGCAAGATGACCGATGCGCATTTGCCCGACGTTGGCTTCAGGATACTCGCGGCGTTCAGGCAGGGGCGCTTCGGGCGCGTGAGCCTGGAAACGGTTGAAGAACACGGCCCCAAACTGGCGGAGCTTATGGCGCGGCTGGAAAAATCCGGCGGACGCAAGCCTAAAGGTGGCGTGCGATGAGCCTGGAGGTTGCTTTCGGTGAGGAACATCAGGGGATGCGGCTGGACGCGGCGCTTACCGAAGTGCTGACGGAAAATCACGAGGAGTTTGAAGGCGCGTCGCGGACGCAGATACAGAAGCTGCTTGCGGCCGGCGGGGTGAAACTGGGCGGCGAAGTGCCGCGCAAGAACTATAGCGTTACCGGCGACGAGATTGCTGTTATTGACCTGGGCGTGTGGAAGGAGCTGACGCGCGACCGCGCAGAACTCACATTCGCGCCCGACGAAATGCCGTTTTCGCTGCCGGTTCTATACGAAGACAACCACCTGCTAGCCGTGGCCAAGCCCGCGGGCGCTGTGGTGCATCCGGTGCCTGGAATGAATGACCCGACGGTTGTGGACTACTTGAAGGCGCATCAGTTTCGGCTCGCTGAAACCGAAAGCGCGCTCAAGCCCGGCATCGTGCATCGCCTGGATAAAGGGTCCAGCGGCGCGCTGCTGGTGGCCAAGGACAAGCCGACACACGCGCGGCTGCAGGCGATGTTTGAACAGCGCAAGGTGGCAAAGTACTACCTTGCGGTGACGCTGGGGCCTGAGCTTCCACAGCGCGGGCGGTGGGAATACAAGCTCGCGCGCAATCCAAAGCACCGCGAGCTGTTTATGGCTGCGCCCGAAGGGCGCTATTCCTTAACGTATTACCGGGTGCTGGCGCAGAATCCGCTGTTCAATCTGCTGCTGCTGCGCATCATCACCGGCCGGACGCACCAGATACGGGTGCATCTCAAGGAGCAGCGGCACGCGATAATCGGCGACGACGAATACGGGCGCGGGCCAAACAACGAGCTGGAGCGCTTCCTTGAAGGAGGCGCAGACCGAAGCCTGCGCCGCGCCTGGAGCGAAGCTTTGCCGGACGGCGAATCGCGCAATGCGCTGAAGGACGCGATTTCAGCCTGTCCAGGGTTGTTTCTTCACGCCTACGTGGTGTATCTGGAGCATCCCGCGACAAACCGAGAGCTTGCGGTGAAGGCGGAACTGCCCGGCTACTTCGCAGAGCTGCTGGGGATATTCGGCTGGGCGGTTCCGGACGAGCCGCGCAAGATGCTGGAGGTGGAGGAAGCGCAATGAGCCGGTTTTTTGAAGTTAAGGCTACTGACGGCGCCGCCCGCGCGGGCGCGATGAGCTTCAACAAAATTACGGTTGAGACGCCGTACTTCCAGCCCATTGCGACGCGCGGCATGGTCAAGGACGGACGCTTTGAGGACGCCGAGCGCATCGGCTATCCGCTGCTTTTGATGAACACCTACCACCTGCTGTGCCGCCCGGGCAGCGAAGTTATCCGCGAAATCGGCGGGCTGAAGAAATTCACCGGCTGGAATGGCGGCATCCTGACGGATTCGGGCGGCTTCCAGATATTCAGCCTGTCACCGCTGCGCGAAGTGACCTGGGAGGGAGTGCGCTTCCGCGACTACGAAAGCGGAAAGCCCTTTTCCCTCACGCCCGAAGACGCGGTGGACGTGCAGCTTGGCTTCAAAAGCGACCTGGCGATGGCGCTGGACGTGTGCAGCCGCCTGCCCGCTGAGCGCAAGCGGCTGAAGCACGACCTGGCGACGACCCACCAGTGGGCGCAGCGCGCCTGCGAGCACTGGAAGTCGCGCGGCGGCGGGCGCACCCGAACGCGGCTGTTCGGCATCGTGCAGGGCGGAACCGAACTGGATTTGCGCGCCGAAAGCATCGAAACCATCGCGGCACTCGGATTTCCCGGCATCGCCGTGGGCGGGCTTTCGGTGGGCGAAACGCGCGCCGAGTTCTTGCGCACGGCGAAGTTTTGCGGGGAAAACCTGCCCGCCGACCGGCCCCGCTACCTGATGGGAGTGGGCACGCCCTCCGACATCGTGCAGGCAGTGGGCATGGGTTACGACATGTTTGACTGCGTCCTGCCCACCCGAATGGCGCGGCGCGGTGTGGCGTACACCTGGGAAGGCGTGCTGAACCTGAAATTGAAGAAGTTTCGGCTGGACACCGCGCCGCCTTCGCCAAGCTGCCGCTGCCCGGTCTGCCGCAGATATAGCCGCGCGTTTTTGCGCCACCTGATGGTCGCCGACGAGCTTTCAGGGGCTATCCTGCTTACCTATCACAACCTGCACTTTTATCACGACCTTATGCGCCGA
>JAOZQG010000002.1:0-20990 GCA_029932365.1 bacterium | reverse complement strand
ACGCCTTCGCCGGGCGATACTTGGCGGCAAGCTCGCGCAGTTCACCGATGGCCACCATCAGGCTTTGCGCAGAAAGTTGTGAGGATATCGGGCCAAAGGTAAGGACTGCCGCTGCTCATACGACATCGCGACCTGCTAGAATTGCAGCGGGCGCGCATGGCTGAAAGGCTCGTGACAATCGCGAAATACCACTTCGTAGACAAGGCGCAGATGGCCAAACTGACGCTCGCAGCGAAGGGTATCGACTGCTTTCTGGCCGACGAGTTTATGAGCACCTACCTGCCCATCGCCATGGGGGGCATCAGGCTCCAGGTCTGGGAGTCCGAAGCCGAGCGGGCGAAGGAGGTGCTGCGGGAATGGGAAGCAAGCGCAGCCGCCGAGGAAAACGAGAGCACTGATAGCGGACGGGAATGAACCGGTGGGGAAGCTTCGCGCAGGCGAATCCCTGCAAGCGCCCGTCGTTTACCGGCACGTCCTGCTACGGGAGCATATCCTGACGGAGAACGCTTCAACAGGCTTTTTCAGCGCGCTCCTTGACTGAAACGGCGTTCTAGGTTAAACTTTATAGTCACGCGCGCAGCTTGCGCGCGACGCAACAGCATCAAAAGGAGGTGTGCCTCGTGGATCTGACCACAGGTGACGTGGTCCAGGGGCGCATCGCCGAAGTTAGAGACTTCGGCGCTTTCGTATGGTTGGGTAACGGCCAAAAGGGGCTGATCCACATCAGTGAGATCAGCGACGACTTCGTCAAGGACATTCGCGAAAAGGTCAAGCCGAATCAGAAGGTGAAAATCAAGGTTCTATCGGTCAAGGAGGACGGCCGCATCGAGCTTTCGCTCAAGCAGGCCTCCGGACTTGACTACACCAGACCGCCCCGCGAGGAGGAGCGCGACGAGCTGGCGATGCCGGCGCCCGAGATGTTCGCCGGCGAACCGCCGGAGCTCGACTTCAACCTTGAGGGGGAGCTCAGGAGAACCAACTACGATTTCGACCAGATGCTCAAGGTCTTCAAGCGTATGAGCGAGGAAAACCTCGTTGACCTGAAGCGGAGCATCGAATCCAAGCGCGCCGGCAGTAAGCGAAAGCGCAAAAAGCGGAACCGAAACCGTAGTTAAGCCTTTCGCTGCCAGGGCCGAGGTGGCGGAATGGCAGACGCAGGGGACTTAAAATCCCCCGGGAGAGATCCCATGCCGGTTCGAATCCGGCCCTCGGCAGAGAGGGTGTAATGGAAGCGGCATTGCTCGCGAAGGGCCAAAAGAACGTTATCGCTATTATCCTGCCCCGGGCGGGGTGACTCCGCACGCGTTGCGGGGACCCGGCCCTTCTCATCCGAGAGGGGCTTTTTCTTTTATCGGGTTAAGGACCGCTGCTCAAATAAATAAGGGGACTGAACGATGTCCAGGTTTGAAAAAGTTGACGCCACTTACAGCTTCCCGGAGATGGAGGAGCGCATCCTCGAATTCTGGGAGAGCGAAGACGTATTCGCCAAGTCGCTGGCGCGCCCCGCACCCAACGGCAACTACGTTTTCTACGAAGGCCCGCCGACCGCTAACGCCCTGCCCCATCCGGGCCATGTGCTGACGCGGGTCATCAAGGACCTTTTTCCCCGCTACAAGACGATGCAGGGCTACCACGTGGCGCGCAAGGCCGGCTGGGACACGCACGGCCTGCCGGTAGAAATCGAGGTGGAAAAGGAGCTGGGCTTCACCAGCAAGGACGAAATCGAAGAATTCGGCATAGCCGAGTTCAACCGGCGCTGCCTGGAATCGGTGCGCCGCTACGAGAAGGAATGGCGCCGCATCAGCAACCGTATCGGCTTCTGGCTCAACTACGAGGACGCGTATTTCACGTTCACCAACGAATACCTGGAAACGGTATGGTGGCTGCTCAGGCAGATATGGGACCAGGGCCTGATATACGAAGGCCACAAGATAGTCCCTTATTGCTATCGATGCGGAACGCCCCTTTCGTCCCACGAAGTCGCGCAGAACTACAAGGACACCAAGGACCCCAGCATCTACGTAAAATTCCGCATTGCAAGCGATATGCACGGCTTCTGCACAGAGCTTGCAGAGGGCAAGACATACTTCCTGGTGTGGACTACCACGCCCTGGACGCTGCTATCGAACGTCGCCCTGGCGGTTAACCCCGATGCGGAATATGTAGCCGTCTTCCATTCCGGTGAACATCTCATTTTGGCGCGCGAGCTGCTGGAGGCGACCGGCCTGGACGAGGAACCGGTGGTCGCGTCCATGCGCGGCTCCGACCTGGAATCCATCGACTACGAGCCGCTTTACAGCTTCATAACGGCGGATAAACGCGGGCATTACGTGGTCACGGGGGATTTTGTCACGCTGGAGGACGGAACGGGCATCGTGCACATCGCGCCGGCGTTCGGCGAAGAAGACTACCAAGTGGGCATCGCCAACGACCTGCCGTTCGTATGCGCGGTGGACGAGCGCGGCAACATCGTGCCGGAAGTGACGCAGTGGGCCGGCAGGAACGTGAAGGACGCTGACGCCGGGATACTCAACGACCTGAAGGAGCGCGAGCTGCTTTTCCGCTCAACCACCTACACCCACGCCTATCCGTTCTGCTGGCGCTGCGACAGCCCGCTGCTATATTACGCGTTCCCCTCGTGGTTCATCCGGACGACCGCGGTGCGCGACGAGCTTTTAGCCAACAACGAGCAGATAAACTGGGTGCCCGAGCATATCGGAACCGGCCGCTTCGGACAATGGCTGGACGGCGTCGTGGACTGGGCGCTCTCGCGCAACCGCTTCTGGGGCACGCCGCTGCCCATATGGCAGTGCGAAAGCTGCGGCGAACTGCACTGCATCGGCTCTTACTCAGAACTTCAGGAGCTTTCGGGATTCGAAGCGGACGACTTGTACGACCAGTCGAAGTTCAATCCCCACCGCCCTTTCGTGGACGAACTGACCTGGGAGTGCGCCGAGTGCGGCGGGAAGATGCGGCGGGTGCCGCACGTCATCGATTGCTGGTTCGACAGCGGCGCGATGCCCTTCGCCCAGCATCACTACCCGTTCGAGCACAAAGACGACATAGACGGCGGGGCCCAGTTCCCGGCGGATTTCATCAGCGAGGCGCTCGAGCAGACGCGCGGGTGGTTCTACACCCTGCACGCCATCGCCACGATGGTCAAGGACAGCCCCGCATTCAAGAATTGCCTGGTGCTGGGCCTGATTATGGACGAGAAGGGCCACAAGATGAGCAAATCCAAGGGCAACGTGGCCGATCCCTGGAAAGTCATCGACCGGCAGGGAGCCGACGCGTTCCGCTGGTATTTCCTCAGCGCCACCGCCCCCTGGGTCAGCACCCGCTACTCGGAAACGGCAGTCGTCAACTCGTTGCAGAAGTTCCTCATCCCGCTGTGGAATGTGTATTCCTTCTTCGTCATCTACGCGAACATCGACGACTTTGATCCGGCCTCACCGGCAAAGCCGTGGGACGAGCGCGAGCAGCTCGACCGCTGGATACTCATCAAGTACAACCGCCTGGCGCGGGAAGTTACCGAGAATCTGGACAACTACCGCATCACTGAAGCGGCGCGGAGCATCGAGGGCTTTTTAGATATCCTCAGCAACTGGTACGTCCGCCGCTCGCGCCGCAGGTTCTGGCAGAGCGAAAAGGACGACAGCAAGTGGAACGCCTACCACACTTTATATGAGATACTGGCGGGGTTCTCCCGGCTCATCGCGCCGTTTACCCCCTTCCTCGCCGAAGAGCTGCACCAGAAGCTGGTGCGCCCCTTCAGCCCCGATGCCCCGGTCAGCGTTCACCTGTGCGACTATCCGGTAGCCGACAGGGCGGTCTCCCAGCCTGAACTGGAGGCGGGGATGGACGCGGCGCTGCGCGTTGTGAAACTGGGGCACGCGGCGCGTAACCTCTCCAAGATAAAGGTCCGCCAGCCGCTGGGAGGCGTCACGCTGGTCACCAACGATACTCATCTTCCAGATGTCATCGAGCCTTACAGCGACATAATCAAGGACGAGCTCAACATCAAAAGCATCGGGTGGGCGGAAGAGGCCAAGGACTATGTCGACTACCAGATAAAGCCCGACTTCGCGCGTCTCGGCCCCAGGCTGGGCCGGCAGATAAGGGAAGTGCAGAAGCTGCTTGCATCCAGCCCGGCATCGGAACTGGTGACCCAGCTATCGGAGACGGGGCAGATTGTCCTGAACACGTCCGCGGGAGAAGTGAAACTGGAGTCCGAAGACCTGGACGTCCGCCTGGTAGAAAAAGAGGGCACTGCGGCACAGCGCGACGGAAACCTGCTGCTGGTGCTGGATCTGGAGATAACACCCGCACTGCGCGAGGAAGGGCTATCCCGCGAGTTTATTAACCGGGTGCAGAACCTGCGCAAAACCCTTCAGCTCGACTACGAGCAGCGCATAGAGGTGAAATTCTCCGTCGGGGAACCGGTTCGCTCCGCAATACTTAAGTACGCCAACACGATAGCCGCGGAAGTCCTCGCCCTGGATTTCGGAGAAGAGCCCGGCCTAGCCGACGAGCAGCCGAACGTCTATCCCGCGGAAATAGAAGATTTGGAAGTGCTCATCAAGCTCGTGCCGGTGAAGGGTAAATAGCGCTATGATAAGAACGATACGCCGGTTGGTCGCATATCTGGTGCTGGCTGCGCTTGTGGGATGCACCGGTTCCGCTTCGGGAGCGCCGCCGGAAGGGACGCCTGCGCTACCCGACAACGATGGTCTGCAGGTGCTGTCGCTGGATTTCTCCGGCACGCGCGCCTTTGAACTCCTGAAGCGGCAGGTGGAACTGGGCCCGCGCGTGCCCGACAGCGGTAACCACGCACAGTGCCGCGAACTTATAGCCGACGAGCTTGAACCGTACTGCACCGGCATCAGCGAGCAGGTCTTCAACCGCACCGTCAACGGCCGCGACTACACCTTCCGCAACATCATCGCCCACATTCATCCCGATGCGCCGAAAATCGTCGTGCTAGCGGCGCATTACGATACGCGGCCCTTCGCCGACCGGGACAGCCGGGAAAACTACTCCACGCCGATACCCGGAGCCAACGACGGCGCTTCGGGAGTAGCGGTACTGCTGGAACTGGCGCGAGTGCTTCACGGGCGGTTGCCGGAGGATGTGGGCATCCTGTTTTTATTTACCGACGGCGAAGATACAGGACTGACCGCCAGCCAGATGTTCTGCGGGGCCGAGCATTTCGTGTCGCAGATGAGCTACGAGCTGAAAAGCAGGATCGAATTCGGCATCCTGCTTGATATGATTGGCGACGCCAGCCTGAACATCAAGCCGGAAAAACATTCCGAAACCATTGCCCCCGGCATCTATGACGCGCTGCTGGAGCTGCAGGAGCTTCTGGGATTGAGCGGCTTCACCGATAGCGGGCAGTACAACGTGCTGGACGACCACATCGCTTTCATTGAACAGGGCATCCGCATGTACGACGTCATAGACTTTGATTACACATACTGGCACACGCTGGAGGATACCGTTGAGCATTGCAGCGCGGAGAGTCTGCGGGTAGTCGGGCTCTGCGTTTCCAACCTGGTATTGAACTACGCTTCTGGAAGATTCAGCCTGTAGGTCTTGTTCGGTTGCCGCACCGGCTCGGCACGATGCGAGGCTAGCCGCTCAGGCTCACCCTTCGTAAACGATGCGCCCGTTGCTCATCACCATGCCGGCCGTGGGCTGCCGCACCAGCCACCTCATATGCTCCTCGAAGCTTTCGCCCTCGCAGTCTTCCCATACCGCGATGTCGGCGAGATATCCCTTCTCCAGCTTGCCCAGCTCCCCGTCCAACCTCAGGGGCCGGAGGGGATATTCCGTCATCATCATCAGTATCTCTTCGGGGGTAATCTGGGGAAACTCGACCCAGGCCAGCTTGGCCTCTTCGAGTATGCCGAGACTGATGTTGCTCCCGTAAGAATCGGTGCCCAAACAGCTATGAATGCCAGCGTCACGCATCTTGGCCAGAGGATGGTCGGGGTGCATAAAGTACGCGTGACTCCGGGGACAGTAGACGTGCGTGATGCCCCGCGCGGCTAAAATCTCGATGTCCTCGGATGTGATGTAGTTGAGGTGAACGCAAAAGACATCCGGCGCCAGAAGGTCCAGGCTGTCGAAATACTGCACCGGGGTCATACCGGTGCCGCGCCATTCATCCTCCCATGCCCCGGCCCGGCGCAGGAGCCGCTCTATATCGTCGTTGCTGCTGCGGATAAACTCCAGTTCCTGCTGCATCTCCGAGAGGTGCATAGAGATGGGCACGCCCCGCTCCCGTGCGATAGCCAGCGCGGCCTGTGCGATTTCGGCGCTGGTAGTGTACGGCGAGTGCACCGCGTAGCTACAGACGGTCGCGTCGCGCAGGCGCTTAAGGTTCGGATGGTGGTTGTTGAACTCAAAAAGCTCGCGGAACCCGTAATAGCGCAGCCCTGCCTCCCTGATGGCCTCGAAGTCCATTTCCATCGTGTAGTGGTCGCAGAGCGTGGTGGTGCCGGAAGACAGCACGGCGCGAACGCTGCGTTTCGGGAAGTACCCGGGCATAACCATCATATCGTGCTTCAGGTTGCGCACCTCCTGGAGCCATTCCACGAAGTTGCCCCGGTACTGCACCTTATCCTCGCAAAATTCCAGTTCAAGGTGACAGTGGGCGTTGACCAGCGCGGGCGTTATCAGGCATCCGCGGCGCTCCAGCACGCTCTTGTTCGGAAACTGCTTGATGATGTCGTCGCGCTTTCCAACGGCGGCGATGCGGTCACCGTCAATGCAGACGGCGCCGTCGGCGATAATTTCTCCCGGACGGGGGATAAGATACTGGCCAGTGATGATCATAGATGCCGAAAGCTCCTGCCTGGGTTATTCTACCACGCTGGACGCCCCGTTACTTTAGCCCCATTCCGGAACGCCGTTCCGAAGATATCCTGAGACGGCTAAAAGAAGCGCCGGTACTCCAACCGCCATCCATCGAATTCGGGCTCGGTACGGCACACTCCGCCCGAACACACGAAGCCCTCGCGCCGTTTGCCGTAGGCCAGCGCCAGCTCCTGAATCCCGCTTTGCTGCAACTTCAGCTCGACGAGATTCCACCGCAGGGCGGCAGGCGAGTTGCCCCGCTCCGCGCGCTCCTGAGACAGCACCAGGGTCAGCCAGTCGCTGTAGCCGATATCCAGCGACACTTCCTGTTCGTCCCGCACGCCCGTTCCTTCGTCCACCCCGCGCAGCTCCACCGCAAGCTGGGTGGTGAAGCCGTTGCCCCAATCGTAGTTCAACTCGCCGTAGTAGGCCCGCTCCCGCAGAAGGACGTCCCGATGATACAGGCGCTGCACCGTCCAACTGAAGCGCTCTCCCGGCGGTGAGTGATAGGTGGCGATGAACTCGGTGCCGGGCCATCCTTTATTCCTGATATTCGATTGGGCGTAGGACGCCTCGATGAGCGTCCCGTCGCTAAAGGGCAGCCAGGTCATTGTCAGACCGTAGCCCTTCTCGTCAACCAGATTCGCCTCCGCGTGCTCCGGGTCGTAACGCACCGGCGGGGGCGCGGCGAAACGCCCGTGGACGCGCCAGTAATCCTTGTACTCGTAGGTGGCGCCGAATCCGGGAAGACTCAGCGTCAGATTCCCGTATATCCCGCGTCCGTCGTCGTCCTGCGGCCAGTCCAACCGCATATACTCAAAATACGCGCTCAGCACGTCCCAGGAGAGTTCAGCATCGACCGACACCGCTTCGTAGCGCTGGCGCGGCGCCGGATTGCCGAAAGCGACGGATTCTGTCGGCTTGTAGGTAAAGGCGTTGCCGCCAGCCTTTATCCAGCTAGCGGGCGACACTTCGGCGCGCGCGCCCCAGATCCTGGTGGCGCCGCGGTCGGTCGGCAGCTTGTGCTGACCGATGAATGCAAGCGCGCTGAAGTGCTCACCCGGCCAAGAAAGGCGCAGGCCCTCAATCTCGTTGTCCACGCCCAGATCGCGGTACTCTATGCCGCTGAGCACCATCCCTTTGCCCAGCGTCTGGGCAAAGGTGCCGGCGGTGAACTCCAGCTCCCCCAGCGGCGCATTCAGTTCGCATTTTTCGATGCGTAAATCCCGCCGCCGGTCGGCGAACGGGTTGTAGTTTCCCACGCGCAGGCGACCGGAGTAGTCTTTGAAGCTGAAGGTCAGCGCCAGTTCGCCTTCGTGCTTGTCCAGTCCGCTGGTGCGATCAAGGCTGTGCCAGTAGCTAAAGGTGCCGAAATAGCTGAGCCCGGCTTCACCCCAGTCGTCGCCGTCGCCCCAGCCGTCCCATTCGTCTTCCGCTTCGCCTTCCTCCGTCTCCACCTGGGCGTTCTCATCCGATGCATCGCCCTCATCCTGCGCCGTGTCGGCGTCTTCAGCGATGTCCACAGTTTGCCCGGAGCCAGCTTCTTGCGCGGGACTGTCCGCCTGAGTGCTCGCCGCCAGCTCCCCCTCGTCGGCTAGCACCTGCAACGTAAATGCGGGAAAGACGAAAGCCATCACCAGACAGGCAAGCAACAAGCATAACGGAGCGGATTTGCGCATATAGCACCCCCCCCGACGCGGGAGTAACGGCAGCCTAACCGCTTTCTTCGGGCGCGCCCCCGTCGCCGGAAGATGAATCGCCCGAACCGTCTTCCGCTGCGGTCGAAGCCCCGGATTCGCCAGCCACATTCGCGTCATCTTTGGCGCGCCAGGCGGCGTAAAGCTCCTCCACCTGCTCTTCCGTCAGCTCCAGCGCAGAGACGATGGCTTCCTCGTAGTCCTTCTCATGCCCCGGTTTATAGCCAGAATGGTGAAAGAGCACTTCGCCCTTTTTGTTTATCAGAAACGTCACGGGCGCGAACCTTACGTGGTAGGCGTCCGACACTTTTAGGTCGGTGTCGTAGAGCACGGGGAAGGTCCAGCCCTCCGCCACGACCATCGGCTTTACCTTGCTGACGGTAAGCGTGGTGTCGCGCGAAATGACGATGACTTCCAGGCCGGCGGGCGCGTAAACTTCGTATAACGTTTGCAGGTGGGGCATCAGCTTTTTGCAGGGCTTGCAGTTGGTGGACCAGAAGTCTATGAGGATGGCCTTGCAGTTTTTAGCCACTGCCTTCAGCTCGTAGGTTTCCCCGTCAACGCCTTCCAGCTTGAAGTTGGCCACACGCTCGGCGGCGAGCGTATTCCAGCCGACGAAAAGAACGACAAAAGCCAATATCAATAATGCAGCGAGTCTATTCATAAGCGGGGTATTTTACCAGATTGGCCAGGCGCAGGCCGCCGGCGTCAGATCAGCTCCACTCCCTGAAGGAGGGCTTTCGCATCCACCGTTGCGCCCGGATAGGACGTGTCCGCGCAGCTAAAGCCCGTGATTTCAGACTCCCCGCCGGCTAGTACTGCGCAGGCCAGCGCCAGCAGAGCGATGCGGTGGTCTCCCGCGCAATTCACCGTAGCCGGATGAAGCTGCTGCGGGCCTGAAGTCTTCAGGCCGCCGTCAGCAATCTCCACCTGAGCACCGAATGCGGCAAGAGTTTCCGCTGTAGTTCGCAGCCGGTCGGACTCTTTCACTTTAAGCTCGGACGCTCCTTGAATTACGCTTTCGCCGTCAGCCTGGGTCGCAACCAGCGCGAGCAGCGGTATCTCGTCTATCAGCGAGGGCACTTCATCGGCGTCAACACGAAGACCTTTGAGCCGTGAGGGAAAAACGTTGATAACCCCGTAAGGCTCGCTCCCATAAGAGCCTTCCTGCTGCACCACGGTGCGCGCCCCCGCCGATTCCAGCACGCGCAGTGCTCCCAGCCGCGTCGGGTTCAGCCCCACGTTGCGCACGGTCACTCCTTCGCCGGGCAGAAGCCATCCTAAAGCAATCCAGGAGAACGCAGCCGAGATGTCACCGGGGACTGTTACTTCGGCGGCCTTCGGTTTCATTCCGACCGGCACTATCAGGGCGCGCCGCCCGTTGCCCGCAACGATCTTCGGTGCCACGCCGAACTCCGGGAGCATTCTTTCGGTGTGGTCGCGCGAGGCCGTGCGCTCAATGATTTCGACCGCGCCATCCGCGCCCAGTCCCGCAAGCAGCAGGGCGCTCTTTACCTGAGCCGATGGAATCGGCAACTCGTAGCTTATCCCGCTCAGCCGCTTGCCGCGAACGCGAACCGGCGCGCGTCCTTCCTCTTCCAGGCATACAGCGTCCGAGCCCATCTCGCGCAGCGGATCGACGACGCGCTCCAGCGGACGCGAGCGCAACGACTCGTCACCCGTAAGCGTTGCTTCTACGCCTGGATAAGCGGCGAGCGCACCGAGGAGCAGCCTGAGCGCCGTTCCGCTGTTTCCCAGGTCCAGCTCTCCCGGCGGCGGGCGCAGCCCCTCACCGATTACGGTCCAGTCGTGCTCGCGCTCGTAAATCCCCGCGCCCAGAAGCTGCACCGCCAGCAGCGCCGACCGCGTGTCCAGCGAATTGAGCGGATTCTTAATGACCGTGTTGCCCTCGGCGAGCGCGCCCAGTATCAGCGCCCGGATGGTAATGGACTTGTCTCCGGGCGGGGTGATTTCGCCCGCAATCTCCGGGGACTTAGTGCAGGATACCTTAAGCGCATCGTTCATTGAACCGATTCTAGCACCGACCGCCGGGCACCTTTGCTTAAAACTCGAACTTGTAGCCCGCGCCGCGAACCGTGACCAGATGCCGGGGCCGGCTGGGATTTTCCTCGACTTTTTCCCTAAGCGTGCGCATTGTGACGTCCACGGCTTTTTCGCCCGACGGGGAATCCTCTCCCCAGACCGCGCCCATTATCTGGCGGCGGGTGCACACGGCACCGGGGCGTTCCAGCAGGTAAACCAGAAGGTCAAATTCCTTAGGTCGGAGGTATACATCCTCGCCTTTTCTGGTAACCGAGCGCGCGTCGCGGTCAACGCTCACATCGCCGAATGCGATTATCTTGCGCCGCTTCAGGTCGTCCACCAGCGACATTTTCAGTCGTTCCGTCTGTCTTAGATGCGCCTTAACCCGCGCCATCAGCTCGGAAAGCTCGAAGGGCTTGGTAATGTAGTCGCTCGCTCCCAGATCGAGGCCGACCAGCTTGTCCTGAAGCTGCCCCTTGGCCGAAAGGACGATGACCGGCGTGGGGATCCCCATCTCAAAGCGCATCAGCTTGAGCAGCTCCGTGCCGTCCATCTCCGGAAGCAGGAGATCCAGAATGATAAGGTCGTACTCTTCCGTCTGCAGAAGCACGAACGCCTGCTTGCCGGTCGCGGCGATGGTGGTGTCGAAAAATTCCTGTTTAAGGTTGTATGTCAGAAGGTCCTGCAGGGCAGGATCGTCTTCCACGATTAGGACGCGAGCCTTCAAACCGCTCCCCCCTGGCGCTACATCCGCCAACTAAAACACCCGCAGGCGCAAGCCCCCGGCAGAATCTTCGGTGCAGTTTCTAAACGCATTGCTGAGTGCCGCGCGGGCAATTTACTTTAGCATAATTTCGCGCGGCTGAGTCTTCGTTTCGGGCGAAATAACCGGATTAATTCAAGCTGCTTCTCGTGTCGCGAATGCCGAAGCCGAATTCCGGCAGGCCGATGTCGTATACTTGAGCACACGGAATTGGGGTGAGCACGGAGCCGCCGGATAGAGCGCGCTACGTCGCAACATCCATACGGGGGATTGCATGCTATTTACAGCGGTCTTTCTTTTCGCAGTACTGGGAATAGTTCTCCTCATCGACATTCTGCTTGCGCGCCGGAGGCTTAACCTCGCCGTTCGCATACTCGTCGCATTCGCCATCGGAATCGGCTTCGGCCTGCTTTACCGCGAAGTTCCCGCGCTGACGCTGGAAAGCCTGGAGGCCATCTACGGGCCTTTCCGCGAGCTCTTCCTGCGGTTGCTGCGGATGATTATCATTCCGCTCATAGTCTCCAGTATGGTTGCGGCGGTCGCCAGCCTCGGAACCTTCCGGAAGCTCGGTTCGCTATCGTGGAAGACCGCCGTCTACTACTTCGCCACAACCGGACTCTCGGTGCTCACGGGGATTATCCTGGTTAACATCATTCGTCCGGGCGTGGGGATAACGATAACCGCGAAAGAAATCCCTGAACGGCTGGCGGGCAAGGAACAGGGCATCCTCGATGTCCTCATCAATATGGTGCCGCGCAATCCGGTCGAGGCGATGGCGAATATGGACGTGCTGGCGGTGATTTTCTTCTCGCTGCTTTTCGGCATCGGCATCCTCGCGGTGGGCAAGGAGGGCATCGGGTTGCGCCACTTCTTCGACGAAGCCTTTGAAGTGATGATGAAGATAACGTTCTGGATAATCCAGCTTGCCCCCATCGGCATTTTCACGCTGATTGCCCTGCTCATCGCCACGCAGGGGCTGGATGCAATCAGGGCGCTGCCGCTTTATATGAGCACCGTGCTTCTGGGGCTTGCTATCCACGCTGCGATTACGCTTCCGATATTTTTGTATTCAGCCAGCGGCGAGAAGCCTCACAACTACGCCAGTAGAATGTTTTCGCCGCTGACAATGGCTTTCTCCACCGCATCCAGCGCGGCCACTTTGCCGCTCACGATGGCAACGGTGTGGCGCAGGACGCGGGTGCCGAAGCGCGTTTCCAACTTCGTGCTGCAAATCGGCGCGACAATAAACATGGACGGCACTGCGCTTTATGAGGCTGTCGCCGCTATCTTCATCGCCCAGGCATACGGCATTCAGCTAAGCTTCGGCGACCAGGTCATCATATTCGTGACCGCGACGCTGGCGGCGGTCGGCGCCGCCGCCGTTCCGGAAGCGGGGCTGGTAACCATGGCCATCGTGCTCTCGGCCGTGGGCATCCCGCTGGAAGGCATCGCTATAATCTTAGGAGTGGACGCGATACTCGACCGCTTCCGCACCTCGGTGAACGTCTGGGGCGACACCGTCGGCTGCTCCGTCGTCCACGCCTGGGAAGGCGGCGAGGACGAGTTCGCACCCGAGTCTGCGGGCGAGCCGGCCTAAAACGGCACGGAACTTGCGATAAACATCGCGTGATACAATCGGCGGCAATACACCGGGAGGTGAATTATGGCGCATGGAGTTATCCGCTGGATTGATATCCCGGCGACCGACGTGGACGCGTCGGCGAAGTTCTACGAGCAGGCTTTCGGCTGGAAGATAACGCGCAGCGAAACCTGGCCGAGCTACCCGATGTTTATGGACAGCGAAGACCGGGTCGGCGGCGGATTTGACGCCAAGCTCAAGCCATCGGAAGAAACAGGCATCCTAGTCTTCATTTTGGTGGATTCCATCGAGGACACGCTGAAAGACGTTGAAGCCGCCGGGGGAACGATAGTGCGTAAGAAAACACTTATCCACGAACAAGTCGGCTGGCGGGCGACCTTCCGCGATGTGGGCGGAAACGTTGTCGCGCTCTGGGAACGCCCGAAGCAGTAGCCGCCCGTTTTGCGTTGCGCGTTTAGAACGCCAGGCTAATTTCCGAACGCGTACAGGTAGCCGTCCCAGCAGCCTACGTATACGGTCCCATCTTCGCCGATTGCAGCGCTGGTCTGGATCCAGTCGCCCGTCTGGTAGTCCCACAGCACCGAGCCGTCAGCCGGACTGTACGCCTTGAAGTCGTAGTTGATATCACCAACGTAGATGACACCATCAGCGCCAATGGCGGGGCCTGCGTCGACCGTGCTGGCAGTGAGCGCCTGCCACTTCACGCTTCCGTCAGGATTGAGCGCGAGCAAGTAATTGGTAAAGATGTCGACGATTCCGTTGACGCCGATGTAGATGGTGCCGTCCTCGGCGATTGCGGGCGAAGACCGCGTGCCCAGTATCGACCCCTCAAGACCCCAGACGCGCCACTTCAGCGTGCCGTCAGGATTGAGCGCGTAGATGCGCCCGTCGTCGGAGCCGAAGTAAACCGTTCCGTCATCGGCCACCGCAGGTGTGGATACTACCCACCGGTCGATCTCGTAGGTCCATTTGAAATCGCCTTCGGGGGTCACCGCGTGCAGGTGGTTTACCCAGTCATCCCAGCCACTGACGTACACGGTGCGATCGGGACCTACGGCAATTCCCGGGTATATCGCGCCGCTGGCGTAATAGCGCCACTTTAGCGTGCCGTCCGGCTCAAAAGCGTAGAGATAACCGTCGGAGCCGCCGACGTAGATAGTGCCGTCCTCTGTAACGACAGGGCTGGAGCGCACCCAGTGCCAGTCGGGCTCGCCCAGCAGGTACTTCCACTTGAAGGAGCCGTCGGGATTGACCGCGTAAAAGTAGGCGTCGTAACTGCCAAAGTATATTGTGCCGTCGTGGCCGATAGCGGGGCTGGTTTCGACATTGCCGCCAGTTTCATAGGTCCAGTCCACGCTGCCTTCGGGCGTAATCGCGTAGAGCTTGTAGTCGTCGCAGCCTATGTAGACGTTGCCGTCGGCCCCGATGGCGGGACTGCTGTAGCTCACGTTGCCGCCAAGCTGGCATCTCCATTTCAGGTTGTTGGTCTGCGCGCCCACAAACGGGCTGCGGTGCTGGCGCATCTTATCGCGGCCGAACATGAACCAGTCCCCGCGCTGAGCCGCGTCAAGCTCGAAGTCCACCGGCTGCGTCGTCTGCTCGGAGATAACCTCAACGCTTTCGAGTGTGTCCAGCGCGTGGTTGTGCGCGAACGCCTCGACGGTGTAGGTTACCGGCTGAAGGCCGGAGAGCGTATAAGTTCCGTCGGCGATTGTTTCCGTGCTGCCCAGGCACAGCGAGCCGATGAGCGCGCGCACGGTCGCGTCTGGCACGCCCGCGCTGGTATCCGCATCCCGCACCGTTCCGGCGATACTGCCGGGCGGCTGGGTCTCCACAACTATGCTGATGGTGTTCGATTCCACGGGATCATAGGGCGGCAGGAACTCGGAATATACGGCGGTCAGCTCGTAGACGCCGTCGTCGTAAAGGTCGTAACGCCACTGGTTGAACTGGTCGTCGTAACGCAAATCCCACGAAACGCTGATGTCCTCGCCAGGTTCCAGCACCACAAACGAATCCTCGTGGATGTCCAGGCTGTAGACCGGCCCAATCCAGTCCACCGGCTGCTCGAACTCATCGGTTATGATGAACCTAAGCGGATAATGGACGCTAAAGACAGATGGGAGCAGGTCAAGCGGCTCCGTCCCGGCGTTGGTGTATGTGATATCCACGACGACAGGCTCAAGCGTGCCGTAAACCGCCTGCCCGGTGGAGATGGTGATTTCCAGACCGGAATCGCCAACATCGGACGACTCCCTCAGCGAGCTTCCACCACTCGCCTCCGGCCAGTTGGAGGGATCGAGCCACACGTCCACCATCTCTTCTAGCACGATGTCGCCATCCAGCTCCAGCCCCTTGTCGGGCCAGTATCCGAGCTTGCCGTCGAATATGTCCTTCTCCAGCCGCCAGCCGGTCTCGCACGGCTCCGGCTGTTGCTTCTTGGTGTGCTGCTTCTGGTGGGCGAACTCGTGCAGGATTGTCGCCGCCAATTTCACAATGAGACCGTTTCTCTTCGCCTCCGAAGATTCGGACCCGAAAGCGTCCCAGAACTTGCTGTTGAGGAAGAACTCGTCCTGCCGGCGCCCCTTCACGCGTCCCCAGTATTCGCCGTACTTACTGACCTTATAGGTTTTCCCGTTTTTGGTCTGCTCCTGATTCCACTCCATAGCGGCAGTTCTGATCTCCGGCGCTTTCTTGTTGGCGTTGTCCGGCTTGCCGTCGGTCAGATACTCACTCTCCAGCGTGGTGCCCGGCTTGTTCACTTTGGCGAAGGCGCTGCGACCCTTCTGGGACTTCGCGATTCTCTCCGCGAGCTTCAGCGCCTTGTCGAAGTACTCGCTGTTCCTGAGTGCGGGCGACATGCGCGAAAGCGTCCAGACAAAAACGTATGGATAGTCAACGTTCTTGTAAGAGAAATGTTCGGTGACGAAACGGGCGTAAATTCGCCCGGAGTAAACGCCGGACGTGATATCGGTTTCGGTTTCTTCAGGGATGACGGCTCCGGTTTCATCCACCAGGTAGCCGTCCTCTTTCGCCGTCCAGAAACCAGTTTCATAGTCAAAGTTGTAGATGGGCACGTCTATCTGCCCGTTACCGGGGAATATATCCGTAAGGTCGCCCCATTGCGCCGGCGGGACTTCCAGCCGCACATCGGCGGATTCGCTTAGCTGGTCAATCTGGGTGCCGCCACCGTCCTGCGCCGTTATCCACATAAAGGCGCTGGAGTTGAGCGCAAACCGGTCGGAGTCCTCAAAGTCGCCGGGAAACGAATCGGGGCTTACGTCCGGGTCATAGGCGCGGGCGTAGACGCGCTGCACCTCGTCGGGCAGGCCGTCCAGAATAATGTCCCCTCCGACGCTTTCGGCGTGGTCGCCCGCGATCACAAGCTCCGAACCTGCCGGGTCGGGAAGCGTCACCACAACAGAATCCACCGAGCCGGGCTGTTCAAGCTCGTCCGTGGTGCGGAAGTTTGTGAGCGTAAGGCCTGTCGCGGCATCGTCATAGTCGGCCTGCACCACAACCTTGACGTTAAACGCAACCGGCGCAAGCTCAATCATAAACCCGCCGGATGCGTCCGTGTCGGCTTCGCCGGCGGACGAGCCGTCGGTTGTGCGTGCGGTGACGTGCGCGTCCTCAACCAGGCCTCCCGTGTCCCACTGCACGACGCCTGAAACCTCAACCGAATGCGATGACAGCGTGTCGTTGCTGGCCTCGCCGTCAATCCAGTCCGAGTCGTAGGGCACGACATGGTAGGTCTGGTAGTCAATGTAGTTCAGGCACACGTCAAAGTACCTGCGCCCCGCGCCTTTGGCACCGGCGAACGACACGTCGTCCACCCACTCCCAGTCTTCGAGCAGGCTCTGGGTTCCCTCGGCCCTGTATCCGTCCACTTCGTTCCCGAATCCCATCGCAATCGGCGTGATATCGCTGATGTCAACAACATCGTTGTCGCTGCCGTCTATCACGCCCAGCAGCGTGTCGTCATCGCCACCGGGCACCGATTCTCCGAAGTGCATTGCTATGGGCGTTATGTCGCTTATGCCCACGACCCCGTTTTGGTCGTAATCGCCCTCATTGCGGTAGTGCCAGACGAGGGAATACGTCCCGTCCCAGTTATCCACCAGGTCAAGGTCGGTCACGCGGCTGTTCTCGCCCGGCGGCGCGGAGACGAACTTACTCAAGTTCCGGGCGACGAGCGCTTCCCGCAGCGCTCCTTTCAGCGTCTCAAACAGCGCGGGGTCCACTTCTTCCGGCGGCTGAAGCGCGTCAAGCTGCGCCAGTGCGTCGTCCAGCGACACTTCGGCATAAGATTCCAGTGAGGGCTTATCCGTGCCGACAGCGGGCATCATCGTTTTGTGCTTCTTCTTCCCGCCGCAGGTCGCCATACCCAGGACGAGCACCGCCAAGCATACAAGCAGCGCGATTCTCAAGACATTCTTCAAGCTCATAGTTTCCTCCCGGATCATCCTTGAACCATTATACGGTGTGCCGGCTCAGAAGACAGTCAGACATGCTATGCCGCCGGTGAGATGACCACCACGAGCCGCCTTCCCTCGAAGCCAAGCTCATCGGCCAGAACTTCGGCGAAGCTGTCGCTGTCGGGCAGAGTCGATAGGTCGTGGACCTGCGTCGCGCCCACCACCACAAGCTGCGGCGGGACTTCCCCCGCGTCTCTGAATTCGCGCCTTTCGCGGTGCAGCGTCGCAAGAGCCGGCAGCAGCGCCGCCGCTTCATCCACCATCTCCCAGCCCGCATTCGCGCGGATGAGCCGCGCCTTTCCCCGGCGATCGACCACCACGACGTATTTCCTGCTCCTTCCCCATCGCCGCAGTTTTTCAGTTTCAAAAGCCACAAAGCCCGCGCTGCTAAAGATTTCGCGCGCGGTTGAAGCTCCCGTAAGTTCCCGGGCACGCTCGGCCAGTGAGGTTTCGTCGAGCTGCGCCGCCCGTTCTTCATACGGACGTCGCGCGGTCGCGGTGAGCCGGAGGATGCCCGCGGTGGCGTCGTAGCTGTACTCGTAATGCGCCTTCGCCGGCTCCACCCCGGCGCGCAGCAAGTCCTTCACCGCAAGCTCGCGCGCCTTTCGCACGTCCTCGGCCCCGCCCGTTTCGCTGGTAAGGCTGACCTGAACCGTGCTCGCCGCCAGCGCCGCGCCGACAGCGCTGATATACGGGTAATGCGCCACAGTTTCGGTCGGCAGATTCAATCGTTCGCTGATGAAAGGCAGCGCGCTGTGCACCCCGCCACCGCCGCCGATAAGCCTGATTAAACCGCGCTCCACCTTGTAGGAGCGGGAGTATTCGGCGAGCACCGGCTTGAGCAACCGCTCGATCCATCGACCTGCAAGCTCGCGCAGCTCATCGACGCTCATACCGTGGGCGCGCTCAACTTCACCGAACGCCGTGCCAAGCTTTGTCAAGGGCGCATAAGCAGGATCTTCTTCGGGGATTATCCCCAGCGCGTTCGCCAGATCGGTGAGCGTGAAGCCGTAGCGGATATCACCCGCATCCCAGGTGAAGTATCGTGCTTTGCTACGCTCTTCAGTGTGAAACCCCAATTGCCCTGAACCTAAATGCTCTTCCGGCGCGAACGAAAGGTAGCCCAGGCCCGCAAGATGCGCCGAGCGCGGACCGACCGCGAAACTGCCGTTTGGAGTCAGGCCCAGAAGCGAGCCGCCGCCCAGCGCGACTGTGCGCAGGTCCAGCGTTTCCGTCTGCAGGCGGTGCCCCCCCACCTTCGCGGGCCGGAAGCGGATGCGCCCGTCGTGGATGAACGAAATGTCCGTCGACGTGCCGCCGACTTCGAGAAATATTCCCAGCGTCACACCCGCGAAATGCAGCGCCGCAGCAGCGCCCGCCGCGGGCCCGGATAACATACACGAAAGCGGCCGCTCAAACACAATCCCGGCGGGCAGCACTCCCCCATCGCTTTTGAGCACCATCAGCGGCTGGGTCAGGCCGCGCCGCTTGAGCGCGCTGCGCGTATGCTCCAGCGTCGCCAGCATCGTGGGCAGCATCGCGCAGTTGAGCGCGCCGGTCTTCACGCGGGCTTTGACGCCCAGCAGGCGCGATATGTCGGTCGCTTTCAGCAAAAGCGGCACGGCTTCTGGACTTCGCTGCTCAAGCTCCGCCGCCCAGGCCCGGTGAACCTCGGATTCGGTTTCGCCCTCGCTTTCAACCAGCGTTTCGGCGATAAGGCGCGGCAGCGTATCGCTTGATGGCGCCGGAGGAATGCCGTTTTCTTCATGCAGCTTTACCGTCAGGGGCACGCGGGAATGCGCGGAGAGTTCAAGGTGTTTGAACCCGAACTGCCGCTTCAGCATAAAGCGCTCACCCCGCCGGTGGAAGAGGTGCACCTCCACCGGCGACAGGTCGCCTTCCAGCAGCGCATTGGTGGCCTGCGTCGTGGAGTGGTTTATCGCCAGCAGGTTCTGCGGGTCAACTCCGTCCAGCAGCTCTTCCAGGCAGGCGAGCACTCCCGCGGCTACGCTGAATTCGTGGCGGTGCGTTGTGGCGACTCTGACCGCACGCTCGACTTCATTTCCCGGCGTGAGCAGGACGCCGCGCGTGAACGTGCCGCCGACGTCAATCCCCGCACGCAGCCTTTCGCTTCCGTCCACCGCAGCCTATTGTGCCAGAAGTGGTGGATTGTTACCAGAGGATGGCTTAGAGTGCGGGGAAACGCCGCCTTGCGCGCTGGCTTTGATACAATTCCAGGCGTGGGAGCGAGGGCGGACGCCACTGACAGGTATTTAGAAAGAGGAGCCGCTAGCGGGTCGCACAACCGGATTTCCGCTGGTATACTCTGAATGACCGCCACGGGGGAGAACGATGAGTGTAAGAGGACTTCGAGCAAGCCTGCGCTTTATTCTATGCGCAGGAGTGGTACTGGTGCTCGCGAGCGCCGGATGCGGCTCCCGTCGGGTAGCGCCGCCTATCCAGCCGGCGGATGACATTTCCCTCCACGAAACGCTGGCGGAGCTTGCCGCGTATCCCACACCTGATGGTGTTGACCCTGCGCTGTTTGCGGAATTGAAGGATGCGCTGGAAGAGGCGCTGGTCACCCAAATGGAGTCGCGACTTTCCAGTCGCGATTCAATTGGCAATAATTCGGGGCTGGAAAGCCCCGACTCCACTATTAGGGGAACAACCGCGCGCTTCGCCTCCGCGCCGCCGATGGGGGAAATGAACCGGGTCACCGACCTCGCCATCGCCGACAACGGCGACGGGACGTTCACGCTCACCTGGCATTACCAAAACCTCGGTGACTACGACCAGAACGGCGTTGTGGGCATCGAGGATATCACGCCATTGGCTATGCATTATGGCGAGAGCTATGAGCCAACCGATGTAAACTGCCTGCTTGCGGTCATCGACGGCAGCGGCAACGGGCGAATTGGCATTGAGGATATAACCCCGATTGCGATGTGCTATGGGGTGGAAGTTGCGGATTACGCTGTGAAGGGCGCGGCGAGTATGGAAGGCGAGTATACGGAGATTTGTTCAGTGGAGATGGAGGACGCGACGGGAAAAGATACGGGACGGGCAGTGTTTGCATACGCGCTGACGCCCGGCGAAAACGGATACTTCCAGGTGCTTCCGCGCGATAGCGAAGGAGCGCCCGCCGATGTGAGCAATGTGGTGGGACTGGCGCTTGAGGTGCTGAACGTTTCGCCGCTGGAGGTCAAGGAAGGCACGGTGGTGACGTTTAGCGCCGAGGTCATCGGCGCGGGTCCGATTGAGTATGCCTGGGACTTCGGGGACCAGGCCGTGCCCGCAACTTACAGCGAGCCATCACCGGAAGTTGTTCTCACCCGCGAGGTCGGAGAGTTCTCCGCATCGCTAACCGTGAGCAATCCGCAGGGCGACGTGACTTACCCGTTCACGCTCACCAAACTCGCCCGCGAATGGAAATTCGAGACGATACTGAGCAATGTCGAAATAGCGTCATCGTGGCCCCAGATGAAAGTGCACGGTGACAAGCTGTGGATACATGCCTGCGAAGGCTCTCTTAGCCCCCCGCCGAA
>JAOZQG010000026.1 GCA_029932365.1 bacterium | reverse complement strand
TGAGTCGGCTCTTCCATCACGGTCACGGATACATATGATGCAACATCCGCGGAAAAGCGATGGTTTCGCGTATGTGAGGCACTCCGCACAACCAGGAAAGCGTACGCTCCAGCCCTATCCCGAAGCCCGAATGCGGCACGCTTCCGTAGCGTCTTAGGTCGAAGTACCACTCAAACGCCTCTTCGGGAAGCTTGAACTCCCTTACCCGCGCCAGGATAGCTTCAAGGTCGTCTTCCCGCTGGCTGCCGCCGATGAGCTCGCCGTATCCTTCCGGAGCCAGCAGGTCGGAGCCCAGCACGGTCTCGGGATCACCGGGATCGCGCTTCATGTAAAAGGCTTTCGTGTTCGCGGGGAAGTTGGTGATAAACAGGGGCTGCTCGGATTGTTCACCGAGGAAGGTCTCTTCCGGCGCCCCAAAATCGGACCCGTACTCGAATTCCCCTTCGCGACCGGGCATTTTCTCGTTTATCAACTTCACCGCATCGCGGTAGTGCATGCGAGGAAACGGGGCGCGCACCATTTCCAGCTTGGAAGTGTCACGCTCCAGAATCGCTAGCTGCTCCGCACAGTTCTCTAATACAGCGCGCATGGTATCGAGAATCAGTTCTTCTTGAAAGCGCATGTTGTCCTCGTGATCAAAGAACGCCGCTTCCGCCTCCAGCATCCAGAACTCCAGCAGGTGGCGGCGGGTTTTGCTCTTTTCCGCACGGAAGGTGGGGCCAAAGCAGTAAACGCGACCCAGCGCCGCGGCGGTGGCTTCGTTGTACAGTTGCCCGCTCTGCGAGAGATACGCCTTGTCGCCGTGGTAATCCACATCAAAGAGAGTTGTCGTGCCCTCAACAGCGTTGGGCGTAAATATCGGAGTATCCACCCGCGCAAAACCATGATCGTAGAAGAAATCAGCCCAGGCCTTCTCCACTTCGTCGCGCACGCGCATAATCGCTATCTGCCTGGATGAACGAAGCCACAGGTGCCGGTTTGCCATTAAAAATTCGGTGCCGTGCTCTTTTTTTGCAATAGGGTAATCCTCGACGAGCTGTAGTGCTTCCACCTGCGATACCTGCATTTCCACGCCGCCGGGCGCGCGGTCGTCCGCGCTTAGCTCGCCGCATACGTCCAGCGAGCTTTCAATCCCCATCCGGTCGCACAGGTCCATAGCCTCCTCGGACAGAACCTCGCCCACAGCCACGCACTGCATTTCGCCGCTGCCGTCGCGCACTATCAGAAAATGGATGTTTTTCCCGCTACGCTTGTTGCGCAGCCAGCCGCGCAGCCGCACTTTCTGGCCGATGTGTCCTTTCGCGTCCCGGATTTGGATTGTCTCGCACATATGGCGCTCCAAGGCAAAAGCATATTGTATCGGCAATGCGCCCGTGTGCAAAGCTCAACACTAGCCGAGGCTCGCAGGCGAAACGATTAGCCTTTCAGCCACACCTAGTTATTTACCGAGCAAAGCTCTATAATGCTCATCCCCATGCTGAGGTGGGCTGGCATTACCTTCTGCCTGACTGTTGCGCTTGCGCTTTTCGCAACCGCGGCGACCCGCGCGCAGAACAGTGAATATCCGATGCTGCCCTTTATCCATGATGTGCTGCCGGAAAACATCGCGGATTTCAACCAGGGCGAGGACGGCGAGCTGATAGTCAAGGAACTTCGCCGGGGCAATCCTTACCTTAAGGAAGTTGCGCTCACCTTCGACGACGGCCCGCATCCCGTTTTCACGGCGAAGCTTTTGTCCATACTTCGCTACTACCGGCTGCCCGCCACGTTTTTCCTGGTGGGCGTGCAGGCCGAGCGGTACCCCGACTGGGTGCAAATGATTCACCAGGAGGGGCACGAAATCGGCTGCCACACCTACGACCATTTCCGGCTGGTGAACCTGCCTTTAGACGAGCAGGTCTACCAGATCGAGGAGTTCTCGAACCTCATATGTGACATTACGGGGAAGCGCCCGCGCCTGCTTCGCCCGCCCGGCGGACGATACAACCACTTCACGGTCGAGCTGATGAACCGAAACGGCATGGCGCTGGGCCTCTGGACCATCAATTCCAACGACACCGCCCCCAACTGCGAGTGGCGCGAAATGTACCGGCGTATACTCGAAGACGTGCAGCCGGGTGCGATTATCCTGATGCACGACGGCTCCGAAGCCACCATCGAGATGCTCCCGCATCTTATCGAAACGCTACAGCGCCGGGGCTACTCCTTCGTTACGATGAGCCAGATGATGGCGCACGCCAACAGCGACGTGCTTAACGGCCATGAGGCGCCCGGCAGCGAAGAGTGGAAGATAATCAGCTACTAGCAGATTTGCCGCGCCAGTGCCCTATGCGAGCTCGTGTTCGCCGCGCTTAAATACAAGCACCGCATTGTGCCCCCCGAAGCCAAACGAGTTATTCACCGCGTAGTCGAACTCGTGCTGCACGGGCTCGTTCGGCGTATAGTCGAGGTCGCAGTCGGGGTCCGGATTCTCGTAGTTTATGGTCGGTGGCACCACCTGGCGGTCAAGCGCGGCCATAGTGACGATTCCTTCTACAACTCCAGCGGCGCCCAGCAGGTGGGCGTGCATCGACTTGGTTGAGGAAATCTTCAGCTTGTATGCGTAATCACCGAAGACACGCTTGATGCCCTCAGTTTCGTTCTTGTCGTTTAGCTCAGTGGAAGTGCCGTGGGCGTTGATGTAGCCGATATCAGTCGGTTCAAGCCCCGCATCGACCAAAGCCAGCTCCATAGCTTTGGCCGCGCCCACGCCCCCCGGGGCCGGCGCAGTGATATGGTAGGCGTCGCAGGTGCTACCGTAGCCCACAAGCTCCCCGTAAATCTTCGCGCCTCGGGCTACCGCGTGATCGTAAGCTTCAAGCACCAACGCGCCACCTCCCTCTCCCATTACGAAGCCGTCGCGCTTAGCGTCAAAAGGCCTGGAGGCGCGGTGCGGCTCGTCGTTCCAGCTCGGGGAGATAGCTTTCATTACGCAGAAGCCGCTCAGCCCAAGGGGGTTAATCGCAGTCTCGGCTCCTCCGGCAATGCAGACATCGAGATAACCGTCACGCACCGCGCGGAAGCCCTCGCCGATGGTGTGGTTGCTGGTGCTACAGGCCGACACGATGCAGAAGTTGGAGCCGGTCACGTTCAGCTCCATCGCTATGACGGCCGATCCGGAGTTGCTGATGCTGTTGGGGATGAACAAGGGGCTTACCCGACCGGGGCCCCTTTCAAGCAGTACCTTTGACTGGCTAAGTATCGTGCGGATGCCGCCGATGCCACTTCCGAAGTACACGCCGATGCGATCGCGGTTGTCGTCAGCTATCGTAAGGCCGCTGTGCTCCACCGCCATCTTCGCCGAAGCGACCGAAACGGGAATATACAGGTCGTAGCGCCGGGCATCCTTGGGATTCATGAAGTCAGCAGGAGTGAACCCGTTGATTTGGGCGCCGATCCGCACCGGATACTCGCTGACGTCAAACGTTTCTATGCGGGTTACACCGCTTTTGCCGCTGAAGATAGCGCCCAGCAGCGGCGCCAAGCCTGTGCCGTAGCTGGTTACCGCACCCATGCCCGTTATCGCTACCCGTCGCTTCATTATATGGTCCCCTTTGACATTAAATACTCATCTACAGGCGCAAACCACCGCCGTTGATGTGCAGAGTCGCGCCGTTAATATAGCTCGCTGCGTCCGAGAGCAGGAAGCAGATCGGCGCCGCGACCTCCTCCGGCTCGCCGAAGCGGTTGCAGGGTATCTGAGCGAGCACCGACTTCCGGAAATCCTCCCGCAGGTTTTTCGTCATATCCGTGTTGATTATGCCCGGGATAACCACATTGGTGCGGACACCCTTGGGGCCGTATTCAAGCGCCACGGACTTGGCGAAACCCACCAGGCCGGCTTTCGCCGCCGCGTATGCGCTCTGGCCGAAACTGCCAATGGAACCGGCAATGCTGCTCACAATTACTATGCTGCCTTTCTGCCGGCGCGCCATCGACTTGACAACCTGGCGCGTAACACAAAAGGCCGCGTCCAGATTAATCCTCAGGCAGTCCTGCCACAGCTTATCGCTGGTCGCGTGGGTAAGGCTGTTATAGCGGACTCCGGCGTTGTTTACCAGGTAGTCAATACCCTCCTCACGCTCGAATATACTCGCGATGGCGGGCGACACCTCCTGGGGTGAGGACGCGTCGAACCGCACAGCTTCAGCCGAGCCGCCCGCATCCCGGATGGCTGCGACAACGCTGTCAGCTTCGCTCCCGTGCGTCAAGTAGTTGACGTAGACCTTCGCGCCCCCGGCACCAAGCATCCGCGCGGTTACCGCGCCTATGCCCCGGCTTGCGCCGGTGACCAGCGCGACACCGCCGGTGAAGTCAAATGCAGGCCTGGCCTTCAATGAAACAGCAAACCTCCCGGTCGGATTTCCTTCAGGGAGAAATATAGCATATTCGTTTAACTCCCGCCGACAAGACACGAATATTTAGCAGCAACTAAGATCCCGGGAGCGGTTATGCTCATACATCGGACAGCAATCGTGCATCCGGAGGCCCGCCTTGAGCCGGGCGTAGAAGTCGGCGCCTACTCGGTCATCGGGCGAAACGTAAGCATAGGCGCCGACACCAAAATCGCCAGCCACACGGTCATCGGAGAAAACACCGCCATCGGCCCCGGTTGCAGGATTTACTCCCACGCTGTAATAGGCACCGAGCCGCAGGATCTCAAGTACAACGGCGACATTTCGCACGTGGAAATCGGCGAGGGGGTAAAAATCCGCGAGTTTGTCACCATAAACAGGGGAAGCAGGAAGGACTCGGTCACGCGCGTGGGCGATTCGTCACTTCTGATGACCGGCGTGCATATCGCGCACGACTGCCAGGTGGGCAAAGAAGTGATTATGGCCAACCTGGCCACCCTGGGCGGGCACTGTTCGGTTGAGGATTACAGCGTTCTGGGCGGGATGGCCGTCGTCCACCAGTTTGTGCGCGTGGGCAAGATAGCGATGGTGGGCGGGACCAGCGGGCTGATGCAGGACGCTCCGCCGTTTATGATGGTATTCGGACCGGCGCCCGCACGGGTCGTTAACGTGAACAATATAGGGCTGAAGCGGCGCGGGGTGGCTCCAGAAGTGAGACTGCATCTGCGCCAGGCGTTTCATATTCTGTACCGGCAGAATCTGAGCACTACAGAGGCCATCGCCAAAATCGAGGATACCCTCCCGTCCAGCGAAGAATTAAGCTACCTGCTGGGCTTCTACCGGAGCAGCGAGCGCGGCATATGCCGTTCCAAGCTCGAAGTGACTCCGGCCGACGAGGTAGAAACGGCACAGAGCGAATTCCCCGACGAGTTCACGACCAGCATACCCGCAACCTAGCCGCGATTAGCCGACACCGTCTGCTACTCTCCGAACAACCCTCGGCAAGCCTTCCTAAGACGCCGGCTTCGGCGTGATATCCTCAAACGACAGTCCTGCGATTATCAGGAGATAGGGAGGCACCATCGGCAGCACGCAGGGCGAAAGGAACGAAGCCAGTCCGCCCAGGAAGGCGATGCCAAGGTTCACCGTGCTGCCCGCAAGCATCTCCTCGGCGTTGAGCGAAGAGGCCCCGAGAAGCTCAATCAGCGTAGCCGTGCCCCAGAAAAATAGCGCCAGGCATAATACTCCTGCGAAAACTAGCGCGGGTGCCAGCAGCCTGCGGCGGAGAGCATCTTCCCTCGCCAGCATACGGACGAGTTGGGTGGCGACTGCAAGAACGAGGGAAACGATGCCAGCCCAAAGCGCAACACGGAAAAGCACGGCGGGCTGGACGGTATACATGCCGGACATGAAACCGAAAAACAGCACGAAGCCAACCGCAATGAGCAGGATAGAGCTGACGAAGTTAATCGTGCCCACATGGCGCGCAATACGCTGGATAAAACTGACCGCAGAGCCTATTAGCAACGCTACCAGCAAAAATGGAATCGCCAGACCGAGCGAGTAGGCTATCATCATCGGCACTCCCTGCCCGGGCTGGCTCGCCGCAAGCGTGAGAATAACTACGAGAATCGGCCCCAGGCAGGGCGTCCAGCCTGCCGCGAAAGTTATGCCGATGAGAAAGCTGGAGAGGTAGCCGCCCCTGCTCTGGACGTGCGCCTTTTTCTCGAAAAGCAGGAAGCGCAGCGGCGAAAGCCCCCAGGTGCTGAGCAGTATGTGCAAGCCCAAAGCGATGACGATGAGCCCGCCGACATACCCAAACCACCGGGGATACCGGTTTATGAACTCGCCAATCCAGTTGGCGGGCAGGCCCAAGACAATGAAGATAATAGAAAAGCCGAGCACAAAGGCAATCGAATGGCTGAACGCCCTGAGGACGGCAAGGTTCATCTTTCTCCCCGGATAATTGGAGTGTGATAAGAACTGCGCGGCATTATATCAGCGACCCCGGTACCTGTAGTCGCTTGTTTGGCAAGAGCCGCCCGGCAAAGCGCCTTAGGGCTGGCTAGCCGGCAAATGCTAGCCGCCGTGGAACAGCACCGCAATTCGGCCCACGATTTCTTCTCCAATCCAGTCAAACATCAAAAACTGCATACGCCCGATGAGCAGCGAGACGCGAGCCATAATCGTGTAGCCGAAGGACGCGCCGAAGGCTATCATCAGGGTGTAGATACCCACGCGCGATACTCCTCCGACGAATCCCCTATGCTCCACCGAGAAGAAGAAATACACCAGCACCGACAAAGCGCCGACAAAGAGGACGAGCGCGTTTATCAGGAGCACAAGTTCGTCCCACGAGGTAACCATGTAAGGTATCCGGTCAATCGTGGCGTAGAACTGCGGAAGCAGCAGGCCGTTGAGCACTTTGGGTAACGTGATACCGGTAAAGCCGCCAATGTAGAAGGCGAAGGTGATGCGGGAAAGCCAGCCCCAGCCGGGTATCAGCCGGAATATGATAAACAGACCGAGTATTCCCGGGATGAGCACCCATAGGTTGAGCGTCGTGTCGCCGGAAACATCGAGGAAAGGCATCAGCGGGTAGAAGAACTTGGGCTTCATGTTGTTGAAGAAATAAAGCGACATAAGATAGCCCGCAGAGATGCCCAGGTACAGATGCTCACCGAAGCGGAAGAGAGGATTGTCCTTATAGACGAACGAGAACATGAAGAGGGTTAGCCCCGCGGCGATCCAGGTGCCGAGAGTGACCATTCCGTCGCTGAAAAAGAAGTCCGCCATTGACTGCTGCCAGGGCAGGAGTTCGCTTTCAGCCTGTAGCAGAATCGCCAAGTTCAACATGTTATCTCCCCTCCTGGGCCCGACGACGCTTCTCAGCCACAAGCATCAGGGCGAATATGTTGGCCAGCACGATGGCAACAAAAATCAGGGCATGCACCATTGACTGGGAATCCATCGCAGAGGTGGCGAGCGCGGGCACCTCTGTCAGCTTCTCGTATTCTGCAGCCCCCTTCAGGCCGCCGATGATGCCATTTAGCTGCTTGGCTTGCAGGTACGGGTAATACTGCGGGGCTACAACGGCGGTAACCCCGCCGGCAACCGGCACATCGTGCACTTCAGTGCCGTACACAATCCACCAATCGCCGGAGTTCCCGGCCTCAAACATCACCATATAGTCAGCCTCGCCCAGCTTGTTGAATTCCTTGATTATTGGCATCCCGGCGGTAGACTGGCCGTAATAATCTTTGGGAAACGTCTCAGAAAAGCTGTTTCCCACCGACATAATCACGATAGCGCCGCCGACCTGGTAGCCTAGAAACACATAGTCCACGGTGTTTGTCCATTCCGGAAATTCAAGCTTCAGCTCCTCGATGCACTGCGCAGCCAGATTCACACCGTTAGGCCAAAGCACCGTTATAGCCAGCTTGTGGCCCTTCCGGACAACATGACGCATCACGGATTTCATCATGGGATAAAGCTCAGGCTGGGAGGCGGGATCGAAGTCCACGCTCATAAGAATATTGGAACCTGCAGGAAGGTTCTCGATAGTATCGTAGACGCTTCGAACCTCCGGCGTAACCTTGATTGGCAGTCCCATCGGGAAAAGCAGGGGAATGGCAACCGCCAGGGCGACCAGCGTATAAATTATACGCCGGTCCATCTGGAGGAAGCGCTCAACGAAACTGGGCTTGCGCTCCTTATCCATCAGTCGCCACCTCCCATATAGGTGCGTTCAATTCCGAAGATAATGCGCACCGCTATCGCAACCTGCGCCAGCGCAACGCCGAGGACTATTCCGCGAAAACCGGCCATGTTGGGATTGTTCATAATCCAGTCAGCGAATGTACCCAAGTGGGTGCTGATGTACTCGCCTATGGGCACCCGGCCTATCATCACAATGAGGCCTGCAATCAGCAAGGCCAGCGCTTCCCAGGTCCGGGCCCGGAAAGCCCGGAAGGCTGCGGAAGCGATGAAAAACGCCAGCGTGGCAAACATCGTCGCCTGCATGGGCACGAACATCCATTGGTACTCCCATCCTGCAGGGGTTCTGGGCTCTACGCTGAAAACGAGCCCCAGGATAATCATCTGAATGAACGCCAGGATGGTGATTACGGAGTACCCGTATCCCTGCGCACGCCGACGCACTTTGTTCATATGGTGATGCAGCAGCGAGAGGATGGCGAAGACCGCGGCGAATCCTGTGATAACAATGGCCCAATTGGTGAAGCCATAGTACAACCGTTCCGAAAATTTCGCGGGCACAAACTCCCTAATGAACATCGTCATGCCCATCACGAAGGCCAGCATCACCGGAAATTGCTTCCTGAGAAACTGCATTAATTACCCCAGAGCCTTGAAAAGGTCCTTCACGAAGTTGACGCCGAAGGTCATGAGCAGCGTCCCGACAACAATCATAAACATCATAAACACTTTGGCCATATCCTGGCCTTTCAGACTGCCCAAGACGAGCGGCTCGCGGGAAAGATAAGCGCTCGCGGCGTAAAGCTCCTCGCCGATTAGTGTGTAATCGCAGGTGGTTACGAAGAAGGGCAGCTGCGTGGGAGCGTCGGTGCCAGCTATCTGGATTGCGCCCGTGCTGGCACCGGTCTCGGCCAGAATAAGGCTCTCCGCGTAATAGTAACCCATGAAAAAATTAGCCGCGGGCTTGTCGCGCATCATAATGCCGCAGACCGCGGCAGCGTACGAGAACTGGTCCTCGGTCAGGAAGAATATGTCGTCAGCGTTGTATGCGTCCGGACGACCGGCATCCGCGTACCCCGCTTTCACGATTTCCTGCGCCACGGTCAGCACGATGGGGTCGCGGCAGGGAACCGTCAGCTTGGACTCGTAGTTGGCCACGCGCCGGGCAACGCGCCCGAGGATGTTCAAGGCCGCAAGCGTGGGCAGGTCGGCCAGAGAGGACATTCCGTTCAGGTAAAGGATGGGCTTGCCCATTTCGGTGGCGCGCCCTATGGCTTCGTCAACGGCATCCAGGCCGCTTATCTTTCGGATGAACAGGTCGGGGTCGCGCCGTGCACGAGCGATGAAGTAAAGCACTGTCGCGCCGAACAGGACAGCGAAAATGAGAACATTGAGCCGCCCGGTGTCGAACCAGTTCTGCCGCGCACCGACTTCCAAAATCTCCGGATAGGTCGCGGTTTCCCCGTTCACGGTCGAGGTCAGCTTCAAAAACATAGTCCCGACTTTTCGGGGTTCTACCTCGACGAATTTCTGGCTTACTACTTCCTCGCCGGTAAGCTCGTCAATTACACCCGGCTCGATAGGCTCGCCATCCTCGTTCTTTGGCCCAACGTTGGGCTCAATCGTGAATCCCACCGGCTCGGGTAGCATAATTTCCTCGCCCGTTCTGTTGAACTCTCCGATGCGGACGTCTTCTACGATAACGACATGCCTGCTCTTAGGATGCCTTGCCTTCTGGAACCAGAAAAATCCCGGGAAGTAGTGCCCGTATTCCTCCATATACTCTTCGTTTGCGGGAAAGCTGACGGCTTCAAACCAGGGTCCGTCGCGGCTTTCCGCCAGGTACACCGTATAGGTCACATCGGACGTTTCCTGCGGAAATGCATCCCACGTGAGATAAACTGCGGTGCCATCGTCATTAGGCAGGTCTCCAACCGTAACCTGGGATGGCAGAGGAACCTCGACCGCCGACGCTTCTTCCTCTCCGGCGGGCTCCATACCGATAACTATATCAGCGTCTTCCAGGGCCTCCGGCCCGGCTTCCTCAGCATCCCCGGGTTCCCCGGCGGCTGCCGGCTTATCGGGAACTTCGGCGCCGGTTTCCTGGCCGATAGCGGGAAGGCTGCACAGACAAGCGAGGATAATTATTAATGTTGCCAGTCTGATGAGATTCCTCATAGGCTTGTGACCTTTCAGAAGGTAGCCCATTATAGCAAACGGGCTGAGTGCGCGCGAATAAGCTCCGAACAAGATTCACCTTCGGCGATTGCGTATTTGACGGAATTTCTCTATGCTATGTAGCAGACACCCCAGCCGGGGGGAACAGGAGCTTATCAATGGCGAAAATCGTAGAATGTGTTCCAAACATCAGCGAAGGCCGCGACTCCGACATTGTGGAGAAATGCCTTGAGCCTATCCGCCAGACGGAAGGCGTGAAGCTGCTGGATTATTCGTCGGATGCGGACCACAATCGCACGGTGATTACCTACGCGGGCACCCCCGAGGGCTGTGTCGAGGCCGCCTTCGGCCTGGCGCAAAAAACCACCGATCTCATCGACCTTACGAAGCACGAAGGGGGCCATCCCAGAATGGGCGCGGTGGATGTAATCCCGTTCGTGCCGGTGAGCGGCGTGGAGATGGAAGACTGCGCGGAGCTGGCGCGCACGTTGGGCGCCAGAATGTGGGATGAGCTTAAAATCCCCGTGTTTTTATACGAAGAGGCAGCATCCAAGCCGTCACGCCGCAACCTGGCGAAAGTCCGCAAGGGCGAGTTCGAGGGCATGGCTGAGAAGATGAAGGACGCAAAATGGGCGCCCGACTTCGGCGAGAAAGCTCCGCATCCCACCGCCGGCGTAACCGCTGTGGGAGCCCGCACCTTTCTCGTGGCCTACAACATTAACCTCAACACGGACAACCTGAAAGTTGGGAAGAAGATCGTCAAGTGTATCCGAGAAGCGAAAGGCGGCCTGATCAATGTAAAGGCGATGGCGCTTATGCTTGAGGACCGCAACCAGGTGCAGATTTCAATGAACCTGACGAATCCGTTTGACACGCCGATGTACCGGGTCTTCGAGCTTGTCAGGTTTGAGGCGGCACGCTACGCGGTGGACATTGTGGGCAGCGAAGTCGTCGGTTTGGTACCGATGGAGGCGCTGGTGAAATCTATCGACTACTATATGCGCTTTGAGGGCTTCAAGAGTAACCAGATAATCGAGATAGCCCTGTTCGGCGACTAGGCTTCTGGGCGCGATGCCAAGGAGGCTGCGATAGAAACCTACGGCGTAACCGGCGGAACGCTTTTGCAGACCGCGGCGCTCATCATACTGCTCGGCGTAGCGGGGCTCGTGCTGGCCGAATATCTGAGAGTTCCCAGCATTGCGCCGCTGATGGTCCTGGGCATCCTGGCCGGTCCGGACGTCATCGGCCTAGTTAACCCCGGTGACTTTGGCGCTTTCCTGCCGGTAATAGTGAAGCTTGGCGTGGCCATCATCATCTTTGAGGGCGCGCTGACCTTGAGCGTGGCGCGCCTCAAGGCTCATCTCAAGATCGTCCGCAACCTTGTCGCCTTTGGCCTTATCCTCACACTGGCCGGCGGAGCCGCGCTGTTCACGCTTGTTCTGGGCGCGGACCCTTTGCTGGGACTTGTCTTCGGCGCACTAGTCGCCATCACCGGCCCGACGGTCGTGCAACCGCTGTTAAGGCGCGTGCCTGTAAGTGAAGCTGTATCGGGAATACTGCGCGGCGAGGCGATACTCATTGAGCCCGCCGGCGTACTGCTCGCCGCTCTCATTTACGAAATCGCCGCGGCGACATCACCCACCGCCGGCGGCGCCATCGCGTTCTTCCTTCAGGGGATCGGTGTAGGGTGCGGCTTCGGCCTGGCCGCGGGCTTGATTCTGCGCTATGGCCTGCGCTACGTGGGCACGAGGGACAACATCAAGAATCTCGTGGCATTAGCAGTGGTACTGGGCGCATTCGGCGGCGCAGAGACGCTGGCACCCGATAGCGGAGTCCTGTCCGTTGCTCTGGCCGGACTGATGCTATCGGGTTCAGAATTCGCCGGCAAGGCTTCCTTAAAGCAGTTCAAAGGACAGATCACGCTTTTAACTATCGCCGTGGTGTTTATCCTCGTATCCGCCGGAATCAGCCTGGATTCGGTGGTGCTTATCGGATGGCGGGGTGTGCTGATAGTGGCTGCACTGCTTTTCGTAGTGCGACCGGTTTCGGTGTTTCTATGCACGATCGGAAGCCGCCTATCAGCGAAAGAGAAGATTTTTCTCGCCGGCGTTGCACCCCGAGGCATTGTTTCCGGCTCCGTAGCGTCTCTTTTTGCCATTCAGCTTGCCGGCCGGGGCTACGCCGAAGCTGAAACGGTAGTAACGGTTGTTTTTATGGCAATCGGCGCAACAGTACTAGTCATAGCGCCACTTACCAAGCATTTCGCAAGAGCTACCGATGTTTATCTCAACCGCAGCCGTTCGGTATTGTTTGTGGGCGCGCACGCCCTCTCGCGCCTAATCGCCCGCAGAATCATGGCTGCCGGCTACCGCACGACGTTCATAGACACCTATTATGCCCACTGCATGGTCACGCGGCGGGAATTTGAGCATGTCGTGCACGGCAGCGCGCTGGACGAAGAAGCGCTGGTGGATGCCGGAGCAGCGGGCACCGGGCTGCTTCTGGCATTCACGGAAAACGACGAAACTAACATCCTCATAACCCAGTTTGCCCGCCGTGAGTTCCAGATTCCAGTGCGGGCCGTGATACTGCAGGTCGGTGCTGACGATAGCATCGCCAAACATGTTGCCGAGTCGGACATCAAGGTGGCGTTCGGAGGACGGATGAATCTGGCGGAATGGATTGGGGCCGCGGAGCGGGACGAGATTTCCGTTGTGCGATTCGCCACAGAACGCGACATTCGCACACTGGAACCTTTGGTGGAGAAAATCCGCGATTTCGCCCTTCCCCTGTGTTACGAGGAAGGTGATTTCCTGAACCCGGTTTTCCGAACTTCACGTCTGCGCTCTGGCGCCACCATCCAGTTTGTGGTCAAGCGAGCAGGGCCTGGCAGACTGGAAGAGGAATTCAAGCGTTTCTGCGCGGAGCTTGGAGGAGGTGAAGGACGCTGACCGGGCGAAACGCAAGAAGAAGGGGGCTTCCCCGCGCGGTGACACGCTTCATCATCTTCCTCGCCAGATTCCTTCCACCATGGGCTACGCTTCCTATAGTCCGCTTGCTGACGGCACTGGCCTGGAGGCTTCATCCGATTCTGCGGCGAAGCGCGCTGCGCAACCTCGAACTGGCGTTCGGTGACGAGTTAAGCGAAGCGCAGCGTGAGCGCTTGGCTTACAAGAGCGCGCACCAGATGGCCCTAACCGCGCTTGAATTCATCTATTTCATACACTGGTCGCCGGAACGCGTGCGCAATCTGGTAAAGGAGGTCGAGGGCTGGGAACTCCTTGAGGACGCCCTTAAGCAAGGAAAAGGAGTGTTGGGCCTGGCGATGCACTTTGGCAACTGGGAACTTTCCGGCGCGTACCTGACGCTTTCCGGCGTCGCGCTTGCAGCCGTAGGCAAGGAGCAGCGGGACGATTTCTTCACAGAGCTGGCATTCTTCACCCGCCAGAGGCTGGGCATTGAGAATATCGCCAGCGGGAAAATGGGCAGCGCCATGCTCAGGGCATTGCGCGAGAATAAAGTCCTCGGGTTGCTGTCGGACCAGAACGGCGGTGTTGATGGCGCTTTTGTGCCGCTTTTCGGACTGCCCGCGTCGACTGTGCGCGGGCCGGCGGTGTTGCACCTTAAGTTCCGCCCGCCAATGCTGCTCATTGTCGCCAAAAGGCTAAAGCCCTTTTCCTTCCGTTTTATTGTCCGTCCGGTTGAATGCGAGGTCTCCGGCAAGGGCGAAGAGGCTGAGAAGCGGGTGCTGACCGCGATGAACCGCGTGTACGAGGAGACGATACGTGAAGCGCCCGAGCAGTGGCTCTGGATGCACCGGCGCTGGAAGACAAGACCGCCCGGGGAAGAACCCGTCTACTGATTCAGTTCGGGATGAGACGCGCTGCCCAGTCCCAGAGCTTCGGCGGTGAAGCCCAGATAGTAGATGCTCCCGGCAACCACCACAGTACCGCCGGATTCGACATCATCGAGCAAGTGGCTCATCTGGCGGGAATACGATTCGCCAGATAAGTACAATTCCAGCCCTGCTTCCCTAACGCCGTCCTGCACCTCACCCAGCGGCATTGGATGCAAGACAGGCAGCCCGATTGCGACGACGCGCTTGACCAGGCCTTTCAGCGGGGCAAGCATCAGCGGCACGTCCTTCCCCTGCTGGCAGCCGAAAACCAGCGTGGGCGAGGCTCCGGGGAAATACTCCCGCAGAGCTTCCGCGAGCATACGCATACCTTCCACGTTGTGAGCTGCGTCCAGGACGATCCAGCCCGCACCAATATGATGGACTTCAAAGCGGGCGGGCATTGTGGTGTTTATTGTAGAAGGAACCGCCAGCGGCGGCTCAATATGACCGAGCTCCGCGAGCAGGGAGGCCAGGCTCAGGCTAACCTCCAAATTGCGAGACTGGTAAAGACCAAGCTGGTTGACGCGCATCTGCCGCGGCAGATCCAGTTTCCTTAGCGAGCCTTCAACCGCGAAATCCTGGTGCACGGGACGCAATCCTCCCCCCAGCCGTTTCAATTCCACCTCCGGCTCAATAACGGGCGCATGTTTCAGCGCAGCAAGCTTACGTAGAATCCCGCAGCAATCCGGATCCCGGCTGCGGATGCTGCGGGACAGGATCACCGGCACGCCCTCCGCCATTATCCCCGCTTTCTCCACGGCAATACCCGCTAGGCTCGATCCCAGATACTGCTCGTGATCGCGGCTGATACTCGTAATGGCGGTAAGGACGCGCGGCAGGGCGTTGGCCGCATCAAAACGCCCGCCCAGGCCTACCTCGATTAATGCCAGCTCAACCGCAGCCGATTGCATCGCCAGCAGCGCTACTATCAGCGTAGCTTCAAAGAACGTCACCTTTGCGTCCGAGCCGTCCAGGTGCTTCTTGAGACGGCCTGTCGCATCCGCGAAGCCGTCATCAGATAGCTGCTGCCCGTCGATACGCACCCGTTCAGTAATACGGTAGACGTGCGGCTTGACGAACGCACCCACCCGAAGCTGCGAACGAAGCAGTGCTTCGGCAAACACTATGACGCTGCCCTTTCCGTTAGTTCCACCCACCAGCACCACCGGGAATGGCGGCGGAATCAACCCCAGGCCTGAGAGAACGCGGCGCAGGCGGCTCAGACCGAGGTCAATCTTCCCCGGCTGGAGCGATAGCAGAAACTTCTCAGCGTCAGAAAGCTTCACGCGCAGATTGTAGCATCGCGCCGTGCTAGAATGCGTGCGCCATGGAAGTTGTGGAATACGACGAGCAACACCGGGAGGGGCTTCAGAAATTCTTTCGTATACTGAACCTTGGTTTTGCCCGCGAGCCCGACGTCTTTCGCTGGAAGTATCTTGATGCGCCAGCAGCCCGCAGTGGCGTGAGCCAGTTCCTGTTAGTTATCGACCAAGGAGAAGTTGCCGGCACACTCGGTTTCACCGAATGCCCGGCTTATGTGCGCGGCCAGAAGCTCATGTCGTGCGCTTTCAACGACTGGTACATCCTGCCCCGGCTGCGCGGCAAAGGAATGGGCGACAGGCTGATACCTTATTTCATCAATCGTCCTGCGGAGATCAAGCTGCACTTTTTGTCCTCGCCTCCTTCGATAAAAGTGGCACTCCGCCATGGATTCGCTGAGCTTCCCGGTATCGCTGACTACGTGGAGTATCTGGCGCCGGTACGCACCATTGTGCAGGCGGCGTGGCGTAAGTTAGCTCGGCGGGGTCGCCGACGCCGCCCGCGCATGAAACCTCATCTCAAACAGCTGGAGCGCCTGGACCCGCGCATCAAGGTCCTCGACTCGAGCGACGAGCAGGTTAACGAACTGCTAAAACACTGTCAGCTTCAGTATCCCTTTGCCTGCGCGCGCGACATCGAATACCTTCGCTGGCGATATCTCGAGCATCCCAAGGATATCGGCGTGCTGCTGCAACTCACCGGTGAAACGGGATCATTGGAGGCTGTATTCGCGCTTGCGTGGCGTTGCACCGGCGTCAGAGACATCTTGCTGCTGGCAGATGTGTATTACGACCGTCAGCGTCCGCAAGACCTCACGCGAATACTGCATTTTCACCGCCAAGCTGCTTTAATGATGAGTGCAAACGCTCGGAGCGTTTACACGGGGAACAAGGAAATCGCGCTAGCGGCCAAGAAGAACGGTATGACACATGTAACCGAGCGCTTAAACGCCTTCTTCAACGGAAGCGGCATTCCGCTTGACACGGACAAAGCCACCGCGTGGTATACCAGCGGCGGTGATACGGACTACGTGAGCTAGCAAACCCATGGCGCAAGGACGCTTTATCATTTGCTTTGACTTCGAACTGGCCTGGGGGCGGTTTGATAAGATCCTCAGCGAAGACTATCTTGCGCAGGTGCGATTAACCCGCAAAGAAATCGTGCCGTTGCTGCTTACCGCCCTAGAACGACACCGCATACCGGCTACCTGGGGCGTCGTGGGCCACCTTATGCTGCGCGAATGCGACGGGATTCACGCCGAACTCGAGCCTTACCGACCGGAGCATTTCCCCAACTGGTTTAGCCGAGATACAGGTGGCAAAGACGACGGCAGCTCGGTGTGGATGTGCCGCGATGTTGTGGAGCGAATCGCTACGTGTTCTGTACCCCAAGAGCTCGCTTCGCATTCTTTCAGCCACGTGGATTTCAGCCATCCAGCGCTATTGCGCAAGCGGGCGGCGCAGGAGCTTGAACTTGCACGCGACCTCATATCTGAATTCGGGCAGGAAATGAAGACGCACATTTTCCCGCGCGGTCGATCAGGCCACCTAGATGTCCTGAAGGACGCGGGCGTGCGAGTGTATCGGACATTCCGGGCCCCCGGTACAGGTTTCAAGTCGGCATTTGGCCAATTCGTCACGGAGGCGTTGGCTCGCACTCCTCCCCTAGTTACGGCGGCGCGTGACGAGTTGGGGATGCTGAACGTTGAAGGCGGGATGCTATTCAACCGGCGCGGACGCTACCGCAGCGCGATACCCGTGTCGCGGCGGGTCGTCAGAGCGATCAAAGGGATTAATGCGGCAGCTAGAGAAGGCGGAGTGTTCCTTCTGTGGAGCCATCCGGTGGATTTCGCTGCTGACCAGAAAGCTATGCTGAGAGCTTTTGATGAGATATGCGCACACGCGGCAAGGATGCGGGACACGGGCAGGCTTGAGATAATCCCTGTGCGCGAGCTCGCTTGAGCGTTGTGAATGCACACTTAGCATAAGACAGCAGCGTATGCAGCAGTGATAGAATCCGCCTATGTATAAGAAAACAGTTGTTTTTGCAGCGTTTACCTTTATTCTGTTTTCAGTTATCGCGTCGGCCCAATCCGCACGTGAGTTTCTGCCGCAGACCGAACTTTTTAAGCGCGCACTGGCTCAATCCGATCTTACGCCGGGCGACGTACGTATAGACTTTGAGGACATGTCGCTCTGGGGCGGCGACAAGTACCGCGTCAGCCTGCTCGACGTTTTCTTCGCCGATCCCTGGAAAATCAGCCCCTATACCCGTTCGTTGACCGACGGACTCCTAAAAAGCGACGGCGACATTTCGGCTCTGACGGTAAGCGCCCACAAGCGGCTCGATTCTGGAGTAAGGCTGGGGCTAATCGGCGACCCGCTGGAAGCTTACAGGAAGCGCGTTGAAGAGCTACGCGGGAAAAATCTGGCGGTAGCCCTAGCGGAACTAACCAGCCATCCGGAAGCGGAGTTTAAAACGGTGGAATACCGCAATCTGCCGGATCCCGTAAGGGATGCAGCCGCGCTAATCCTTTTCGCTGCGCCTGATGTCCTGCATTACAGGGAACTGGCATTGGTCGAGCCGATTAACCGGCTTAAGCTGAATCCCGATACCGTCTACAGGACGGTGCTGGACTACGTCATCGTCGAATGGGAAGAAGAAGAGGAAGAAGACGAAGGTCTGGAGACTATGCTGCTGATTGAAAGCCTGCTCGACAACACCGACTGGACGCTGCTAAACACCGGCGCGACGCTGATAGCGCTCGCAGCACAGGAAGCGCGCCGGATGCTCACAGAAACCGACACAACGCTGTTTGCGCAGGACTTCGATTTCAGAGTAAACACACAACTAGGGTATATCGTCTTAAGCGGCGCAAGCGATGGCTACTACTCTAGCGACGACCATCTTCTGATCATTGACACAGCGGGGGGCGAGGCCTATGCGAGTTGCGCGGCGAATCGCAGTTTCGACAGTCCCGTGAGCGTATGCATCGATCTTGGCGGGGATGACACTTACCGTAACGAAGACGCGACATCGCCAGCCTTCGGCGCGGGAGTTTTCGGCTATTCCGTACTTATAGACTGCGCGGGCGACGACAGCTATGAGACGCCGTATATCGGCGAGGGCTGCGGCGTGTTCGGCACCGGTGTGCTGTGGGATATCTCCGGTGATGACAGCTACAGCGGTTTCAGAAGCATGCAAGGATGCGGTACCTTCGGCACGGGGATTCTCGCCGACAACGCCGGCAACGACAGCTACGAGCTTTACGAGTACGGGCAGGGCTACGGATACACCATGGGCTGCGGGTACCTAGTCGATTCTTCGGGCGACGACACCTATCGCGGATTGGAAGAGCCAGCGGAGCTGTCCAACGGCGGGCCTTTCGGCGAGGAACGTTTTATCCACTTCGCGCAGGGCGCCGCTTTCGGGCGCCGCGCCGACTTTACCGATGGTCACGGCTGGGCAGGCGGAGTGGGCATCCTTGTCGACGGCGCGGGGGATGACCGTTATGAGTGCCAGGTTTACGGCCAGGGCACCGGATACTGGTACGGTATCGGTATGTGCGTGGACAAAGGCGGTGACGACTACCACCATGCCGGTTGGTACAGCCTGGGCAGCAGCCCGCACTTCGCAATCGGTATATTGCAGGACGATGCCGGCGATGACCGCTACGTGTTGAAGCAGATGCAGAGCATCGGCAACGGCCGCGACTTTAGCATCGGCTGGTTCGAAGACGGCGCGGGAGACGACTGGTATCAGGGCGGTATCATGTGCTTCGGTACGGGCGATGTTAATGGTCTGGGCTTCTTCTGGGACAGAAGCGGCAACGACGTGTATATGGCGCAGGCGCCATGCTTCGGGCAGTCGCGCATGTCCAGTGCCGGCAGCCTGCGCGATTTCATGCTCACACTGGGCTTGTTCGTGGACGGCGGCGGAACCGACACTTACCTGCGCCTGCCCGGCGACGGCCGCCCTCACGGCGGATACGCAGACATTATCCCAGACATTACTGGGCTTGAGACATTTGAAAACGTGGGCAATGGGGAATGCTGGGCGCGGGCCACTCAGGGCAACGAAGTGCCAGGGTCACACGGTTCAGGCGTGGACGCTGAGTAGCTATTGCGTCCCGCAGCAAGCACGTGATAATGAGACCTTCGCCAGCGCATCATGTATACTGCTAGCGGCAACACACGCCTGTGACTCCTTTCAAGGGTCTTGCGGCGGGGGAACACATGGCTTGCCTTAGCTGCCCGGAAGGAGAACACAGCCAAAGGAGCCATTATGCCAAAGCAGAAGGCGAAAAATACGAAGAAGCCGATGCGCGCCGTCTCCACCAGGATTGTCGAGAACGAGGTCTTCACAGACATTCTAGAGCTGGAAAAGCCGCGCTTCGTGGTGGACTACGACGAGTACCTGAAGCGCCTCTGGGAGGCGAATCCGGAGCTCCACAGCGTCCTGAAGGAAAGCCCAAGCCTTAAGCAGGCACGGGACAACGTGTATTCGTACCTGGAAGCAGCCGAGCGCGCTATTTTCGCTGAGGACAACGAGCTGCACATACTTGAGAAAGGGACGGTGCGCGACTGCATCCGCGTTTTCAAGAGCATCATCGGGCCGATCAATGAAAGGCGCACCGGCGTAAGCGCCCTGGACTGCCTGTGGAAACTCGCGAAGGGAAGGCGCAGCAAGCTCCAGTGGGAGGTGTCCGTAGGATTCCTCCTGGAGTTTATAAACCTCTTTCGCGGCGTGGCCGGCAAGTCAAACATCTACCGGGAGCACGAGGAGATAAAGAAAGGTATCCCGGAGTTTCTTCGGCTTGAGGGCAGGGAAGCGGCGCGCGAGCGCAGTGACAGGCTGGAAGATATGGCGGCGAACCTGCGCAAGTACTTCAAGCGCTACCCTTCGGGGCTGGAAAAGGAAGTAATCACGTGGCGGGAGGAGAACCGCGAACACATCCTCAAATACTTCGGCGGCAACGACGAGGACTGGCACGATTACAGGTGGCATCTGAAAAACGTCATCAAGAAGCCCCAGGTTGTCCTCGACCTCATTGATGTATCACCTGAACTGCGGGAAGCGCTGCAAAATGCGTTCACGAACCGCTTGCCATTTGGCATCACGCCTTATTACCTGAGCCTGATGGACCGCAATCCCGCCATCGGCTACGACCATGCGACGCGCGCACAGGTGCTTCCGCCACCGGACTATGTTGACGCTATGTCGGCGCACCGCAAGGACAGGGAAATGTACTTTGATTTCATGGGGGAACACGACACCTCGCCGATTGATCTGGTAACGCGACGCTACCCGCTTGTCTGCATTCTCAAGCCCTACAACACCTGCGCCCAGATCTGCGTCTACTGCCAGCGCAACTGGGAGATTGACGAGTGCCTTGATAAGCACGCTATGGCGTCGAACAAGGCTGTTGAGCAGGCGGTGGAGTGGATTGCGGACAACCCCGGCCTGGGGGACATCCTAGTCACCGGCGGCGACCCGGCGGTTATGACCGACCGCAGGATTGACTGGATTCTCGAGTCCCTGGCGAAAATCGACCACGTTTATCGCATTCGCATAGGTACCAGGACGCCGGTTGTGCTGCCGTTCAGGTTTACGGATTCGCTGGTAGACATATTCGCCAAGTACCACGAGCCACCGCGCCGGGAGGTTACCGTAGTCACGCACGTCGAGCACTCCTACGAGATAACGCCGGAACTCCAGGAGTCCATCCAGAAGCTGCGCCGGCGCGGCATTTCGGTATACAACCAGCAGGTTTTCACCGTTGAGAATTCGCGCCGCTTCGAGACAGCGAAGCTCAGCCTGGACCTGAAAGCCGTCGGCATCGACCCGTAT
>JAOZQG010000104.1:478-6375 GCA_029932365.1 bacterium | reverse complement strand
GCAAGACGGGCACAGCATGCTGTGCCCCTACAAGTCCGTGGCGACGCCCCCCACCAGCGAAGCCAACCGGGTGAACGACCTCGCCATCACCGACAACGGCGACGGCACTTACACGCTCACCTGGCACTATCGCAACCTCGGCGATTATGACCAGAATGGCATCGTAGGAATCTCCGACATCACCCCGCTGGCTATGCATTATGGCGAAGAAGTCCCGGTGTCCGACGCACAGCGCAACTCACTGGTTGCCATTGCCGATGGTTCCGGTAACGGCGTCGTGGACATCGCAGATGTAACGCCGCTTGCCGCCAATTTGGGAGTGAGCGTGCATCACTATGAAATAGAAGGCGCCGAGGTCCTGGACGGGCCCTTCTCAGGCATCAGCGATGTCCCGCTGGATTCGGGCGTGGTAGACGCAAGAAGAAGGCTATCGTTTACCGGCCCACTCGGTGGGCACGACTACATCCGCGCAGTATCAGTGGACGAAGCGGGAGTGTCGTCGGATCCCAGCAATGTCGCTTATATTCGCGCAGGACGGGGAGACTGGTGGACGTATGGTCGTAACGAGAAGCACGACCGGCGAAGTCCATTTGTCGGACCGCAAACGCCGGCTATTAGGTGGGCATGTCGGCCCTGGCTCTGGAATGCGCTTGATCCAATTATCGGGGCGGAGGGCAGAATATGTGTGAATACATTTCCCGACCTATACCTGGATGCGCGCATACACGTGGCATATGGGGTCTGCCAGATAATTGAGCAGGACGGGAGTTTCCCCTGGGATCCTGTGTTCTACATAACCTCGGTACCGGCTTGGGGAACTGATGGGACCTTGTACGCTGCAGGAATAGAGAAGTTCTACGCTATAAACTACGACGGAAGTCTTCGCTGGGACTATGAGCTACCGGTAGCTTATGTCAGTCCCGTGGTTGCGCCGGATGGAACGATATATGTTCCCTCTAGGGCGTCTCCCGGTTTAACCGCGCTGACTCCGGAAGGCGAACCGATATGGGAGTCCGGTCTGTCATGCGGCGATTATCCCCCGGCGATTGGCGATGACGGCACAGTATATGTTTCGGGTGAAGACAACTCCTGTTTGCAGGCAATTGCTCCGGACGGGACTCTCCAATGGAGCTATGACACGTTTATATCTTCCTGTCCCGCCGTAGGAGATGACGGCACTATCTACTTCACCGGGGGTGTGGATGAGCTTTTAGCCTTGGAGGATGATGATACCTCTGCACACCTGAAATGGTCTTATCCCACGGGTCGCGTTATAGGCACGAGCCCCGCCTTGGGTGGGGATAGCACTATCTACGTCGCGTCATTCGACGGCTCAGTCTGGGCTGTAAGGGACGACGGCGACGGTGCGACGCTTCTCTGGAGATATCGACTGCCCGATACCGTCATCGGTTCCAGCCCGGCGGTGGATGCCGCTGGAACCATCTACGTAGGATGCGACGACTGCTACTTCTACGCGCTTCATCCTGAAGGCGATTTAAAGTGGCGCTGTCCGGCGCCGAGCAAAGTCCGGTCGAGTCCGGCAATTGGCGCGGACGGCACGATCTACTTCAGCAGCGGGGGTCTGCTCCACGCTGTAAATGAAATGGGGAACCTCCCGCCGGTCGCCAGCCTTACGGCTGATGTTGCAGAGGGAGTTGCCCCGCTGGCAGTGACGTTCGATGCCAGCGCATCTTACGATCCTGATGGCGACATTGTGGAGTACTTATGGGATACGAATGCAGATAGTCAGGGCAGCGATTCTTATGAATCCGAGCCTCTTATCCATCGTATATACTACGAGCCCGGTAACTATACTTGCAGGGTTAAGGTTGAAGACAACGAGGGCACGGGCGCGGTTGCAGAAGTGACGGTGACGGTGAATCCTGCATCCAGTGTGCCCGGATGGGTGCGCACCTGGCGCTCGCTGGGCGGTTACGAGTATGCACGAGATATGGTAGCCGATGCTGACGGTTACGTCTATGCGGTAGGAGAAACGTCGGCCTTTGGCGCTGGAGGTGACGACGTATTAGTGCTCAAGTACAGCCCACAGGGCAGCTTGCTTTGGGCGAAAACCTGGGGCGGAACACTTAGGGAATCGGTTGAAGCTATGGCTTTAAGCGATGATGGCGAAAGCGTCTATGTTACTGGGAGTACGACAAGCTTTGGGGCCGGAGGAAGCGACCTTTTCCTGCTTAAGTACGATCGCGACGGCAAGTTACTGTGGCGGCGCATCTGGGGCGGAAGCGAGGACGAAGCCCCTTACAGCGTAGCTACCGATGAAAACGGCGGCGTTTATGTGACGGGGATCACAACGAGCTTCGGAGTAAAGCAATATGGATATGGCGACCTCCTTCTAGTCAAGTACGATTCCGCAGGCAGGCTGCTCTGGAAGCGGACATGGGGGGGAACAGGATCCGAACGAGGTAAAGCAGTTGTAGTTGACTCGGACGGTACTATCCTCATTGGAGGGGACACAGGCAGCTATAAAATGGCCGATGGAGCAGGCCTGGTAATCCTGCGCTATAACAGTATCGGAAATCTGGTGCAACATTGGGCTTGGTGCGATTTAGATGAAGCGTATCTTACTGCCATGACGCTGGATAATAGCGGCAACATACTGCTGACCGCTGATGTATGGGACCATGAAGAGTCCAATGACGGTGTTCTCCTGGCGAAGTTCGGTCCGGATGGAGCTTTTCTTTGGTCGCGCTGCTGGGATGGAGCAGACCACGAGTACGGGAGGGCTGTGGCTGTCGACGCGGCGGGGGATATCTATGTGGTGGGAAACACCCAGGATTACCCACATTGTAACGGCGTTCTTCTTCTAAAATATGATCCTAATGGCGCTCTCCTCTGGCAGCGGGCATGGAACGGCGCGGGCTATTATGGCGGATGGGCTCTGGCATTCAGTGAGGATGGGAGCATGTATATCGGCGGTAGTGCGCATAGCGCGCTGGGGGAGTGGGAGGAAATTAGCGGTAATGTATCAGCATATGCCGGATCTGTGGTTAAGCCTTCGGGGTATACGATAGCTAAACCAAGCGGCACCGTTACTTATTGTAGCGGAATAGAGACGACACCTGCGGGAGTGCAGGGCGAAGGCGGTTTGCTGGTAATGAAGCTGGAAGAGCCTTCGTTCTGAGAGTGTGCCGCAGCTGTATAAGCTCGCAGGCGTTATCGTGTTCCTGCATTGATTCCCCTTTCCCGCGCGCTTGGTGTTAGAATCAGCGGTGGCGGAGCGTCCGCCGGGGGACGTGTGATGGCAACGAAAAAGGCGTCTATGACGACCAAGAGAAAAACAACGAAATCGGCTAAATCGGCGAAGGCGAAGCAGTCGCCCAGGCGAGGCGCAACCGCGCGGACTGCGAAGCGCGCAGGCAAGCTGCCGACCGGCAAGGGCCTTTCGGTTCTGATGCTCGGCACCGGCGCGGTGGCGTATCCCACCACGATGCTGCTGCGCGAAGCGCTGCCGGACGCCGAGCTTTTTATGGCCAAGCGCAGCTGGCGCGACGAAAACATCGGCCGGATGACGCGCCTGTGTGAGCAGTACGACGTCAAGCTCGCCGTCCACCGCGAGGTCTACGACCGTTTCAGCGAGGCCGAATTCTACGGTTTCCGTTACCCCGTGGCGACCACCGTGGAGGAAGCGGCATCCCACGTAAGCTGCATCGTGGACTGCACCGGCCAGGACATCAAGGCGTGGTACGAGGAGCTTTTGGCCGAGCGGCCGCGCAGGTCGCTGCGCGGCATCGCTGCCGAGGGAGGCATCGGCGAATTCGGCCCCCAGTTTATGTACGGACTCACCGATTCTACGCTCAACCTCACGCTGGAGCGCCGCGTGGAGATCCCCTCGTGCAACACGCACGCCATCTGCGCCGTCGTCTGGGCGCTTGCCGACAGCGGGAGCGACATTGACCGTATCCGGCAGGTCGTCGCGTTCATCGACCGGCGCAACCAGGACATCGGCAAGGAAGGCGGCGCGGTGCAGACAATGACCTTCGAGCCGCTAGTGGACGACGATTTCGGCACGCACCAGGCGCGCGACGCCTACGACGTCATCATCGCCGCGCTTGGGGGCCGCGTCCCGCCGAACTTCCGCATGGTGTCCCACGCCACGAAGCTCCCCCAGCCGCTGATGCACGCGATTCACTTCGGCATCACGGTGGAGGGTGAATGGACGCGCGAAATGGTGCACGAGCGGATGGAGAAATTCCCGCTGCTTGCGTTCACCGACTACCGGGCGATGGGGCAGGTCTACGACGAGTTTTGCTCCACCAGCTTCGTTAGCCGGGGCTACGATTACGCGGTGATAATCGACAGCCAGACGCAGGTCGTGCCCTGGGCGGGACAGGGGGTGATTCTGGAGCCGGGCGAGTGCCGGTATTCCACGGTGCTGATGTCGGTGCTGGTGCCCCAGGAAGGCAACGCGGTGCTCTCCAACCTCGCCTGCGCTATTAAATACCTTTACCCCGACGACTATGAGGCCATCGTCGAGGCCGTCATCGCCAAAAAACACCTGCTGACCGTGATTGTGTGAGTGGTGAGAAAAAGAGATGAGCGTTCAACTGTCTTACGCGCCGGAGGAAATCGAGGAGTTATGCCGTCGCTGGAAGGTGAAGGAACTCGCGTTGTTCGGCTCGGTGCTGCGTGATGATTTCAGGCCCGACAGCGACGTAGACGTGCTGGTAACCTTCGTGGATAACGCCGGGTGGAGTCTATTCGACTTCATGAGGATGGCCGACGAGCTGGCCGAGCTGTTCGGACGAGAAGTCGACCTGGTTACTGAAAGGAGCTTGCGCAATCCGTTCAGGCGTGCGGCGATCCTGGGCAGCAAGGAGGTAATCTATGCGTCCACAGGCTCCTGATAGCGCTTACCTGTGGGACATGCTAGAAATTTCACGCACCGTGAGGAGCATTTTGCTCGGGGTAACTCTAGATGAGTTCATGCAAGATAGGGTACGACAGCTTTCGGTCGAGCGGGGACTAGAAATCATCGGAGAGGCTGCGCGGCGGATTTCTGTAGGATTCAAGCATGCGCATGGAGAGATACCTTGGCGCGACATCATCGGCCTGAGGAACATCCTCGCTCACGAATACGCTGAGGTCGACCTTGAGCTTGTATGGGAGACGGTAACGCGAGATATTCCAAAGCTGATTGAGCTATTAGAAGAGCTCGTGCCACTACCTCCGGCACCCGAAGAAACACAATAATGATGCGCAACGCTAACCTAATCGCCGGAATTGATGTCGCCTGCGACGACCCGTGCGAGGTGCCATCTCCCGCCGTATGTGTTATTTCCCTATGTTCAATTGACGGGGAGCACTGTAACGTGCTGCGCGAAGTGATTGCGCGCGGCGAAGTCAACGAGCCCTACCGGCCCAGCTATCTCGCCAAGCGCGAGCTTCCGCTGATGCTGCAGGCGTGGGATAAGCTGCTGCGCAAGAAAAGCCACGCGCGCGACCTTTCGTTTCTCGTTGACGGCGCGGGGATAGCCCATCCGCGCGGAGCGGGCCTGGCCTGCGCCTTCGGCGAGGCCACCGGATGCACCACCGTGGGCGTGGCCAAAAGCTGGCTCTGCGGCAGCTACACACTCCCTCCGGAGCCCCAGCTTCCGAAGGGCAAGGTGCGGTTCCGCGCGCAGGCGGCGCGGGAAAGCGCGCTGAAGCGCGAGGATTCCGACCAGGTAATGGGCGCGGTGCTCAGGCCCGGCAGGAGCGCGCGCCGGCTGCTGTTCGTTTCGCCCGGCTGGCCGCCCGACCTTTCGGTGGACGATTCTGTGGCGCTGGTGCGCCGCGCCATCACCGTCCACATCGCGCCCGAACCCCTGCGCCTGGCGCACCTGGCGGCGAAAGAAGCGCTGGGCGCGGTATAGTCAAGTTGATGGCACACCGCCAGA
>JAOZQG010000104.1:0-468 GCA_029932365.1 bacterium | reverse complement strand
CCGCCAGACACAATCGGCTGTGCAGGCCTTCACGGCCAAGTACACGCCAACGGAGGGCGGCTATATGGGGCAGCTCTTGGAGTGGCCGGAAGTCGTGACCGAGGGCGAGACCGTCGAGGAGTGCCGGGAGCTGCTGGAGGACGCGTTGCATGAGATGATTGCAGCATACCGCCAGCAGGGGAAAGAGATACCGGGCGGCGCCGCGCTGTTTGCCTAAGTCCGGCAATCTAGTTGGCCTTGCGGGTTCGCCGCCGCCGAGGCGCTTGTTCTGCCCGGACTACGTAGTTTTGCTGAAGTACTTCCATCACTCTGCGGTAATACTCCGAATCGGGATTGCATATGTCATTCACGAAAGTGTCGTAAGCCTCAATGGCCTCCTCTGGCTTCCAGTCTGGATCAAGGAAGAGCTTTCCATCCTCAATCAAGTCTCTCACCAGCACTTTGCGCACCACATCGCCAATGAGCTCT
>JAOZQG010000103.1 GCA_029932365.1 bacterium | reverse complement strand
ACCGGAAGCCCTCGGGGGACATCCCGCCCCCTATTATGTTGAGAACGAGCGGGGTTCACCTACGAACCACGCCAGTCCGCCGGTCTGGAACTGGTCCAGCCGACATATTAATCATACCACGAGAACGTCCATCTCGCCATGCTCTGAGGGCGGTTTTCGCCTTCTCATGCGCTTTCTTCCTGAAGCCGGAAGACAACCGGGTGAAGCTGAAGCTTATTGAGGTAAACGCGGAAGTTTTGTTCGCCGGGATAATCGCCGAAGTGGCGGATCAGCGCCTGCAGGCTTCCCTCCAGGACGTTCATGCCGAAACTGCGCCCCTCCACCACCGGAGTGGTGGTAATGAGATGGTTCAGGCCGCGCTTGCGCAGAAGCTCGCGATCGTCCTCCGTCGTGGTGTTAGTAATGACGATTTTGCCCGCTAAGCTTTCCGGCAGGTTGCGCCGGATGTAGTGGTAATCGCCAGCGATAACGTCCGCCCACTCCAGCCATCGACGCTGCCGGGGATGCACCTTTTCCTGCTTCTCACCCGTGGGGTAGAGCACCTGAAAGGGCAGCTTGGTAACGAGCGGGAGCAGGATGCGGGCGAGGTTGACAACCGCTCGATAGCTGCGCAGCGGTATCGGGATACCCATGCCGAAGATGAAATCGCCGAAGACAATCTCATCGGCCGCTTTATCCAGCACCCGAGCCATTCCGGAGCGGTCTACGGCGCTCACCATCAGCACCTTCTTGCCCTTCAGGGGTATGTCCGGATGCTCGTTCAGCAGGTATTCCATCTGCTGGGGTTCGAGAATGCGCTTTAGCAGGCTGCCGTCCGCGACCGGTGTCGAGCCCGCTGCCCGTGCCAGCTTTAGCGCGTCCCGGACGGTATACCGCCGATCACCGGCGTAAAGGTGCAGATCTATACCGCCGAGACCAATGGCGTGCACTTCTGGAGCGAGCCGCCCGATGAGTTCCACCGCGCGGTAGAGCTTCCCATCCACGCCTTTGCGCTCCAGTTGAAGCGGAACTCCGAGAAGCTCGCTGCGGGCGGTTTTGTCGCGCTTGCTGCTTCCCAGTGAAACGGAAAGAATCCTGAGTGGCTCGCCGGCCATCATCCGGCAGCATTCTAGGCCAACTTGGGCTAAAATGGAAACATGTTACCCAAGCGGCCCCAGCGCAGCCTGTTTGATTTCCATAAACGGAAGACCAAGGAGGATTCCGACAGGGAAGCGCGCCGGGGCATCCGGGCGGCCGGTCTTGGCATGAGCATCCCCTTTGCATTGCTGACCGGCCCGCTGGTGGGGTTTTTTGTGGGCGCATGGCTGGATGGGAGGTTCTCCACATCCTGGATTACGCCCGTCGCTGTTCTTTTGGGTCTGGCGGGGTCTATTCAGCTTACAGTGCGCTTGCTCAGAGAGCTTAATTCGTAGCCCAAAGCTCTTTTTATGTGCTAAAATACCGTTATCTCAACCGGAGGACGAGAGTTTAAAATGGTAGTCCCACTCAAGGCTGAGGTCCGGAAGGAATTCGGCAAAGAGAAGATGAAGAAAATTCGTGCGGCAGGGAAATTACCAGCCGTCGCTTATGGTCCAGCTCTGAAAGAGCCGCTGCATCTCATGCTTGACATGCTGGAGTCGCAGAAGGTGCTGCTGAAAGGCGGCCGGGAAACGGACTATGAGCTGAAAGTGGGGAGGAGGAAATACCGTGCTCTGCTGCAGGAGGTGCAGCGCGATCCTGTCACCGGCAACCTTGTGCACGTGGATTTCTACCTGCCCCCGAAGCGCAAATAGCGTATAATCATCTATAAGGTGAAACGGGCGACTACAATCGAGCGGCGCAGGAACCTGCAGGTGGTTTCCGATTTCCTGAAACGGGTGAAGGCGCGCACCTCGCCGATTCCATCCCTGGAAGAAGAAAACTACCGGATGCGCGAGGGCTTTCAGCAATTCGCGGTGGAGCTTGTGGAGGACAAAAATCCCGACAAGAACTTCCTCGAGGTTTCTCAGCAACCGGCCGAGCGCGCCGACTTCTTCACCGGTAGCATGCAACGAACTCAGCTGGTCGGCCACATAGAGCTTGAAGGCCATGAAGTGCCGCTGCATTACGTAATCGCTTCGTCGATTATTCTTCATCGCAAACAGCGTGTGTTTCACGCCTGGAAGAGCGCTGTTAAGCGCGAGTACATCCTCGCACCGTTGAAGTTCCTTGAAGATGCGGAAGAACTTAAGGAGGAATTCTCCGGCGACCTTCCGGTCACGCTGGAGGATACCGGAGGCGAGGAGCTCAACTACACGCAGCTGCGCATCGCCGCCGTCAACCGCGCACGGGACCTAAAGTGGGAGATGCGCCGCGGGCTTCTGTCCAAGTGGAAGGATGAGGAAGGGACGGATGTCAATACGCTGAACACTATCAACGACTCCCTTCTGCACACTGACAACGCCGAGCTCGCCGAGAATATGGTGGGCTTTCTGCGCATGGTCTACGTGCCTTTCCAGAACAGGGAACGAATGGTCAACCATCTGATGCTGCCGGAGTTTCATCGCGGTCAGTTGTTTAAGATCGTTGACCCCGAGAAGCCGGAGAACACCAAGTACTCGTGGTTCCTGAGGATGAGGCAGGTGACGAAGGCCGAGCCGGAGTACGGCCTCGTCCGGCTCGAGATCCTGGCGAAAGACGATAAGGAGGCGCAGCGCCGGGCAGACGATATCTCGTACCTGATCGTGCAGGAAAGGTTCCCCGTCACATTCCCCGCTCCCCAGTGGGATAAACTGATTTTTCCCCACAAGCTATGTAACCAATACCTGGACAGCCTGGTGCCGTCCAGTGAGACCATCCAGTCATATTTTATGGGCGAATAACGAACCGGTATCGGTTCCCCAATCCCTGAAGACATGGGGTGAGGTAAAAGATGAAAGATGTTTGTAAGTTTCCGGACTATGTAAACTTCGAGTATGGGCCCATCGGCAAGGCCACTTCCACCAAGGATAATCCTAACACGGCTGCCGAGTTCCATTTCTGGATTGCCGATGGCGTGGACACGGTGGAGCTGGGCAACGTTGTCGCGGCTTGCACTATGGACGGGCACGTGACGTTCGGGACAGTTGTCGAGCTGCGCACCGTAATGGACATCGATAATTTCCTATCCGACTATATCAGCCACGACTTCGGTAATCCCGAAGTCGTTCCACCATCCGATATCGCCGAAATGATGGTCGCCAAGTGTGTAGTCATTAAGTCCACCACAGAGCGGGTGCGACCCATCGGCCGTGCGGAGACCTACTTCGCGTCTGAAACAGGTGTCGCCTGGGGCCTGGGAATGCTGGATTTCGCGGGCGCCGGGCGCGGCGTTCCCATCGGTGTAATGGAGAACGGCGACGGCACGCTTATTCCCATTTTCCTGGACGACGAGTTCCTTGTTGGCCCCGAAGGTTCGCACCTGAATATGAGCGGGATATCCGGTCTGGCGACCAAGACCTCGCTGGTGGAGTTTTTGCTGAAGTCGATTCTCGACACCATGGTCCGCAGCCAGAGACGGCGAGTCTGCGCGGTGTTCTTCAACGTCAAGGGCAAGGACATGCTCTACCTCGACAAGCCCAATCCGCAGTACGAGGAAGATGACCCCTACACCAACAAGTGCCGGCAGATGTACGAGAAGCTGGGTGTTGAGCTTGTACCGTTCGAAAACGTCCGCATCTTCGCCCCTTACGACCGCCGGTACGAAGGCCATACGAAGAGCTTTCGCCGGGACGGTAAGGTGGAGCACTTCATCTGGGAGCTCACCGAGATTGTAGGGGACATCCCCGAGCTGTTCGACAAGGAGAGCTGGGACGAGGGGGTCGAAGCCGTCTGGGTGGATATCCGGGACCAGATCGAGCGCCAGCCCATCCGCTCCTACGACGAATTGCTTGACTACCTGGCCGAAGAGCGCCGTGTCCTGAGTAACGCCGCCATATCGCACTGGCACGGCCACGAAAAGCAGGTCTACTACAAGGCCGCGAAGAACCTGGAATCCCTGCCCGGCCTGTACGACGGGCTGGTCTGCACCGGCGGCGTGGACGAGGTGGACATTCCCCTGCACGACCTGCACAACGGCTCCATCTTCGTCATTGATATCCAGTCCCTCAACGACCGCGGTCAGGCGATGGTCTTCAACAAGATTCTCAAGCGGGTTTACAACATACTTCTGGACAAGAACATTAAGAAGGACTTCGACACGGCCGTGTTCTTCGTCGACGAGCTCAACAAGTTCGCTCCCCGCGATCCTGACGTCGAGGCTCCCATCAAGCAGTCGGTAATCGAAATCTGCGCCCGCGGACGTTCGCTGGGCGTATCGCTGTTCGGCGTTGAGCAGTTCATGAGCCAGGTGGACCGCCAGGTTGTGGACAACTCCTCGACTATCATCTACGGGCGCACGGGGCCCGCCGAGCTGATGACCGACCAGTATGCCTGGCTGGACGCCGATGTGCGCAACCGCCTGACGACCATCCCGCGCGGAACTTTCCTGCTGAAGCACGCGAAGTTCGTGCAGGCGATATTCTGCAAATTCCCGTTCCCCACCTGCGTTCCGGGCGACCAGTACGAAGAAGAAGAGGGTCTTGCCGCCAGGCGCGAGGCCGCAACCGCATTCACCTTCAAGCGCGACCTTTAAACAAAGCGGCCAGGGCGTCATCGCGTACCGCCCGTCCAGGCAGGCTGGCCGAAGTGTTGCTCCTCGCGCAAGCCTCTTTGGGCGCGAAAGAAGCCTCTCGCTGTGCTAAACTAAAGGCGTGACATGTCCCAGGATCCGGCGCAATTGGTAAACGTCACCATCCTCTTCGCCGACCTGCTTGATTCGGTGCGGATAAGCTCGGTTCTCGACTTCTGGGATTACGACGACCTTATCACCGAGTATCAGCAATACCTGAATACCGCCGCTGATGAAATCGGCAGCGAGCTTGTCGCCGAGCGTTACGTGAAGGGCGACGAGCTTGCGCTATTCCTCTACGACCGTAACCAGGTGGAGCGCAACCGAACCATCCTCTCGCTGCCTGAAGGGGACCCCGAGCGCAAGAAGCTGGAAGCTCAGAACGCCAGGTGTGATGATGAAGCCCTATTCGCCGCGCTGCGCGCCGGCATTATGCTCAAGAACACCTGGCTTTCCGCGCCGGTCAACTTCGACCGGGTGACTTCGCGCCAGCTTCCGTTTGACCTCGGCATTGGCATCCACAGCGGGCTTTGCGTGCTGCGCGAGCGCAGCGACGGCTCCACGCGCATTGAAGGCTACGCCATCAATTTCGCCAAGCGCATAGAGGGCTACAGCCGCATGGGGCGGGTCACCCGCCTTATGCTCAGCCGCACGGCCGCTCAGCGCCTGCGCTTCGTGCGCCGCCAAAAGGTGGTGGTGCGGCAACGCCTGGGTTTCATCTCGCACAAGCCTCGCGGCGATGACCTCAAGGGGCTCCAGCTAGGGCTGGAGCTGTTTGAGTTGAAGTTCTTCCACCGGCTCAAGATTCTTCCCCCCGAGGAGAAGGTGCCGGTATTTGAGCAACTGCTGCGCAACGACCCGGTCAACATCTGGGCCTATCATATGGCGGTTGAGGATTACATCCGTCGCGAAGAAAGCCTGGACAAGGCGCGGGAGCTGGCCCTACTGGCGTATGCCAATCTGCCGGACAGCGAGAAAATCTGCTACGACCTGAGCACCATCGCCCGGATGAAAGGCGAGCTGGAGCAGGCGCGCTTCTTCGCTCACAGGGCGGCTGAGCTCAATCCCGGCTGGGATTTGCCGCTGGGGCTGCTTTGCGAGCTTGAATATATGGGGGAAAGAGACCTGCAAAAGATGCTGGCCTACCAGAAGCGGGCGTATGCGCTGTGTCCCGACAGTCCGCAACGCTGCTGGGACCTTGGGGAAACCTACGCTATGGCCGGTGATAAAAAGGCGGCGAAAGAATACATCAGCCAGGCGGCGGCTTCGTATCCCGACTACCTGAAAAACGAGAGCAACCGCGCCCTGGCTGAAGAACTGGGTGTGGAGGCCAGGGAGAAGCCACCCGACGATTGAGCCGTCATTTGTAGTAGCCCTGGTATAATTGGCGTAGTAAGCGCGTCCGCGGAGGGCGCAGGGGAGTGGGGCCGATGAAGTCCGGAGCGGCAAACGTTACGTGCAGGATTTTCGCGGCGGCAACGCTGACCGTAATCTTCGTGCTGTTTATCTTCGCAGCCTGCGGCAAGCGTGCGCGTCAAATCGCCCAATTGTCCATCGAGCCGTCCGCCGGCGTACAGCAGCCGGTGGAGGAGCAGGGCGCAGATGATGGCGCGGTGCTACCCGGCGTGATGGCGCTGGACGGGTGTATCGGAGTTACCCGCAGTGTGTCGGAAGAAGGGACAGTTACCAGCCAGGGCTGGGAGGCGTACATCAACGAGC
>JAOZQG010000025.1:11867-21622 GCA_029932365.1 bacterium | reverse complement strand
CAACTTTGAAGGCGGACGACGCCGGAATATCCGGCCCCGCCGCAACCGGTCCCCCCAATTCCCTTGCTTTCTTCTTCACGCCCGCCACTCCGGCGGGCTTTTGGCTTATAGGGCTTCACCGACGTAGCGGCCCCGCAGCGGAATTAGCCCGCCACGGGGCATGAGTGTCTAACGAGTTGTCCGACTAACGCCTACTCCGCCGGCACGATGATGAAGAACTCGCCGCGGGCGATCATCTTGTCGAGGTAGCCCTCTTCGGGGCTGTAATCCCAGCTCTCGCCCCATTCGTCGTAGCTCCACGACCCGCTGCCGGTCTCGCCCTTAATCTTCACGCAGTACTGGAAGAAGCAGCGGTACTTCCCCGGCTTGCCCACGAACGCGTCGGGGAAGGGCTTGGGCTTTTCGGGGTCGTAGCCCGTCGTGCCGGGTTTGGCGTCCAGCTCGCATCCGTTCTCGCGGTCCGCCGCGTCGTAGATCCACACGAGCTGCTGGTCCCATTCCGGATGCCTGGTTTCAAACCGGCAGAGCCCGTAGGCGATGGGCTCGCCCGGTTTGCCGTCCGCGCCGACGGGATCGATCCACATCTCGATGAAGTTGTACTTGACGTACGGGTTGTAGAGGATGCCTTTCGCGCTCACCTGGTCGAGCAGGTCCTGCTGGATTTCGCCGATGGTGCGCGGGAAGAATACACGGCAGTCGAGGTGGTCGAACTTCCCCCAGGTGAATTCCGTCGCGAGGCCCTTCCATTCGGCTTCTTTGTTGAACGGCAGGTGCGTGCCAAAGATCATGTTGCCCAGAAACGGGTCGGATGTGTCGCGGTATTTGCTGGGTGCGACGATTTTCGCCGATGCAATAAGCGAAAGCGCGAGCAGCGCCAAAACGCAGTATAAGAAGACTCTTGATTTCACGTCCATCCCCTCCCTTTCGCGGGATCACAGTATGGGGCAAATTCTATCGTGAAGCACCTTTCCTGTCAACGCGGAGCGCAGTAGTCCTGTGCAGCGCCAGATTGGCTGGGGTGCAAAAAGCCCCGCGGGATACCCGGAGGGCTTTGGCTATCTCATTAGAGGCGTTTCGAGCGTCGCTTATCTGCCGCAGCCGCCTCCGCCGCAGCCGTTACCAGAATCCTCCTCATCCTCGTTGTCCTCACCATCATCGTTCTCGTCTTCATCGTTGCCACCGCTATCGTTGTCATAATCGCGCTCGCGGTCGCAGTTCTCGCGGTCATTGTTGCGTTCACAATCGCGGTCGCAGTCACCGTTGCCGTAGCCCCCGTCCGTGTCGCCGCAATCGCCGCCCTCGGTCTCTGCAGCCCGCATCCGCAGCTGCACCAGCATCCGCTCGTTGTCCGAGGTGGCCTCGTCGGCCTCGCCGTCGCTGTCGCTGTCCCGCAGCCGGATCCGGGCTTCTCGCCAGCTTGGTTGGATGGGCATACGGGCGTATTGGATGCATCGGAGGTAATGAACGCAACGGCATGGCAAAACACCCCATAAGCTCTATTCAAAAGCACACGAACTTCAATCGAGCATTCCGGGTTGTTTTGCTGCTCGAAGCTATCGGTATGGGCACAGGTAACCCAAAGACACCATCTATCTCGGCTCATCAACGCTCACGCGCCCATCAACCAGCTCACTGAGAACTTCAGCCAGTCTGACCTGCAGGCCCTGACGGACAAAGCGCCAGTCCGAACTGTTACCTTTTACGCGCACCCGGACGCGGTCGTAGCCAACCCAGAGAGCAAAAATGACCGCTAGAGAGAGAAGCAGCGTCCCGAAATAAACGATATCTATGCCTGTGTCGTCCTTGTAAGTAAAAATGGAAACGCTAATCACTTCATCCGCCGGCCCCATCCGCAAAGCCATATCCGGCACCTCTACCGGATTAGCGGGATCAGCCAACTGGAGCGCCGAAACTCCAGTCGCAGGCTCGACGATGCGAACAAGAGCCGTAGGCGGCATTATCTCCACCAGCTCCCTGCCGTCATAGACCTCGCCTTTTTTAAAGTCGAGCACTTCCACGACGTAGCGCCCGTGAGGATACGTCCGCTGGTCGAAGGCGCCCTTTGCGGAAACTGAAAGCACAGAGCCGGTGGTGACGGGGTCGGAGGGGATTTCCCTTCCCTCGTAGTAGATGTGCAGCGGGATTATGTACCGGTACGCGTTCTGGTAGATGCTAATGCCCGACGTGCGCATCGGCCAGTTAACCGAAAGGTCGCGTTTGCGCTCTTCGGCTTCCCCCACTCGCACCGAAAGGTCCGAAGTGTACTGCCGGACGACAAGGCGCTCAAATTCGCGCAGGCGCCCGTGTCCGGCGGAAGCGGGAGCGCCCGGCGATTCCGTCTTGAGCACTTCCAGCGGAATGCTGAAGCTGTGCAGCGTGAAATAAAACGTGCGGGGCTTCGCGTGGGTGGAAAGGAACCTGCGCAGCCAAACCGGCTTGCCCTCGGACGGGTCAAGTTGCACCGCCACCGTCGACCCCGGCTCAACGGCGACGCTTCCCTGAAATCCGTAAACGTAGCTCACGGCTACGCCTATCAGGATGATGAGAATGCTCAGGTGCAGAGCCACAATGGACCAGAGCCGGATATGGCCGCGCTGGCCGAAAAAATGCACCGAACCGTCTGCGGCTTTAGCCTTCAATACCCGAAAGTGAGCCTGGCGCAGCCGCTGTTCAACCTTGTCCGCATCCAGTGCATCGCTTGAATGGCGCACCTTGCCCGAACGGTAATAGTCGGGGGAGCGAATCACGATGGGGTCGCGCAGCGCCCGCACCGCGTAGCGCAGTTTCTTTATAGTGCATACCGCGGCGCTGACCGCCAGCCACACATTCAGCGCGATGAAGTACCAAGTTGAGTAGATATGGTGCAGGCCGAAAAACTCAATTAGCGACCAGCGAAATTCACCGAAGCGGGCGATATACGCCGCTTCACTGACGTCGGGCACCTGATTCCACTGCGGGATAATGGTGCCCAGAATCGAAAGGCACGCAATCAGAACCAGCACCCAGATAGCGGCTGTGAGCGAGTTGAGCCACTTCCATACAAGGTCGAACAGGCCAGGCTCGTAGTCCTCGCCTCCACTCAGGCTTTCCGAGCTGCCAATGCCGCGAGTCATCTCTTCGCCCTCGGTGGAGTCAGCAGAATCGTGATTTTGCTGGCTGGCCATTCACCGATTCCCAACTAATAGGTATGTAACGACTTCACGCTGAAATAGGCAGCGAGGAAGCTCACGCCGAAAAAGGTGATGAAAACCGAGATAATCCCGACAATCGCGAACCAGGCGCTTCTGGCTCCCCGCCAGCCAAACGCCAGCCGCGTGTGAAGGTATCCTGCCCAGATAAGCCAGGTGATTAGACTCCAGGTTTCCTTGGGATCCCAGCCCCAGAAGCGGCCCCAGGCCTGGTCGGCCCAGATGGCGCCGGTGATAATTCCCAGCGTAAGGAGCGGAAAGGCGAAAACGATGAACCTGTAAGCGAGCAGGTCCAGGTCTTCCAGCGTTATGTTGCCAAACATGTTCTTCACCCAGCGCACGCCGCGCAAACGCAGCAGGTAAAAGACGGCCACGAGGGAGCCAAGCAGCAGCCCGGCGTAAGAGAGCATTATCGTGGTGACGTGGATGTTGAGCCAGGGGCTCTTCAGGGCCGGCATCAGCGCGCGCGGGGCGAGACTGGAGCCGTGAAGCATCGCGTATCCTAAAAGCAGCGTTAGCACCGCGCAAACGGCGGCGCCGAGAAGGCGGGTTTTAATAGCCCACTCGCCTACGAGGTATACCAGCGCTACCGTCCAAGCGCAGAAACTGACCGCCTCGATGAAAGACGCCGTGGGGAGAATGAATGTTTGGTGCTGCGCCCAGTACTCGATTATCCGAATCACCTGAAACGCCGTGTGGACGAGAAACGCCGCCGCCAAAACCGTATACGCGACAATCCCCACACTCCGGCGGCGCGCGAAGGTTATATAGGCCAGGTAGACCAGTGTGGCGGCAAGATAGGCGAACAGCGCCACACGCAGAAGAGTTACGCTGGTTGCGGTCATTTCGCTTTCAGCTCCGGATAACGTAGCGCATTAAAACGCCACTAGTATTACGAATCCGCGTTACGTTTCGTGTGGGAATCACAGGACTGATGCTAAGAGCATCCCTCAAGGCGGCGGTGATTATACCACCATCCATAGTGTATCTACAGCAGCGGCAAAACTCGGCGAATAGATGAGCCGAAGCTAATCCGGCGGTGAGAATTGTCATTGCCCGCAGAAAACTCGCAGTCAAGCGCGCACAGACAAGCGGGGACGACGAGATTCGAACTCGCGATCTCTTGCGTGACAGGCAAGTATGTTAGGCCTCTACACCACGTCCCCGCAATGCGCTGAGTATTCTACCCGCCGCCCTGTCAGTTTTCAACCTAAAATCCTATTCGCGGCTAACACGTCCGATAGGCGTTGCCGCCTGAGCGCCTACTTCAGCGTTGCGGTGAAGAAGGAAAGTGCGTAAACTTTCCGTGCTCCCGCTCGTTTCAGCGCGCGCGCGGCAGCGTTCAGCGTGGCACCGGTGGTCACCAGGTCGTCCAGCAGCAGGATGCGTTTCCCGCTTACGCGCTTCCGGGCACGCGAAGGCACCCTGAAGGCGTTGCGCACGTTGGCGAAACGCTGCGGCTCGGTCAGGCCCACCTGCGAGCGCGTGTTCCTTCCTCTGGCCAGCACCCCCGTGCTCACCGGCAGGCCCAGAGCGGGCGCGTAGAACTTCAGCATCAGCTCGCTCTGGTTGAACTGGCGCAGGAAACTTTTCCACCAGTGAAGCGGCAACGGCACTGCCAGCTCGGGCTCTTCGCCGAATTCCCAGTTGAACAGCGCACCCAGGCGGTTCAGGTCGCCCGCGCCGCGGGCAAGCTCCCTGCCGAAGAACCGCGCCAGCCCGCGCCTTCGGCCGTACTTGAACTGATGCAGCGCCTCGCGCCCCTGCCCCTCATAAACGAAAAGCGCCCGCGCGATGTCAACGTACCACTTGTGGCCGGAGCAGTGCAGGCATTCGCTGCGGGCGACGCCGGTTTTCAGCGGCTTGCCGCAGCGCGGGCAGATGGGCTGCTGCACCGGCGTGAGCTTGTCGGCGCAGGCGTCGCACACCAGCGTCCCCGCCAGCTCGCCGCAAAAGATGCAGTGCTGGGGGAACGTGAGCCCGGCGACGCTCGCTATAAGGTCGCTGAGCACACTGAACGCACGCCGCAACATAACACATTACTTGAGCTTCGCCAGCAGCTCGCTGGTGGAATAGCCGGGGAGCATGGGCACGCGATGCACCCGCCCGCCGTATCCTTCCACGAACTCCGCGCCGACGATGTCTTTGATTTCGTATTCCGCGCCCTTCACCAGCACGTCCGGGCGCACCTCGCGGATGAGCGCCTCCGGCGTGTCCTCGCCGAAGATGACGACAGTGTCCACGTAGCGGATGGCTTCGAGCAGTTCCTGGCGCCCATCCTGGGGCAGCACCGGCCTGCCCTCGCCTTTCAACCGGCGCGCGCTGGCGTCGGAGTTGAGACCCACGACGAGGAAATCGCCCTGCGCCCTCGCCTCGCGAAGCTGGTGGATGTGCCCCGGATGCAGCAGGTCAAAACACCCGTTGGTGAAGACGATGGTCTTGCCCGCCGCGCGCAACCTCTCCAGCGATTCCGCGATATCGGGGCTTAGCATTCCTACCTGCCTTCCAGCCGGGCTTTCAATTCCTCCGGAGTCACGGTGGCCAGTCCCAATTTGCCCACGACGATGCCGGCGGTGTAGTTTGCCAGCGTCGTGGCTTCCACGTAGTCCGCCCCCGCCGCCAGCGCCAGCGCGATGGTGGCGCACACGGTGTCTCCCGCACCCACCACGTCATAGACCTCCACTCCCTCGGCCGGTATATGGGTGAAATCCTCGCCCGCGAGAAGATAGATGCCATCGGCGCCCGCGGTAATCGCTACCGCCTCGCCTTCCACGGTTTTGCGAATCCTGCGCGCGGCCACCTCCAGCGAATCGGCCTCCAGCCGCGCAATCCCCGCCGCGAGGAACGCCTCGTTTCTATTGGGCGCGAGCAGCGAAGCTCCTTTGAACAGCGGGATGTTCGCCGGCTTGGGGTCGCACACGATCTGCTTGCCCGCGCCGCGGTACAGCGCGATGGCCTCCTGCGCCAGGCGCGGGGTAAGAACGCCCTTGTCGTAGTCGCTGATGACCAGAACCTGGCATTCGCCGAGCGCCGTTTTCATCGCGCCGAGAATGCTGTCTTCGGCGCGGGTGTCGATGTCCTCGGTTGTTTCCTCGTCCACCCGCAGAAGCTGCTGGCTCTGCGCCACCAGTCGCGTCTTTATGGTGGTGGGCCTGCCGCTGATGGTGATAATCCCCTGGGTGCCGGAGCCGAACGCGTGCATGCGCTCCAGCAGCACCCGGGCGTTGGCGTCGTCGCCGATGATGCCGAACGCTTCGGCGGTGCCGCCCAGCGCGACGATGTTGTGCGCCACGTTCGCCGCACCGCCCGCGCGGAACTCCTCTCGCTCGGCGCGCATAACCGGTACCGGCGCCTCCGGCGAGATGCGGCCCACTTCTCCGTAGATGAAACGGTCGCAGATAAGGTCGCCCAGCACCGCCACCCGGCAACCACCCATTGCGTCAATAAGCTCTTCAAGCTTCACGATTCACTCCGCAGCGCCGGCTGCCGGCCTTTGAGCGAGGTAACGGTCCACCTCGGCCTTGACCTCGTCCGGCGTGATTGTATCCATACAAAATGGCTCCTTATTGCACCTTTTAAGATAGCACTTCAGGCAGTTTACATTCCCGTAAATGACTGAGGCCTTGGCTCCGGGATCGGGCCCGCAGCGCTCGGCCGCGGTCGGCCCGAACAGCGCCACCACCGGTGTCCCGACGGCGGCCGCCAGATGGACCACGCTCGTGTCCGGCGAAACCACAACATCCGCCTTGCGCACGAGGTAAACCATCTCCCTGAGCGTCGTCCGGCCCACGAGATTCACCACTTCGTTGTTGACCGAGTAGATTTCGGACGAGTGCTGCTCCTCACCCGGAGCCCCTACGATGACGAAGGTCGCGACATGCACGTCAAACAGGTCCAGCAGTCCGTTGACCAGATGCGGCTTCCAGCTTTTGGTGGGCCATCCCCCGAGGGGACAGACCACCACTATCGGCCGCCCGTTGACCTCCAGGCGCTGCTTCATTCGGTTCAGGTAACTGCGTTCAAAAGCGCTATCCACATCCACTTCTACAGGCGTCTCTTCCCCGTGTATTCCAACCTCGTCAAGGAGATGGAGGTTCTCGCGCGTCAGATGGCCGGGCAACTCGGGTTGCTTCACCCTGTGGGTAAGCAGGAAGTCGCGGAGTTCATGGCGGTATCCCACACGCACGGGAATGCGAGCTAGAAACGCCACGAGCGCGGAGCCGAATGAACGGTGAAAAATGAACGCCGCATCGTAGTTTTTTCGCCGCAAGTGACGCGCCAGCCGCAGCAGTCCGCCAAAGCCCCGCTCCTCGCCCCGCTTGTCCCACACAACTACATCGTCAACGAGATTCCCCGCGCGGAAAAGCTCCCACGCGACCGGCTGGCCCACGAGCGTGATTTTGGCTGCGGGGTAGGCTTCACGAAGGCGCCTTAGCGCCGGCGAGAGCATCACCAGGTCCCCGATTAATGAAAAATCCAGAGCCAGGATGTTGCTGAACCGGCGCTCTACCAGAGGTTGACGGGCAGGCTCCATAGATTCAGCGTGTATTTTATCAGAAAGAGAACAACACCTATAACGCCCGCTATCGTCGTCTTATGCTCATGATTGGAGTATGCCTGCCTGAGCGAAAACGGCACCGGCGCAATCGATTCCCCAAACGACCTTAAAGTCGGCAGCAGCCTCGGCGTATCGTGCATGTACTCTTCGTAAGGCTTGCCGAAGACCATCTTCAGCCAACGCTCTTCCAGCAGTGTGACGGCCATGTATATCGCGCCAAATGCGACCAGTGCCAGGACAACAAAGGTCCATACGCCGGCGGCCAGGGCGAACCCCAGCTGGATAAGGATAGTTCCCAGATACAGCGGATTGCGGCACAGCCTGTAGGGACCGGTGCGTTGCAGCCTTCTGTCTTTACGCAGCACGCCTGCGGAGTAAAGCCTAAGACCCACGCCGCACAAAACGAATGCCGCGCCGCATACGAACATCCATATTTGAAAATGCCCGAGAATCAGCATGACCACCGGGAAGATGAATCCCAGGTAAATGCGAACGTGAGTGAGCGCCAGGTACGTGCCCTGTTTCAGCTTCTTACGTTCCTGTCGTGTGTCCGTTTCTTGAGGCAACTTTCAGATTCAGCAGCTCCCGCGCTCGATGTAGAAGCTCCGGGAGTCCTAGAGCATTATAAACCGCATTGCGGTCGCGCCGCTCAAGCGAAAGCGCGAATTCCCACAATAGCCGGTTATCCCCGTCCGCCCGCAAAGGTTTCGCGAGTTCACGCTCATACAGGTATTGATGAAAGCGCTCCAGCTTCCGCGAGCCGCCAACGTGCTCCAGCGGGAATATAAGCGGGCAATGACCCATAAGTATCGCCTCGGAAGCCATAGAAACGCTGTCGTCAGTGACCATCACGGTGCCGGCAAGTTTGAGATACGCCGGAACCGGATTGTACTCGTCGGTTCTGCCCCATACGCAGTGGAAGAAGCTGTCTTTTTCCCGCTCCGAGAGCGCGATCAGCGCCTGCTCAACTTCCGCGGGCGTCCTCCTGGATGTTGTAAGCAGTAGCTGCATATTTCGCTCGCGCGCAAGCGAGACGATGTCTTTCACCTCGTTCAGCACCGGCTCCCGTAGCATCTTCCTATGCGCCGAATCGCCGCCGATGAGCAGCGCCAGAAACTCGCCGGTTGGCTCCTGCTGAAGCTCGGCACGACGCCGCATCTCGCCAAGTGAATCTTTTAGCGCGCTACCACCGACCGGGCCGAGCGCGACAGGCAGCGCGAGCACATTTGGCGGAATCCGCCCCTGTAAATCGTGCCGCGGCAGCACCAGGACATCAAACAGATGCGGCGGCACGAATGTGGGACCCAGGATGTGCAGCGTTCTTCCACCCAGCCGCCTTGCCAGCGCCAGCGCCGGGATGGCGGTGGTCGTGCCGGCAGATATTACCAGAGGGCGTTCGCTCGAATCGATATCGCCTTCTCTTACCGGCTCGACAGTGCCGAAGGCGTTCCGCAGCACCCATGAAATCCACCGCCGCGGGTATCTGGCGGGAGACAAAAGCCGCGAGCAGAAGCGCGATGCCGGTTCCCATACGCCGGGCAGCGGACGGATCTCCAGCACCTGAGGGCTGCATTCCAGCAGCTCCGCGAAGGCCAGGCTCTGGTTCACGTGCCCCTTTTTGCCGTCCGAGACGACAACAGCTTTCATCGTTCAGTAGGGTAGCACCAGCAGGTAGTATTCGCCAGTCCCGTCCGGCGAGGCGATGTCAATATCGTAAGTGCCCGCGGTCGTCAGATTCGAGCGGAGCTGATACACGCCCGGCGGGCCGTAACCCATCGTCACCGGGTCCAGCGCCATATTTGGCTTGGGTGACCCGTTGATGGAAAAGGTGAACTCTTCTATATCGGCGGTAAGCGCCACGACGCGAAAAACGTACGGCGCCGGGGCCGGTATCGTGACCACGTAAGAGTCTATCTCTTCGGTCGAAGAGAGTGCACCCAGCACAAATCCACCGTCCGCCAGATTCCCCGCCTCCGCCTCGGGAAGCTCGATCCCCTTGGCAGACGCGG